>CAZKRK010000124.1:0-11259 GCA_964555035.1 uncultured Victivallales bacterium | reverse complement strand
CCGCCGACCACGCGGTCTCGTTCCCCATCGCGTCGCGCGCCTTGACCCGGTAACCGTACGTCTCCCCGCGCGTCAGGCCGGTATTGATCCACTCCGTGCTCGTACTCCAGTCGCGGAACCGGCCGTTGGTCGTGTTCTGGAAGTAATACTCCACCGGCTCCGATACGTCGGTTGCCGTCGTGGCCGTCATGCCGATCGCGGTCGCGTGGATGGGCGCCGGCGCCGTGGCAAAGGTCATCGGGTTCGGCGTGGGCGGCGTGCCGTCTGCCTGGGCTACCGCTGTTTCCTCGGCCGACCACTCGGTCTCGTTCAACAACGCGTCACGCGCCTTGACCCGGTAACCATACGTGCGCCCCTCGATCAACCCGCTGTTGGTCCAGACCGTACTCGTGTTCCACGCGCGGACATTGCTGTTGCTCGTGTTCTCGAAGGTGTACTCCACCGGCCCGGCCGGATCCGTGGCCGTCGTGGCCGTCATCACGATCGTGTGCTCATCAAACGTTGTCGGCACCACCGCAAAGGTCATCGGCGACGGCGAGGGCGGCGTGTAGTCGGCCTCGAAGGTCACGTTCGGCGCGGCCCAGATATTGGTCACCGCGTTCGATGCGACCATCGTGTAGTAGTACGTCCGGTCGCTGGTCAGCGATGAGACGGACCCCGTGACCGAGTGCCCCCACACGTTGGTGTACGTGCCGAGCGCCAGGCGCGTTGCGTCGCCGTCCGCCATCCAGGCCGCGGCGTCGGCATTGTCGTTCGTGCCCCAGTACAGGCTCACCTCGAACACCGACCCGGTCGCCTCCAGCACCCCGACCAGGTCAGCGGTCGTCCGCGTGACGTTGGTCGCGCCGACGTTGGCGATGCCGATAGGGACCGGCGGCCTGTAGCCGCCATAGGCTGTCGTCAAACCGTACTTGTACGCCAGGTACGCCCCGATCGCGTCGTGCTCCTCGCTCGTCACGACGCGGTCATATGCGATCACTTCCGCAACATCCGCGTCGATGTACCGCCCAGAGTAGTAACCGCCCAGGTGCGTCACGTTATACGGCGAGGTGTGCGACGATCCGCGCGTCTGCATCAGGATATGCCACGTACCAAGCGAACCGTAGCTCCGCGTCGACGTTCCGTTGACGTATGAGTCTCCGTCATCCCGCATGAAGTCGTTGTTGTCGTTGTTTCGCCACGACGTGGCATCGGCCAGCCGGATGCCCTTGTCGCCCGGGTTGCTCGACCCCCAGACACCGTCAAGACTACCGTGAGTCAAAACGCTGTTTACGATGAACACCGTTTCCGGCGCCGTGACCCCACTCCATGTCAGCTGGTCGTCGCCACCGTCGAACCGGATCGCAGGCATGCTGTTGATGACGCCGGTCTTGTACAACGGCCGCCGGCCCGCCGTTCCCTGCGTGAAGTGCCTGTCGTTGCCGGACAGGTCGTCCCACTGCGAGACGGAGGCGCCGTCCGCAAGCCCCTGGATGGCGCCGGCGTCAAGATGATACAATACCGCATTAGTCGCGGGCAATCCCCCCTCGACCCCGGGATACTCTGTCGTGAAGCCAACGGCCGAGTCAGACCAGTCGCTGCCCACGGCATTGGTGGCATAGCAGCGGTAGTAGTAGCGGACACCGTAGTAGGTCCCGCTGATGTCGGCGGCAAACGTCTGCAGCTCAAGCTCCTGCCCCAGGGCCTCGACATGGTCCCAGGCTGCCGTGCCGCCGTTTGTGCCGGCGTCGCTCATGCCCCAGCAGACGTAGATGTCGGCCGCGCCGCCGGACGTGAGCTCGCCCTGCAGCGAAGCCGTGCCGATGCCGAGATTCGTGGCCCCGCCGCCGTTGTCGACCGTGGGCGCCGACATCGTATTGAAGCTCATGGAGGGCTGCGCCCACATCTCGTGCAATTCGTTGGTGCCGCGGAAGGCGTAGTAATACGTCGTTCCCTCAGACAGGCTCCCTGCCGTGTGGCCTACGTCGATGACCACATTCGTGAAGGCGCCGACGTGGGCGCTGCTGCCGGTCGCCAGCCAGGCCGCCGCGTTGGTGCCGCCGTCATTCGTGCTCCAGTACACGGTAACATCGTACACCGCGCCCTCGGTGCGCAGCGTCGCGTTAAGCTGCGCCTGCCCCGGCGCAAGGTCGCTGGGCAGCTCGTTGGTAATGCTGTAGGCCGGCTCGTCCCTCAGCCAGTATCGCCACATCCCTTCCTGCTCCGCGTCGGTGGTGGGCTTGACGGTCCGCCAGCTCAGCGACGGGGTCTCGAACTGGACGTCGATTTGAGAACCGCCGCCCCCTTCGCGGTGCGTGGCCGCGAACATGTAGACCTCGTCCTCCTCGAGGCTGACGGTATGCACACCCCTGCGGTCGTTCCAGGCCAACTGCTCGCCGCGATTCGCCCCCAGGCCGGCCTGGGTGGACTCGAAGACGCCGTCACGATCCAGGTCCAGCCAGATGCCGCACGGATCGTCCCGCTCCCACAACTGAAACTTGTAGTCCCCCGTCTCCGGCGCCGTGAAGTAGCCGAAGAAGAAGTTCATGTAGTTGTTGTCCTGGTTGATCGCACCGGTGCCCTTGAAGTCGTTGTCGTTGTCGAAATTCAGACCACGGTTGCCCGGACCGGCGGTCAAGGTGGTGGTGCCGTACGGCACGTACGTGTTCGTGTCCATCACCCCGCCGTTGTTGTTGAGGTCCAGCCAGCCGTCGTTGTTGACGTGGTACCCCCTGTGGACCAGGTAGCCGTCGTCGCCGTCGTAGACATGGGAACTCCCGAACTCGGTCATGAAGGTGTCGGCCGAGTCGGCCCAGTCGCTGCCCCAGGCATTGGTGACGTAGCAACGGTAGTAGTAGGTGATGCCGTAGAAGGCATCGGTGACCGTGTTGGTGAACACGATTCCAGAGCTCTTCGTGCCCAAGGTCTCCACGTGGTCCCAGGCCGTTGTACCGTTGTTGGTGCCCGCGTCGGTCGTGCCCCAGCAGATGGTGATGTCGCCAAGCCCGCCGGCCGTCAGCTCGCCCCGCAGTGCGGCGGTGCCCACGTCGATGTCGGTCGCCCCGCGGTTCTCCACCGTGGGCGCTCCCGCCGACCCGAACATGTACGAATCGCCCCAGATTTCCGCCGCGACGTTGCTGGCGTAGTAGTTGTAGTAGTGCGTGGTCGACGCCGGCAGGCCGGTTATCCTGTGCACCAGGCCCGTACTCGCCACGTTGGTGAACGAGCCCATGTACTGACTGTCGCCGTCCGCCAGCCAGGCCGCCTTGCTCGTGCCGCCGTTGTCGGTACTCCAGTAGACCCATACGTCGTAGACCGACTCCGTGGCGTACAAGGTCCCGTTCAGCTTCGCCTCACCCGTAAGCAGATCGGTGACGCCGGTATTCTCGACATAGGGGTACGGCAGGGCCGGGTAGGTCGTGGCGAGGTCGTACTTCGCCGCCAGGTAGGCGCCCACCTTGTTCTCTTCCTCCGCCGAGAGCTCGACATCGTAGGAAAGGACCTCGGCCATGTAGTTCTGCAGCCGGTCCCAGCCGCCGTTGTATTCGGCGCGACCGAGCTCGTAGAGCCTCTGGCTCGTGTCGTTGTCGTTGCCCACGATCTTCAGAACCATGAAATCGTCGAACCGGTCATAGCCCACGTTGAAAGCAGTCGGCGTCAAAGCTGAACCGTTCTTGGACGCCGAGGCAGGGTAGTTGGCACTCCAGGCGCTGCCGTTGCGGTTCCACATGTAGCCCGAACGCGGCTGGCTGCCCATCCAGGCGCCCCAGTCGCCGGCGTTGATCATCTTGGTGACGATGAACTGGGTCTTGGAGTACATGTTGGACGCAATTGTCGCGCGCGAGTTGTCGACGAACTTGACCGCCGGCAAACCGTTCACCTGGTCGCCCAGGAGCTGCAGCGTGCCCTCGGCCCGCGTGGCCGTGTGCCCGTTGCCTGACTGGTCCAGCCAGGTCGCCACGCCGCTGCCGTCGGTCGTGGTCCCCGCGCCCGCATCGAAATGCGCCTGCAGCCCGTTGGTGACGAGCAGCTCGAGCGGCGGGAGCGTCGTGAAGTTGGTTACGGGGCTCCAGCCACTGCCGACACTGTTGGTCACGAAGCAAGTGTAGTAGTAGGTCAGACCGTACAAGGTCCCGCCGATGTCGGCGGAGAACGGTTCGAGGGCGAAGACGGACCCCACGGACTCGGTATGCTGCCAGTCCGCCGGCACGCCGTTGGTGCCCGCGTCGATGTAGCCCCAGCACACGGTCACGTCGGCCGTACCGCCGGTCAGAAGCTCGCCGTTGAGCGTGGCTCCGCCCGGGACGAGGTCCGAGGCGCCGCCGGCGTTGTCGACCGAGGGCGCGCCGAGCGTCCCGAAGCTCATCGACGGCTGCGCCCACGTCTCGTGCAGCATGTTGCTCGCGTAAAAAGCGTAGTAGTACGTCTCCGACGCAGCCAACCCCGTGGCCAGGTGCCCCAGGCCGGCATCCGTCACGTTGGTGTACGCGCCCACGTAATGGCTGTCGCCGTTGGCCAGCCACGAGGTCTTGTTGGTGCCGTAATCGTTCGTGCTCCAGTACACCCACACGTCAAACCGCACCTGGTCGGCGGTAAGGGTAGCGTTGAGCTGCACTTCACCAGCGGCCACGTTGCTGACATGGGCGTTGGCGATGGCGATAGCCGGGGTGAAACTCGAATACGACGTGCCAACACCATACTTCCAGGCCAGGTAGCCGCCGACTTCATTCTCCTCCGCCGCCGACAACGTCCGGTCGTAGGCGACGATTTCGGCGATATCCAGATGGGTGTTGCCCCAGCCACCCCCCATCTGGCCGCCCACCTTGTAAGGACGCGGCGTCGTGTTGTTGTCGTCGACGACAACCTTGACCACCATGCAGTCGCCGACGGGGGAGTCCACGGACCCCAGGGCCCATGGACTCGACAATGCGGTTCCATTTTTCGAGACGGTCGCCGGCCGGGCCCTCGCGTCGGTCCAGAATGCCGTATTGTTCGGCTGCAGCATGCAGGTCGAGCCCGAAGCCCAGTTCGCCGAAGGCGAAAGCACGGTGCCCCAATCCGGCCCGAAGACCTGGGAACTGTAGCCGGACTTGAAGACCCAGTACATCTCCTTGGCAAACATGTTCTGGCCGATGTAGACATCTTCATTGCGGAACTGAACCACGGGCAATCCGTTGACCTGGTCGGCCACGAGCTCCGCGTTGCCTCTGCCGCCGGCACGCGTAGCGTGGTTACCGTTGTCGGACTGGTCCTGCCACGTCACCACGCCGCTGCCGTCACTCTGCGCCCCCTTGTCGGCCTGCAACCATAGTTGGACCCCGTCGGGAACACGCAGATCGCTCGGGTACGCCGACACGAAGTTCGTCGTGGCATTGGCCCAGTCATCGCCGAAGGCGTTGGTCGCATAGCAGCGGTAGTGGTACTGCAGTCCGTAAATCAAGTTGCTGGCGTCCGAAGAAAACGCAACGTTGCCGACGACCTGCAGCGTGTTGGTATGCTCCCAGCTCGCGGCATTCGTGCCGCCGTCGCTCAGCCCCCAGTAGACCGAAACACCCGCCCGGCCGCCTTCCAGCAGCTCACCGCTGAGCGTGGCGTAGAAGATATGCGGGGTAGGACCGACACCGTTGTCGATCGTGGGCGTGCCCACGGTCTTGAAGCTCGTGCTGGGCTGGGCCCACATGTTGGTGGCCGCGTTTTGGGCGCAGAACGCGTAGTGGTACCGCGTGTCGCTCGAAAGCGTGTCGGCGTAGAAGCTCAGGTTGGTCGGACCGACGTCCGTGTAGGAACCGACCAGGTTCGTCTGCCCCCACGCGCCGGCGTCCGTCCCGCCGTCGCTCGTGCCCCAGTAGACGTACACGTCGAAGAACGACAGTGTTCCGTCGAACGTCGCGTTGAACGTCGCCGAGGTAGAAGTGAAATCGGGCGAGACCGCCAGGTTCTCGATGCCGATGGGGGAGGGGACCACGAGGTCCGCCGCGATGTCAATCCAGTTCAGTACAGTCCAGCCCCAACCGCCGCTGTCATTGTCGTAGTAGTTCAGGACGTAATTCCCCGAAAGATCGACTCCCGCGGCGGTCAGCTCGGCAGATGTGAGTTCAAACGTCTCAGGGTTGTTGTTGTTCCCGCTATGGAAGAAGACCGCGTCGTACACCCCCGTGTCCAGGTTGTAGAAAGCCAGCCCCTTTTCGCCGTTGCCGTCGGAATTGCCACCATTGTAGGCAAGCACCGCCTCCGGTGTGTCGAAATCAGGGCCGTCCCCGGCCTGGTCGCCGGCGCCGGTCGACATGGCAAACCTGATCGCATGCGTACCGTTCACGGTTCCCCCGTTGAACCTGAACACGGGCGATTCGAACAGGAACGTGGGATGGGCGCCATCCCCTGAGTGACCGGTCCCGGCCGAATTCGCGGAATCGACTCCGCCTCCGTTGTTCGACAGGTACCATGCTTCACCGTGCAGAACGGTCCAATCGTTGTCCTGTTTGCCACCGTCCCAGAAATCCCAAAGGTACGACCCCGGTCCCGAAAACACATCCTCCGGCGCCGTCACGAAACCGCTCGTCACCGGGGCCCAGGCCACGCCGTTGGCATTGCTGGCGAAGCAGCGATAGTAGTACTGCACACCGTAGATCAGGCCGGCGGTGGTGTTGGTTGAGAACTCGCCGGTTCCCCGCGTGCCGCTGAAGATATTGGTGTTGGCCCAGCTCGCGGCATCGGTGCCGCCGTCGGTCTCGCCCCAGTAGATGCGCACCGCAACCGGCAACCCGCCGGTGGAGATCACGTTGCCGGACAGCGTCGCGTACCCGCCCTCGGGAGTGTAACCGGCATTGACCAGCGTCGGCGGCCCATCCGTGCCGAAGACCGCATTCGGGGTGGCCCAGATGTTGGTGACCGCGTTGGATGCAACCATCGTGTAGTAGTAGACCGTGCCCCCCGTCAGCGCCGAGACCGATCCCGTCACCGAGAGCCCCGACACGTTCGTGTACGTGCCGAGAGCCAGCTTCGAGGCGCTGCCGTCGCCAAGCCAGGCCGCCGCGTCGGAATTGTCGTTCGTGCCCCAGTACACGGTCACGTCGAACACCGATCCTGTCCCTTCGAGCGTCCCCACCAGGTCCGCGGTCGTTTCCGTGATGTTGACCGCGGCGGTAGTTTCGATACCAAGCGGCACCGGCGTCTCCGCTTTCCGGTTGGACAGCGCGTACATGTGGAACGTGCCGCCTGCCGGGGTGATCGTGAAATCCTGCGTCGCAGCCGTGGCCTCGTACTCATAGGAGATCGTGATGCCAGCGTTGTCACCGTATGCATCCTGATCAACCACCAGATCGTTGCCGCCTGACGAAAAGGTCTGCACCCGTCCGGAGGCCTCAAATCCGACACTGTAGAACGTCGCCCGATACCGCGTTCCCGCCGTCAAGCCGGAGAACTGAACCGTTCTGGGGTTGCCGTTGTAGACAAACTCCTCGGCCAGATCCTCGCTGCTGCCGGTCACGGCCGCATCGTCGTCACCGTTCCAGTTGTTCTGTCCGCCGGCCATGCTCCATCCCGATCCCGACGCTGCGAAGCTCTCCGTGAACGTGACGCCGTTGACGATGACGCTACCGCCATGGTTGTTTCCGAAACAATGGGCCGCGGTATAGGTCTCGTCGCTACCGATCCCCGAATCCGTATCACCCGTCCAGTTCGTGTAACTCCACCCCAGCGATTCCCCTTCCACTCCGGGATACAGCGTCGCGAACGTCTCCGGAGCGGACCAGGCGTCGCCCGCGGAATTCGTCACGTAGATGCGACAGGTGTACTCGACCCCGTACAGCAGGCCGGTCGGGCTGGTCGAAAACGGAGTGTTCTGGTTGACCGCCCCGATCGATGCCACGACCTGCCAGTTACCCGTGCTCGCCGTGCCGCCATCGCTCGTCCCCCAACAGATAGTCGCGCTCGCGCTACGCCCGTCGGTCACCTCGCCGCGCAGCGTGGCCGTGCCGATGCCCGCAATCGCCCCGAGATTCGTTACCACCGGCTGCGTTTCAGGGCCGGCGTCTATGATCGCAATTGCCGTGCCGCCGTCGTGCGCGTAGTCGATCGCGTAACCGATGGGCATGTTGGTGATGACACCGAAGGTGCCGGTGAGCGAACCGTAGGTGGCAATCACGTAGACGAACTGGCCGGGAGCGCCGGCGGCAGCGACATCGAGCGTGGCATCGGTGATGTCCAGCGCGTGGCTCACCGCCAGCGTGTCGCTCATGGGCGTCTGCGTGTCGTCAATCTCGACCGCAAGCGTCCCGCCCGCGGCAATGGTCACATTGCTCGCACTGAACGTACCGATCGAGGCGCCCGGCGCCAACGCGCCGCCGTTCGCGACCGACACGATGCCGACCGTACCCGTGCCGCTCAGCGTGCCGGCATTGACGGTCGTCGGACCGGTAAAGGTATTCACCCCGTCCAGCGCCAGCGTCCCGTCGCCGGCCTTTATCAGTCCCAAACCGCTGCCGGAAATCGCGCCGCCGACGGTCAGCGTCGCCGCTGAGTTCTGCACCGTCACGGTCCGATCGGCGCCACTCAAGGTCACGGCACCCGTACCCAGGTTCAAATCGCTGTCAGCGCCGTTGCTGCCGATGAAGGCAAAGTCGCCGCTCACCGTATAAGGTGGGTTGTACGTCGACGTGCCGATGGCCGAGCCGCTGGTGTTGTCCAGGGCGCCCCCCTGCAGATTGAACCCGCCGTTCTTCACTGTGCCTGCGTTGTTATAGTGAAGCACGCCGCCGGTGAGCACGATCCCGCCGTAGCGCGTGTCGATCTCACCGTTCATCACGAGGTTGCCGCCACTGATCCTGAGCGTCCCCATGAGGATATCGCCCACCGTCCAGGAACCGGTTCCCTGCACGTACACCGTGCCGTACCTGTCACCCCCGGCGTAAGAGATGGATGTGACCGAGTTACCGACCGTTGAGCCGGACAGGTACACACCGGCCTTGTCGGTGTTGCCGGTGTTCTCCGGGTTAATGACAACACCGAGCGTCTGTGTGTGACCGCCGCTCGGAGCGAAGATCAGACCATGGTACTGGTTGCCGGCGCCGTAGTCCTTGGTGCGTACCTCCGGGCTGCCGGTTATCGTACAAGAGAAGGTGTGGTTGTGCCTGTTGTCGCTGTTGCGGATCGTGGCGCCCGAAACAAAACTGAGCGTGCCGCCCTGAATATCGTACCCACCGGACGTTGACGTGAACGAGATGTTGGAAACCGTCGCACTCCCGCTCAGGGTCACGGTGGCCGGTGTTCCTCCGAAGATGGCGGAATTACTGTTGCCATTGTGCCACGCTACCGTGTCGGCAAAGCCGACGCCACGGTCCCACTCCGCATCCGATGTACTCCACGTGCCGGCCCCGCCACCGCTGGCGCCGTCGGTAACGCCGACGCTGTTCGGGTCCCACCAGCGGTCACCCGCGCTCGGGTCAGTGCCCGCATTGATGGTAATCGTGCCGTCCGTGACGGGGACTACGAGGCTGTTGCCCGAGGTGTCGCTGACGACACTGCCGGTCGGGATCCGAAGCTGGAGCGTTCCGGTCGATGACGGTTCGACGACCACAACGAACACCGCAGGCGAGGTCTGCGTCACGGACGCGATGGCGATCGTCGCCGAGCCCGCGTTGTCGAAGTCGTTTGTGTCGACGGTCGTGCCGTCGATCGGTTCGCTGAAAGTGACGGTGTAGGTCACCTCGGCCCGGTCTTCATAGATCGGCCCGCCACCGACATTGTCATCGATGGAGCTCACCGTCGGGGGCGTATTGTCGACCGTGAAGTTCCACGTCGTGGAGTCGGCAATCCCGGCGAAATCGAGTCCCTCGATGTTCTTGACGACCCCGGCATCCATTTCGATGTGGTACGCCTTGCCGGCGATGAGAGCCGCGGTCGGGTCGATCGTCATCTGCGCCCCGGAGACGGTCACCTGCGTGCCGTCGGTGACCGCGATCGTATTGGTTTGGGAATCTGTATCGTCGACGATGCGGATATTCCCGCTGCCGATCACGATCGGCTCATCGAAGATCGCCCGCAGCAGCGCACTGGACGCATTGCCGTCATCGTCGTCGGGCGTGGTGTCCACGAGCACCGGCGCCGTAGTATCGGTGATGATGTTGCTACCGTTGTAGAGTTCCAGGATCTGGGCTTCCGAGAGGGCGTTGGTCCAGACCGCGACATCGCTCATCAGGCCGCCTATGTCCTCGTTCCAGCTATTGTTTCCCCCGAGCTGCAGCGCGCCATTGAAAGTCAGCGAGGCCGTGTTGTTGTCCGTGCCGGCCGCCGCCCCGTCCATGTAGCACTCGACTTTCTGGTTGGCTCCGCCGGGGTTGACCGTGCCCCGGACCGCGATGTGAATCCAGTCGCTGTTCTGCGGGATCGTTCCGGAACTGAAACCGAACCCGGCCCAGTTACCCATGCCGCCGGTGGTCAGCTTGTTCCACGGGTTGCCTGCCCGGGTCCCCATGATGGTGCCGTTGTTGTCCTCGAGGATCTTGACCCAGAGCGACCAGGTGAAATTGGTGGTAATGCCCTGCGTACCCGCGCTGAGACGATGCCCCTGCACCGTCCTGTAGACGATGCCGCGTTCAGGATCGACGGCCCACGTCCCACCACTCCCCGTTGAAGTCGCGTCCGTCGCCGGATGGCTCGCGTTGTCGATCAGGTCATCGGCCCCGGCGACCTGATCGCCGGGCGTGCCGTCCCTCAGCGGCCAGTAGGCAACCGGATGCGGAATCGCCGCTCGGCTGACTGTTACGGCCAACACCCACATCACCATCGCACTCGCGACCTGTGTCCATGCTTGCTTCTTCATCGGCGTATCTCCGGTTCGAATTGCGTTTGCCGTCCAAACATACAGACGGAATCCTACCGCCGTCCAGTCAAAGCGGCCAAGAGGTCCCTTGCGACTTTGGCACACGCCGATTGCGACATGGCGGGGAAGTAGCGCCGGCATTCGGCCGATGATCGGAACTCGGTAACCCGGCGCCCATAGCGTCGTTCCCCTAATCCTCCCCCCTAATCTCGCCCCACCACGAGAGTAGGGGCGCGAGCAAGGGAGAGATGGGGGGAACGATTAGTGCTCCTGGGCGTAAACAGCGTAGCAGTCTCGCAATGGGCGAACGTGAGTGGTTGATCGACTCCAACAGTTTGATTGATGATTAGCGATTGATGATTTGTGATTTGTGAGCCGGCAAAGGGACACACCTTCTATGCGGTCTCAGGGGTCATGGGTAGACACACCGCGAGCCTGCCCCTCACCCGCCTCCGCTGCGC
>CAZKRK010000123.1:2899-18234 GCA_964555035.1 uncultured Victivallales bacterium | reverse complement strand
AGCGGCTTCGCACCCTGAAACTCCACGCCGCAAGGGCGTGGGATCTCGCTTAAGTAAAGCGCCATTCGTGGCTAGCCACACCTCAATCACGCCGCGGCCACATGGGCATACGATTACGGCGACGATTACGGTGGACGAGGGGATGACTCTCGTAGTTCTCCACCATAGTAGGGGGGCGATTAGGGGGGCCGGAGCTCGGAAACGGATTGACTCCTCTCGCCATGTCGGACAGGATACGGCGCCATGAAAACAGAAGAGAGGAACCTATCGATGGACACGCTTGCTTCTTTGTGCAAGCGGCGCGGTTTTATTTTTCAAAGCTCTGAAATCTACGGGGGGCTGAACGGTTTCTGGGACTACGGTCCGCTGGGGACGGAGCTGAAACGCAATATCCGTGAAGCGTGGTGGCGGGACATTGTCGGCGGGCGCGACAACGTGGTCGGCCTGGACGCCTCGATCATCATGCATCCGCGCGTTTGGGAAGCCTCCGGTCACGTCGGCGGTTTCGCCGACCCGATGGTGGACTGCAAGTCCTGCAAGAAGCGCTACAAGGCCGACGGGTTGTGCGAGGAGCAGGGGCAGGAATTGATCCAGACGGACGCAGGGTTCGAGCTCCCCGAAGGCATCAAGTGCACGAGTTGCGGCTCAACGGAATTGACCGAACCGCGTTCGTTCAACCTGATGTTCAAGACTTACGTCGGACCGGTCGAGGATGAGTCGGCCGTCGCGTACCTGCGGCCCGAAACGGCCCAGGGCATCTTTGCCCAGTTCGCGAACGTGCTGGCCACCTCGCGGCAGAAGATCCCGTTCGGCATTGCCCAGATCGGCAAGGCGTTCCGCAACGAGATCAATCCGCGCAACTACACGTTCCGCTCGCGCGAGTTCGAGCAGATGGAGCTGGAGTTCTTCATCAAGCCCGGCGAGGGCGAGAAGTGGCACACGTACTGGGTTGACGAACGGTTGAAGTGGTACGAGTCGATCGGACTCCCCGCGGACAGCCTGCACAAGGACGTGCATCCGCCCCACAAGCTGGCGCACTACGCGTCGGCCTGCGTGGATGTGGCCTACGACTTCCCCTTCGGACGCCAGGAGCTGGAAGGTATTGCCGCCCGCGGCGACTACGACCTCACCCAGCACCAGACCTTCAGCAAGAAGTCCATGGAGTACTTCGACCAGGAAGCGAACGAGCGCTACGTGCCGCACGTGGTCGAGCCGTCGGCCGGGGTGGACCGCATCGCGCTGGCCGTGCTCTGCAACGCCTATCGCGAAGAGTGGTTGCCCAAGGGCGGCGAAGGAGAGGTACTGGAAGCGGAGCCCGGCAAGCGGGCGCCGGAGGGCTACGAAGCCCGCACGGTCATGCAGTTTGCGCCGTGCGTCGCTCCCGTCAAGGTCGCCGTGTTCCCGCTGCTCAAGAACAAGCCGGAGCTGGTCAAGAAGGCCCGCGGGGTTTTCGAAGAGTTGCGCAAGTACTGGCCCTGCTTCTGGGACCAGGTCGGCGCCATCGGCCGGCGCTACCGTCGTCAGGACGAGATCGGTACGCCGGTGTGTGTCACGATCGACTTCGATACGTTGGAAGACAACACGGTTACGTTGCGTGACCGCGATACCATGCAACAGGAACGGATCGGCATCGACGAGCTGCCCGCCAGACTGCACCAGGAACTGGCGTGACGGCGCGGCCTGCCTAACCTCTACGATTATGGATACAGTAAAAGACATTCTTGATGCTGTCGCTGCCGGTGAGCTCGCCACTGACGAAGCCGCCGACATGATGCGTGAACGCAATCTCGGCTATGCCCGCGTGGACGTGGACCGCCTGGAACGGCGGGGATTGGCCGAGGTCATCTACTGCCCCGGCAAGACCGCCAAGCAGGTGGTCGGCATCGTGCAGGAGCTGATTGCCGCCGGACAGGACGTATTTGCCACGCGCGCGACGCCGGAGCAGGTCGAGGCGGTGACCGAGGCCGTGCCGGAAGCCGTCCACCACGAGGCCGCCCGCGCGATCACGGTGGACGTCGCCCCGCGCCCGGAGTCGGTTGGGCGGATCAGCGTCGTGTGCGCCGGCACATCCGACCTTCCCGTCGGCGAAGAAGCCGCGCTGACCGCCGAGCGCATGGGGGCAAGAGTCGAGCGCATTTTCGACGTCGGTGTGGCGGGTCTCCACCGGCTGATGGCGCACATCGAAGACCTGCGCGCATCGCGCGTGGTCGTGGTCGTGGCCGGCATGGAAGGGGCGCTGCCGTCCGTCGTCGGTGGACTGATCGACAAGCCGGTGATTGCCGTACCGACCAGCGTGGGCTACGGCGCCAATCTGAAGGGCCTCTCCACGCTGCTGGCAATGCTGAATTCGTGTGTGCCGGGCATAACCGTAGTCAACATCGACAACGGTTTCGGCGCCGGCGTGGCCGCGGCCATGATCAACAGGCTCGAGCCATGAAGACACTCTGTTTCGACAGCGTGGGCGGCGCTTCGGGGGACATGATCCTGGCCACGCTGATCGATCTGGGCGTCGAGGCGGACACGCTGCGCTCCCAGCTTTCCAGTCTGCCCGTGGAGCAGTTCGAACTGATCGTTTCCCGCGACACGACAAGCGGGTTTGCCGGCACACGCGTCAACGTCGCCGTGCGGGAAGAGGCGCACGTTCACCGTTGCCTGCGGCACATCCGGGAGATGCTCGGGGCCGCCGTCCTTCCGAAGCGCGCGCGCGAGCTGGCCCTTGCGGTATTCGCAAAGCTGGCCGAGGCCGAGGCCGCCGTACACGGCACGACGGCCGAAGAAGTCCACTTTCACGAGGTCGGCGCCGTCGACTCCATAGTTGATATTGTCGGCGCCTGCTGTGCGCTGTGCGAGCTGGGCGTGGATGCCGTTCGCGTCAGCCCTCTGCCGCTGGGATCGGGGACCGTCGAGTGCGCCCACGGCACGATGCCGGTTCCCGCGCCGGCCACGGCGCGTCTGCTGGACGGTCAACCGGTGGTGCGGACGGACGAACAGACCGAGCTCGTGACGCCGACCGGCGCGGCGCTGTTGACAACGTGGAAGGAGCTTATGCCTTCGAACGAGAGCGGTGAGACAGGCACGGTGAGCGCTACCGGCACGGGGCTCGGCACGCGCAAGCTGCGTTCACGCCCGAACATGCTGCGGGCAATGTTGATGGAACGCGAGCCGGCCGGCGACACAACTCCCGACACCTGCCTGGTGCTCGAGTGCAACCTGGACGATACCGTTCCCGAGCTGCTCGGCGCGCTGACGGAGCGTTTGCTGGCGGCCGGGGCGCTCGATGTGTTCATGGCCGCGATCTTCATGAAGAAGCAACGACCCGGCACGCGGTTGACCGTGCTGTGCGAAGAGTCGAAGCGTGAGCTTCTTCTCGACGCCATTTTTCGCGGCTGCACGACTTTCGGCGTGCGGGCCTACAAGGTTGACCGCACTACGTTGGCGCGTCGCCACGAATCGGTGGAGACTTCCCGCGGCCCCGTGCGGGTCAAGATCGGGACGTGGCAGGGCGAAGACATAACGTGGGCGCCGGAGTATGAAGACTGCGCCGCCCTGGCGGGCGAGCAAAACGTCTCCGTGCGGCAGGTGTACGAGGCCGCCGTGGGGGCAGCCCACGCGATGAAAGCCTAAAGGAGAACAGACGTGAGTGAAGCAGTACCAAGGGTGGTGGCATTGACGCTCGCGCTCCTCACGTCGCTGAGCCAGTGGTTCAGCGACGGTTTCGATGCCTTCGTGAACAAGCGTTACGACGAGGCCGTGACCTCACTTACGAAAGTAATCGACGCCGAGGTCGATCCCAATCCTCTCCACGATGTTTCGCTGTACTGGCGCGCGCAATGCCGCATCCAGCAGGACGACATGGACGCCGCCCGCAAGGATCTCGAAGCGCTGCTCAAGTGTTCGCCCGAGGGTCCCCTGGCGGCCCGTGCGGCCCAGGACTATCGCGCGGTCACGGGCAAGCCCTGGGCCGGTCTGATGCTGGCGTCGCCCGCTGAGACCTGGCAGACCCTTCTCACTGCAATCAAGAAGGAAGACGCGAAGGCCCTGGAAGCGTGCTGTACGGGCAAGCTCAAGGCCGAGCTTGGCGAGTTCATGCGTGAGGGAGAGGACTTCTGGGCGGAGATGGTCGAAGAGGTTTCCAAGATGAAGGTCACGAGCGTAGCGTACAACGCTGCCAGCAACAAGGCGTTGGTAATGCTGAGCGGCATTGTGCGCGACAGTCACGAAGAGGAACGCCTCGTAATGACGGCCGAGGACGGACAGTGGCGCCTGGCGGACGAGTATCGTGAGAGCATGGCGAGCGAGTTTGAGATGACGAAGAAGCTGACGCCCGAGCAGGAGAAGAACGAGAAGACCGACCGCGAGCGGCTCGAGACTCTGCGCGTCGCCTTCAAGGTCTTTCTGACCTCTCGCGGGCGCATGCCGCGCCGCCTGTCGGACCTGGAGGACTTTGTCGAGAACTACGCGATTGTCTCCGTTTCGGCCCTGGATGGCCGGCCCTTTGTGCTGGGGGCGCCTCCCGGCGGAAAACCGCCATGGATTTTTGGGGCCACGCCCTATGCCGGTCGGCGCATTGCCTACATAGCCGGCGACGTCAAGACCGTGCCGGAGAACGAGTTCCGGTCCGGGGCGTCGGAGTACGGGATTCGTGTCCCGGTCATCCGGGGTGAACTTGACCTTACCGACGAGGAGCGCGACAGACTGCGCAAGCTCGTCGATCGGCTCGGAGCACCGTCCTTCAAGGTGCGTCGTGAGGCCTACGACGCGCTCAAGGCCGCCGGCGCTGCCGCCCGGGAGTTCCTCGACAAAGCCGTCCGCCATCCCGACCCCGAAATCGCCGTCCGGGCGCGCAGGTTGCTGGAGGAGCAGTAGGGGAGCGCTGCCGGGCTCTTTGTCACGTCCCGATTTCCGTTTGACACCTTTTGGTTGTTGCTTGGGATGGTATTCACAGTAGAGAGGTGATGGGCAGGCCCGATCGCCGATTACCGATCACCGATCACATCTCACATTCTCACCCCCTACTCTCTAATCTCTCTACGGAACGCCGCGCCGAGTCGAGTTTCTGGTCAGTAATGGGCGCAGATCTGTTCGATGACGAACTGCTGGTCCGGTTCGGTCAGGTTGGGAGAGCAGGGGAGGTGCAGACCGCGGGCGGCCACGTACTCGGACGCGGTTTCCGCATCAGGTGATGGACTCTCTCCGAGACGCGAGTGGACTCTACCGGGCCGGTATGGCTGGCGGTGCAGGGGTTTGAAGAAACCGCGCGTCTGGATGCCTTGCGCTGCCAGGCTCCGTTGCCAGGCGTCGCGTCGCGGTTGCGAGTCGAGCAAGATAGAGTAGAGCCAGAAGCAATTCTCCACGTCAGGCGGTTCGGGCTGGAGAGCAACACCATCAAGCGGTTCGAGGGCCCGGGTGTACCGTTCGGCAATGCGGCGTTTCGCGGCCAGGCGCGCTTCCAGTCGCTCGAGCTGCGCCAGACCCACGGCGGCCGCGAGGTTGCTCATGCCGTAGTTGTAGCCCATGTCGCGGTGAACGAATTGCTCCCGCGCGTCTTTGGCCTGGTTCACGAGGTAGCGGACACGCTCGGCAAGGCTGTCGTCGTCGGTGACGACCATGCCGCCGGCCCCCGTCGTCATCATCTTGTTGCCGTTGAAACTGAAACAGCCGATATGGCCGAAAGTCCCCACCTGTTGTCCGCCGAGGCTCGTTCCCAGGGCTTCGGTTGCGTCTTCCACGACGGCGATGTCCTGTTCGCGGGCTATGCGCACGATCTCGGTCATGTCGCAGGCGCATCCGTAGAGGTGGACCGGAATGACGGCCTTGACAGGGGCGCCCTGCCGGGCCAGCTTGCGGCACGTCTCGTCGAAGAGGGCGGGGTCGAGACACCATGTCTCGCGGCTGACGTCGACCAGTACGGGGCTCCCGGAGCAGTACAGCACGGGATTCACGGAAGCCACGAACGTCAGGTCAGGGACCACAACGCAGTCGCCCTCCCGGATGTCCAGGGCGCGCAGGGCTACGTGCAGCGCGGCAGTGCCCGAGGCGGTCGCCACGGCATTGCGCGCTCCGACCCGGGCGGCAAACGCGCGTTCGAATTCGGTCACCATGGGGCCCACGGTCGAAACGAAACCGGAATCGATGCATTCGGCCAGGCGCCGTTTTTCCTGCTCGCCGAGCACCGGTTCGCAGAGCGGGATGCGCCGGGCAGGAGCGGGAGAAGGCGTGCGGTCCACGGTCAGGTCACCATGTTCCGATGCATGTCCAGCACTCTGGTCTTCACACGTAATACCGGTCGGGCTCATATCCATCGCCTGCGCGTTCCTTCATCCAGTCCGCCGTGCGTCGCAGCCCCTCTTCCATGCGCGCGGGCGGGGACCATCCGGTGAGCGCACGCAGCAGGGTTGCATCGGCGCACAGGCGCCGCACTTCGCTCTTCTCCGGGCGAACGCGCTCCGGGTCCGTGCGGAGGTGCGCTTCTCTGCCGACCACTCGTTGCGCCAGCAGTGCCATGTCCTTGATGGATATCTCCGTACCCGTGCCGATGTTGACGACGGTGCCCGCGGCTTCGTCGCACATGGCCAGGCGGATGAGCGCCGCGGCGGTATCTTCGACATAGTTGAAGTCGCGTGTGGTGTCCGGGTCGCCCAGGTTGAGCGTTTCGCGGCCAGCCAGCAGCTGCATCAGGACCGTGGGGATCACTGCTCGAGCGGACTGGCGCGGGCCGAATGTATTGAATGGTCGCACGACGGTTACCGGCGTTTCGAATGAGCGCCAGTAGCTTTCGGCAAGCTTCTCGGCGCCGATTTTCGTGGCGGCATACGGACTCTGCGCCTGGAGCGGGTGGTCTTCCGCTATGGGCACACGCAACGCAGTTCCGTACACCTCGCTCGTCGAAGTAACGAGGACACGCTGCGCGCCGGTTTCACGCGCTGCTTCGAGAACGTTGAGGGTGCCGCCGATGTTGGTTTCGAGGTAGGACCGGGGGGCGTCGTAGGAGTAGGGAATTCCGATCAGCGCCGCGAGATGGAACACGGTGTCGCCGGCCTGGATCATGCGCCGCATCATATCCGCATCGCGCACGTCTCCTGCCACGATTTCCACCTGTTCGCGGATTTCGTCCGGCAGATCGTCGACCCATCCGCGCGATCCGCGGGCGTCATAGAGAACCAGCGCGAGGGTGCGCGCGCCGGCCCGCACCAGGGCCTCAACCAGATGGCTGCCGATGAAACCACAGGCTCCCGTGACAACCGCCCTTTTCCCGTTCCACCGCAAATCGTCAGGCATAACCAACTCCCTCAGGACGAGGCGAGCGCTGCGTCTCGCTCGGAAACCGCGTCCCCCTTTGCTTCCACTCCGCCGACCGCCGCCAAGTCCTCCGGCGTTCCGATATCGCGCCAGTATTCGTGCATCGGGAACGCTCCCACTTTCCCGCCTCTGTCCAGGACCTCCGCAATGAGTTGTGTCATGTCGAAGTACTGACCGCGAGGAACGAGGTCGACACAGCCCGGTTGCAGCACGTAGATGCCTGCGTTGACGAAGTGCTCCAGGCTGGGCTTCTCCCGCAGGCCGACGATTGATCCTTCACTGATGTCGACCACGCCATAGGGCAGGTTGGTTACGTGTTTTCTTACGCACACAACCACCTCGTAATCGCCTTCAGACTGGAAGTGGAGCAGGTGTGAGAAGTCGAGGTTGGTCAACAGGTCGCTGTTCATCACGACGAAGGGGCGACGCGGTCGCGGGCGCAGGAGGCTCAGCGCGCCGGCCGTTCCCAGGCGTTCTTTCTCGGAAACGTACGTTGCCCTGATGCCTTGAGATGCGCCGTCCGCCACGTGCCGCCGTATCTGGTCGCCACGGTAGTTGAGCGAGATGACCACATCCTGGATTCCGCTCTCGCGGAGACCTGCGAGGACGTGATCCAGGATCGGCTGTCCCCTGACCCGCAGGAGGGGCTTTGGAGTGTGTTCGGTCAAGGGACGCAACCTGCTGCCGAGTCCGCCGGCCATGATCACGGCGTCGTGGTGGCCCATCTCCTCGACAAGTCTCTCCATGCGCTCCAGGCGCACGGGCCGGCCCCGGGTATCCACTACGGGCAGGTGGCGGATCGAGCGGCGGCGCATCATCTCGAGCATCTCGTTGCGCGACGCATCGAGACCGACCGCCACCGGCCGGCGATTCATGATTTCGGTGACAGGTTCGTGGGGTTCGATTCCCGCCAGCATGCCGCGCCTTATGTCGCCGTCCGTTACCGTGCCGATCAATTCGCCGTCACTGCCGACTACCAGAACGATCTCCATGTTGGCCCAGTTGATTCGCCGGATGATGTGCCGGATCGGTTCCGTTCCGGCGGCCAGCGTGGCCTCCAGGCTCATGGGTTGGACTGAGGGCTGCCGCCCGTTGCGGCCGGCGTCGTCAGCGCCGCCGGGCAGAAGCACGGCATGCGGCGCAATTGTTGCGTAGGGCTCGATCGTCACGCCGGGGCCGACAAGACAGTTCTGTCCCAGGATGACGCCGGACCCGACGCTGCAACCCTTGAGCAGGATCGTCGCCCGCGGGATCATCACGTCCGGCGGAACGCGGATGTCGACGGATCTGAGGATCGGGAAGCAGGTATCGCGTCGCGCCAGGATGTGGAACACGGCGCCGCGGTCGAACCCTCCCGGTTCGGCAGGATTTCCTATGACAGCCGCGGTCGCTTCGGCGGGCAATCCTGAGAGCCAGCCCAGTACGGGGAGCCCTTTGACGACCTGTCCCCACAGTTTGCGTGATGTATCCAGGATGCCTGCCGGGCGGTATTCGGGGTAGTCCTGCAGCAGGTCCAACAGGTCTGAAAGCAGGGGACCGGCGCCGACTATGACCAGTGCGCGGTTGCCCAGGGGCGGAGCGTCACTCGCGTCAACGCTCAACACCTGTGCCCGGCGCGCGCTTCTTTTGTGACCCCGGCCCATGGCGTCTTCCTCTCTGCGCGGACATGGTCGCCGTGACTACGCCGCGGTCGGCCCGCCCGGTTTGTTCTGTCCCGACATCATCCGCAGTGCGCTGGCGTATCCCGCCAGGTAGTTGCCCAGGAGCACAAGGCTCTCTCCAATCTGGGTCAGGAGCGAACTGTTCCGCCCGCTACGTGCCGTGCTCCGCTCCGTGTTCTGCTGCATTATCTGCTCCCTATCGTTTCATCGTGTTGATAACGGTATCCATCATTCCGTCGATTACGTTGACCAGCCTGGCCGCGGCCTGATAGGCGCGTTGGGCGGACACCATCGCGATCATCTCTTCGTCAAGACTGACCCCGCTTTCGGTCTGGATTGTGTCTTTGAGCATGTTGACGACCGCAAGGCCGTCGTCGGCCAATCCCCTGGCGGTCTGCAGGTCGGCACCCAGGTCGGTCATGGTCTGCGCGTGGTATGCGTTGAACGTCTGGCTGCCCAGGGCGGCCAGGTCCTCCGTGAAGAGGCCCACGATCTCCAGCGCATTGGCGCCGTCGCCCACGTTCGGCACTACCGGTGGACCGGCGTCGTGCAAGGTGTTGGCGGCGGCCACCAGCCTGGGGTCCGAGATGGCCGTGGCGATGTCCGCCGCGCCCGTTCCCGTGAAGAAGTCCAGCCCGATCTCTCCGTTCAGGTCGTACCCCGTGATGTGCAGGGCATTGATCTCGGTTATGAGAGTGGCGGCGAGCGTATCCAGCCGGGCCAGCACGTCCTCCACGCGCGAAGCGGCCGTGGTCCACGCAGCCAGGCTGCCGCCTTCGATGGTGACGGCGGCGCCGTCCAAGCTGAATTCGATAGGATTGGCGTCGGCATCGGTCACGCTCAATTCGTTCAGGGTCACTCCGTCGCCGCTCACGAGCAGTTGCCCGTCGATGGTGACGTCGTCCTCCGGGCTGAACTCGAAGCCAATCCGTTGGCTCAGTTCGTTCAGCAACGTGTCACGCTGGTCCTGCAGGTCGTTGGCGCTGATGTCCTGTCCCACGCAGGATCTAACCCGCCGGTTGAGATCCTGCAGGCGTGTTGCGATATCGTTCACCTCTTCCACGGTGCTCGGTGCCAGCCCGCTGAAGTCCGGTCCTGCCCCCCCCGCGGCAATACCCGCGCGGTAGAAGGTCAGTCGACCCGAAAGCTGATTGAGATGTCCTGCCAGGGTCGTGGCCCGTTCGAGCAGCACCGAGCGCTCGGCAAGATTATCGGGGTCGTTGACGATGTCGGCCCACGCGTCGCCGAAGTCCTGCAGCAGACCCTCCAGCGCTCCGTTGCCGCCTGCATTCATGAGCCCTTCCATATCGCTGAGGGAATTGGCGAGTGTTTCGAATTCCTCGTACGAGGAAGTCTGTTCCAGGAGGGCGGTTTCCTTCATCCGGTTGTAGACCCGGACAATGTTGGCAATGCGTACCCCCGTGCCTTCGACATACCTGTTCGTGGTGTACTTGTTCGGCACGTTGGGCGGCGCCGTTTGCAGGATTGCCCGTTGCCTGTGGTAGCCGGGAGTGTCTACGTTGGCGATGTTGTGACTGATGGTGGCCAGCCGGTCCTGCTGTGTCAGAACGCCGCTCTGCGCGGTGATCAGCATGTTGTTCAGTGACGACATCCGTTCACATCCTTCTTTCCAGCAGACGCGGGCCCGTCGCCGGGGCAGTCCTGCCGACCGCGTTGTAGGCGCCCGTGGGCGAGTGAGCGGGATCGAACGCGCCGAGCGTCCGGTCTACTACGTCCAGGAACGCCGACGCGAGGGAACGGTTCCGTCTCAACGCCGACCGCGTCCGTTCCAGCAGACGGTGCAGACCGTCGCCGGACCTGTTTCGTTCCGAGAGGGACTCGCGTACGATCGTACCGGCCGTCATGGGCGATCCGCCGCAGATCAGCCGGAACCTCTCCTGCAGCAGTTGCTGTGTTTCCGCCGCTTCCAGGATATCGTCCGTCCTGCGTTCCATCAGTGCCCGCTGCATCTGGCGGGCGCTTTCCCCGATCTCCCGGATGCAGGCCGCCAACTCCTGCTCGAGACTGTCACTGTTGCCGCGTTTCACTCCGTGTCCTTTCCCGCGAGGCTCGCGTAGAGCATCTTTCCGAGGCCGAGGTTGCCCTGGCGCCCCATCGACATGGCGGCATGCTCGACCGCGCTCTCCAGCAGTGTGACGCCGGAAATGCTCTCCGTGTCTTCATCGATGGAGGAACTGGCGAGGCTCTCCTTCAGAAGGATCCCGATCAGGACGCCCTCAAACTGGTTGCAGACCGCCTTGAGCTGCTCGTCCTCGGCCGTGTTTGTCTCCTGCCGGCCGGTTTGCACCCGCTCGAGGGCCGTTTCGACCGTAGATGGCGTTACGTTCATATCTCTTGACCTGCCGCCTCTGTCGCGTGTTTACATGCTCACGATTTCCATCTGCAACGCACCCACCTCGCGCAATGCCTGCAGGACTGAAATCAGGTCGCGCGGGGTCGCTCCCATCTGGTTCAGGACCTCTGCCAGCTCGCGGATGGTCGGCGTCTCGGGCAGCAGCATTACCTGGGCCTTGTCCTCGACGGCCTGCGTCGTCACGTCGTCCACCACTACTCCCTGGGTGGCCTCGCCGCGTGTGGACGTGAACGGGGCCGGCATATAGGCGCTGAGCTTGGAGTCGATCGTCACCGTGAGGTTGCCGTGCGCTACCACTGCCTCGCCCACGCGGATGTTCGACCCCATCACGATCGTGCCGGTGCGCTCGTTGACTACCACCCGCGCCCGTGAATCCGTTTCCAGGGACAGTCCTTCCACGTTTGCCACGAACCTGGCTACCTGGCTGATGCCCCGGTCCTGTTGCGGAAGCCGCACGGTAACCGTGGCTGCGTCCCGGGCCAGGGCCGAACCGGGCACTTTGCCGTTGATGGCCTCCGCCATGCGCGTGGCTGTCGTGAAGTCCGGTTCCCGCAACACGAAAAGGAGCGAACCGTCCTTGTAGAAGGTGTTCGCGTGGTCATGCTTGAGGATTGCGCAGTTCGGGGCCGTTGCCACCGTCGTGTAGTTCTTCGTAGTCGTATTGCCTCCGGGGCCGGCAATGCCGGCCGTGAATCCGCCTACCGTCAGAGGCCCCTGCGCCAGCGCGTAGAGATCGCCCTCTGGATCCAGCAGCGGGGTCATCAGCAGGATTCCGCCTTCAAGAGACGCCGCGTCTCCCACCGACGCCACGCGCACGTCGACGCGGTCTCCGGCACGGTGCAGCGGCGGCGCAATCGCCGTTACCATCACGGCGGCCACGTTTCTGCTCTCGATATCGGAAACCGAGATCGAGATGCGGAACGTCTCCATCAGGTTGGCCACCGTCTGCTTGGTCAGGTCGAGGTCTCGATCGCCTGTGCCGCTGAGACCGACCACGACGCCGTAGCCGACAAGATGAACCGGGTCGAGACCGGCGATGCGGGCGATGTCTTTGATCCGGACTTCAATCGCACTCGCCGCCGAAAGCGCCATGCAAGTGAGTGCGACGCAAGAGATGACCGTTTTCTTCATATGCAGTTTCCCGTCCCGCGGCAGCCAATGACCGCCCGCAATCAAAAGAGGTTCATCCAGTCCAACAGCCGGGAGAAGAGTCCTTCACTCTGGTTGTTCGCTATCGTGCCCGTGCTGTGATAGGTGATCGACGCATCGGCGACCTGTGTGGATTTGACCGTGTTGTCGCTGGCGATGTCTTCCGGCCTTACGATACCGGTCAGGACCATTTCCATGCGCTCGTTCTGAACGACAAGCGTCCGTCTGCCCTCCACGATGAGATTCCCGTTCGGCAACACTTCCATCACGCATGCGCCGACCTTGCCCGAAAGCTCGTCGCGGTTCTGCATGGCGCCCTTTCCGCTGTACGACTTCTTGGTGTCGAGGGACCATTTGGGCATGACGGCATTGGTCCAGCTCGCGCGCGGAACCCCGTCTATGAGCGGCGATCCGAGGCTGACACTGCCGTCGAGCTTGACCTGTTTCTCGGTGCTCTTGTCGCTGTCTTTCGACGACTTGGCTTCCTCGACGATCACAACCGTGAGGATGTCGCCGACCTTATACGCCGTGCGGTCGGAGTACATTCTCATCGCCAGTGCCCACTTCGGTTCGCCGCGGGCCGGCGCCGTCCCCACGATGACGCTTGCGCTCAACAACAGCATGAGCCAGGGTGTTCTCACTGTAGTGCCTCTGTCCTTTCCGCGGCTCTCCTCGGCCGCGTTCTACATCGTGCGGTTCTCAATCACGGCTTCCCTGGGACCGGTTAGCCGTACCAGGAGCTTGCGTTTCGACTGCTCGTTGACGCACAGGATACGTTCACCGCGACGTCCGCGCCCGAGGGCCTTGGCTCGCAACCTCACTTCGACGGGACCCCGTTGTGCGCTGACGCTGAGAACTTCGCCGCTCTCCACGCAGACCGGTTGGCGCAGGTGGTGCCTGGATATCGCTTCTCCGGGACGGAGCGAACGAACGATCTCCAGGCCTGCAATCGAGTCAGAGACTGGAATGTGGCTTTCGCGAATCTCGTCTCTCGACCGGATTGCCGCCTCGAGATCGTCCCGTTTTACAACAGTCCCGCGATCCAGGAAGGTGGCTGCCGTCCATACTTCTTCCATGATTTCGACGTTGGCATAAACTGCGCATGTGCGCGGATCGACACCGGGCGTCTCCACAACCACGTCAAATTGCGTTGCCTTGCGGCCCCGTTCCTCGGTATGACCCGTAACGCGAACCGCGACGTTGGTTTCCGACACAACCGGCATGTCCGACCACGTCTCAAGCTCCACGAGCACCTCTTTGCCTTGCCAGGGCGCCGCGCTTCGTACGTATGCCGAAAGCGCGTCCTTGACCTTTTTCTCGCCCAGCAGCCGGCCCTGGCGCCGAACTTCGAGTTGCAGGGGACCGCGCAGGGACGTGCTGTGCATGTCGGGATACTGTTGAAGAGCGTAGGCCAGCGACGTCAGCGTGTACGTGCGTCGCTTGCCGGGGGCCGGCGCCTCCATTACGACGCGTTTCCGCCATTCCTCCGGCAGCTCCTCCGCGTTCTGGGCCACATCCGCAAGCAGAATCTGAGGCCCGTTGGCTTCCACGCGCGGTCGAATGCCGAGAACCTGCACCTCGCCGCGCACCTCGCCGCACAGCAACGATACGGCAAGAACGCCAAGCACCAGCCCAAACACCGTTTTCATTTCCACCTCATGACTCCTGACGGTTTCTACTTCTACGCTTCACTCGGAATCGCCCCGTGTCTATCTGCGCAGGCGGTTTGCAACCTCCATCATGTCGTCACTTGCCCGAATGGCCTTGGATACGGCTTCGTACGCGCGTTGGCCGACGATCATATTCACCATCTCCTCCGCGGCGTTCACATTGGAGCTTTCCAGGTAACGCTGCGCGATCTGGCCGACGCCGTTTTCGCCCGGAGTCAGGCCGGAGCGCGCCTCGCCGCTGGCCGCGGTCTCCTGATACAGGTTGCGCCCGATCGCGCGCAGACCTTCCGGGTTGAGAAACGTGGTCAGGGTAATCGGCGTCTTGGTTGTCTCGATGCCGTTGACCACGGCGGAGAACGAGCCGTCGCCGGCGATCGTGATTTCGGTCGTGCCCTCGTCAACTGCGTCGAACCCCTCCACCCTGTATCCGTCCACGGTCACCACCTCGCCTGCGTTTGTTACGTGGAAGGACCCGTCGCGGGTGTAGGCCGACGTCCCGTCGGGAAGAACCACCTCAAAGAAACCGTCGCCCTCGATCGCCATGTCCAGGTCGCGCCCCGTGTCTCTCAACGAGCCCTGCCTGAAATCCTTCGATATCTCGGAGACCCGCGTGCCGTGTCCGATCTGGATGCCTGTCGGCACCTGCGTCTCTCCGCTCTCCGCTCCCGGGCTCGTCAGCACCGAATACAGCATGTCCTGGAAGTTGATTCTCCCGGCTTTGAACCCGCCCGTGTTCACGTTGGCAAGATTGTGCGAAATCGTGTCCAGCGAGAGCTCCTGGGCGCGCATTCCCGTAACTGCCGACCATAACGCTCGTTCCATGGTGTTCTCTCCTATTTTGACGCCTGTTGCACAAGACGCTGCTGCGTTTGGTCATGCGCCTTGATCATTCGCTGGCACGCCTCATAGGCTCGCGTGCACTGAATCAATGCGGCCATCTCGTTCATTACCGATGTGTTGCTGCCCTCGATCGTTCCGCCGTATGTGACGCCGTTTCCCGTGACGGGCTCGGGGTTGACCCCCTGGGGCGCGGCAAACAGTGTCGTCCCCGTGCGCTCCAGGAGCGCCGTATTAGGAAAGCGCACGATCTGGAGGCGACCGATCGCCCTGTCACCCACGTACAGGGTCGCTTGCCTGTCGATCGAGACCTCGCGCAATGCCGTTCCCGGCGGAACGCGAATG
>CAZKRK010000123.1:0-2799 GCA_964555035.1 uncultured Victivallales bacterium | reverse complement strand
ACCATGTCAAAGGGCTTGCTGTCGACCAGCATCCGGCGGTATCCCGGCGTAGCACTGTTTGCCAGGTTCTCCGTGATGCTTCGCATCTGCGCGACCTGACCGCGAATCATCCTGAATGCCGGCGCGTAAAAACCTGAATTCATACCTTGCGAGGAAGCAAGGCGGATGCCACTGGGCAGGGGTGTCGGGTGTCGAGTGGCGGTGGGGGTGGGGGAGGGGAAATAGTTGCCGGTGATTGGCGATTGATGATTGTTGATTTGGATTGCTGGTGACATCTTCCGGCGGTCCGCACCGCTCACGCGCGTTGCTTCCGTGCGAAGGGCGAGGAGCAGAAACGTAGGTCCGATTTGCAATCGGACCCAAACCACGCCGGTCGTTTCAGCCTGTAAGGGTCAGTTTCGCTGCTCAGCAGTCGATGACCGCGGCGGCAACATACTGCCGGACCTGGGTTCATAAGGACGAAAGGGGGAACGCTACGTCGGAGCGGCGTTGGGTCCGATTGCAAATCGGACCTACGGTCCCTGGGAGTGCGACGTCCACCTCTCCCCTCGGGGGAGAGGTCGGCCCGACGCAGGAGGGCCGGGTGGGGGGAGGACGCATCGCGATGGCCTCCGGCAAGAATTGCCGGGTCAGGCGTGCATACGGTCGAGCATGGTGGCAACCACATTGTCCGACCACTCGACCGGTTCGTCCAGTTGCTGTCTGAACTGGCGGACGCGTTCGGCATCAGGTTCTTCGCCGGTACGGAGTTTCTCGGAACTCCTCAGCAACATGCGTCCGAAATCGGAGACTTCGCTGCGGTCAAAGCCGGAGGACTTGTGTTCGACATGTCTTTCCGCGCGGCCGATCGGGAGGGCATCCCGCGGCGGTTCGGGAACAGGCTGATACGGAATCTGCTCAATACTCATGTCACACTACTCGTTCTATCGTTTGCGGATATGCATCCCTAATGTACAATCGGCAGTCCGGTCGCCCTCCTTAAGCCGGATTCCTCCCAGAGTTCGGTAGCGAGTGTCCGGCAGCATTCCGCCAAAGCGAAGCGACCGTATTCTGTAGGGGACCGCAACATGAAATCAAGGCTTATCCGATCGTAGGGGCGCGCCAGCCTTCGGTCAAGATGTCGCCCCAGGGCGGCGATGACGCGTTGTTCGCTCGCACAGAAGCCGGCCCTTATCTCGGCAACCGGCTGCGCGTTCTCAGCTTCTACGACGATCAGGGCAATCTCCAGGTTCTGGGGAGGATAGAAGCGGGTCTCGCGGAGATGGGCCGCCAAAATGTGCGATGCCGCCATATACCGGCCAAGCCGCGCAATCTCCTCCGAGTTGAAGCGTCCGTCGACATGGCGCAGGTTTTCTGCCGCAACATAATCCGCCATTCGTCCTTCAGGCGCCACGTGCAGTACCGTGCAAGGCAGATACTTTCGGGCTTCCTCGCCGAGGATCGCCCGCAACGACTTCAGCGTCTTCTTCTCGACGTCTCCGAACAGCGGCAACACCAGCACCCTGTCGGTCGTGGCCAGGGGTTCCGCGTCTTCCTGTCGGTAGAGGCTCGTCAACGGCACCGGCTCCGTTATTGTTGCAATCGAACCAAAATCACGGCCCCGCGATGGAATCGCGCATCCCGCGGCCACGGCCGCCAGCACGGTTGCAGCCGACAACGCCCGCAAAAGGGGCGGTATTCTTACAGGTTTCACGGTGTCGAGCTTCCCTTGGCGTATTCCACGTTCAGTCGCGTATGCCTGCCGCAGGGGCAGGTTATCTTGAGTGCCGTAATGCGGTCCTCGTCCTTCAGGATTTCAACGGCGATTTCGCCGCCTTTGGGCGCGGCGTCAGCGGCGCTTGGGGCCCCGGCGGCAGCCTTTGCGGCCACGGCGTCCCCGGGCGCATCCGCTACGCTGATACTGTCCGCCGCGGCAACATCAACGGAGTCGGCGACCTCCGGAACCTCACTCGCCGTGGCGACGTCCTCTGTGGCGCTGCTCTGCGCGGCGTCGTCCTCGACGACTATCTCTTCCATCTCTTCCGGTTCGCTCTCGCTCTCATCTTCATCACAGGCCTCGGCCTCGACCGGAGTGCTTGTGGCTATCGGCTGCCTGCCCCACTTCGGTGCTATGGGGGTCGACGCCATGCGAACGTTCGACGGCACGATGACCTCCGACAAACGGGGCTTGGAGAAGTCCTTCTGCTCCTCCTCCCCTCCCAGGACCTTGTCCGCGTCGAGAAACTGCTCGTGACCGTCGTTTGTCATTCCATTCCTCGCGGTTGCTCAGTGTCCATAACCCCGGGACAGCCTTTCCGCGTTCGATAGCACGCAAAGCAGGCTGTATTCCATGGGTCTGTACGGATGGGTCTAACTCGCCGCGGTGCCCTGCACGTGCTGAAGAAGCGCCGTCAGCGAGAATGGTTTCGGCAGGCAGGGAATGCCGTGCGTGGCTTCATCCGCTGCCGGTGCGGCAGGATCCGCGGACACGATGACCATGCGGCACTCGCGATTTGCGTCTCTAAGTTGCTCGACCAGCGCGTATCCCTTGATGTGCGGCACGCGCCAGTCGACAATCGCGACGGAGTAGGTAGCGTTTCTGGCTTTCTCGACAGCGGCGTACCCGTCGTAGCAAACGTCGGCCTCGAACCCCTGCCTGTTCAGGAAACGGGCAATCGAGTGCGCGAGAATGCGCTCGTCTTCCACAACAAGTACAGGATGCGACTCCGGCACGCTCCCTCCTTTGGCGCCTACTCTCCGGATACCCATACCACACCGGTTTCGTATTGTCAAGTATTCGGTCTATCCCTGCAGCAATTC
>CAZKRK010000122.1:0-18293 GCA_964555035.1 uncultured Victivallales bacterium | reverse complement strand
TGGGAATGATACCGTGCCGGCAGTGGTAGCCCCGGAGGGGCGACAGAGTAGAGCCAGGGGTGGAGCGCAGCGGAACCCCAGGACACCGGCGCGAGCATGGAGACAAGCCCCGGAGGGGCGGCATAGGCGGCGCGAAGCCGCATACCGCCACGCGCACCAGCCCCGCGGTCGAACCAAGCGCATATGTCGCCCCTCCGGGGCTCACCGGGTTTGCTGACTGACGGATCCTGGGGTTCCGCTACGCTTCACCCCAGGCTCTACTATGACGGCCCTCCGGGCCTATGCACGGCGCTACACTTCGACCAGCGGAATCGCTGGCAGATGCATGCCAGGCTGTGACGATGGCGAACGGGTGTCACTGGTAATTCCGAGAGGTAATGTCCTCTTAGGTTCCCCATCTACCTCATTCGCGGGTGGCTCTAAGCCAGGGAGCCCTCTCCACAATCCTGACGGGCCCAAGCAGCCCGGAGTCCTCCAGCGTCCACTTGAAACGACCCTTCTTCTCCACCCTGATGTTGGTTCGGGTGAAGCGTTGCTTCTCCGGCATGGCATCGTCACCCATGACCCGGTTGTGCCATGAGTTGACAACCGTGACCTCGAGGCGGTTCTCTCCGGGTTTGACCGCGGCGCGGATATCGACCCGGAACGGAGACAGCCAAAGCACGCCGAGGTCTTTGCCGTTGAGGATGACCCGGGCGATGCCGACGTCCTTGACCGACCCGAGTTCCAGTGCCAGGGGGGTGTCCGTCGAGACCTTGTCCAGATTGAAGGTGGTGCGGTAGGTCGCCCTGCCGGAGTAGAACCCGATGCCCGGATCGCTGTGCGCGCTCCAACTGCTGAGCGTGTCGAAACGGACCGGCTCTTTCGGCCCGCCCCACTTGGAATCGAAGGTGACGTCCCACGGACCGGCTATGCCCTGCTTTTCGCGCCAGGTCGGGAAGTTCGGCCCTTCGTCGCGGCCGCGCTCTGCCGTCCGCTTCCGGAATACCACGAAGGAACTGCCATAGGGGGCGAGTTCCAACGGCAGACGTGTACGTCCGTCGACAAACTCGAAGGTTGCGGCTTCGCGCATGGAACCGTCTACCGCGTCCCACAGTTCGGGTATCCGCCCGTCAATACGAAACACCGCGTCGAGGCTTTTCGCTTTGCCGGCCAGCTCCGCCACGAAATACACATTGGCGCCCCCGATGCGATAGTGGATCCAATCCATGCCGGAAGCCTCATCGCCATTCCCCAGCATTACGTCCGGAGCGATGCCGTCGGCATGCAGTAGTTTACGGGCGGTCATGCCCCAGGCCACGCGTCCTTTGCCGACTTCGCGAGTTCCTGGCGAGCCCTTGGCTGAGTCCTCAGTTCCCCAAAGAGCGTCGGACAGGTTCTGGAATTCACTCTGTCCGTCCGCGCCACCCTCCAGGCTGACCGCACGCAGCGCCTTGGGTCCCAACACCGTGGCGCCGCCGCGGACCAGTTGATCCACCTTTTTCAATACCCCCAGGGACAGCACGCGGTGGTCGGGCAGGACCAAGACGCGATACTGCATCCCGGAGGGCAGGCAGAGACGTCCGTCCGTTACGGTCGGGCCGGATAGCAGGAGTTCCTCGCTGAGCACGTCGAAGTCGTAGCCGGGCAGCGCGCCGGCCGGGTCGTGACCTTTCCTCCCGAAGATGTTCGGGATGTGGTCGCCGTAGTAGAACAGGACGTCGGCCACGAAGTCCCCTTGTTGAGCGAGGTACTGGCAGCGTCGCAAGTAGTCGATGAACGCCGGTGTTTCATCCCACCATGTCAACTGGGGGTTGAAATGGGTGCCGGCGAAGTACTCCTGCCCCGGCAGGCCCATCTCGCGGGGCGAGCAGGTGAAGGTGTGAACAAAGACCATGTTCAGTCCGGCGCAGAACTCGTGGTCGAAACTCGGTTTCATTGCCGACCCGGGCCTGTCGTTCCAGTGGGGTCCGATGGTGGTGAAGGCTTCCGCACCGACCAGGCGCTTGCCGTAGGTGTGGGCGGCGGATGAGGCCTGCTTGACGAAGAACCGGCGATCCGGCGTCGGGCGGTGTGGCGAGGGCGACCAGAACTCACTCATCATCAGTTCGCTACGACCGTAGTTCTTCAGCCCGTCCAGCGGTCCCGCGTGAGGCCCGGAGCATTCGGGATGGGTGCCCATGCCGTGTTTCTGCGCCAGCTCGGCCAGCAGGCCGTAGTGGTCGGCCACCCGGTCGCCGATGGTTTTGCGGAAATCGGCGAGGAACGCGTTCGAGGCTTCGCGGCTGTCGACAACGTATCCGGCCACTACCGCCAGCCACGGGAGCGGGTCGTAGCCCCGGTTCTCCCGGAAGGTCAGTTCGAAGCCGGGCGTCCAGTTCATCCCGCCGCCTTCCCAACTGTCGGTGTGCACGTAGCGCAGTGTCGTTCCGGCCATGGGGCCTATGGCCTTGAACAACGGTGCGATGTTCCGGGCCCAGTACGCGCGCAGCGAATCCGGATTCATGTAGTCCAGCACGCGGCCGCCCCAGCCGGCGCTGTGAGTGGAAACATGTGCGCCGGCGGACGTGTGGCCAAGGCGCAACACCATCCATTCACCATTGGGAACATCCCAGCGGAGAGTGCCGCTCTTGTCCATTCTAGTGGAGATATCGAGGATATCTTCACGTTTCACCGAAGCTTCTCCCGGCAGGGCAGGGGAGGTCTCCAGGAGAAACCGGCAGTCGGGCGCCGACATCCCAAGCTCCCGTGTTGAGCTTTTGAGCGCGAGGTCCTTGATGGGGGGTGCTGTTGACTCGGACCGGCGCGCCGACGGGCCGATGCCGGGAAAGCCGACCTCGGCGACCTGTACGTTGCGCGGCTTGCCTGCGACGGGATTGGCATCGTACGAACTGGTGAAGACAAGGCGGACGTACTTCGCCGGCTGCGCGCCGAAGCGCGCCTTCAGCATCTCGCCGTCCTTCATAGAGAACGTCTTCACCTGACGGAATTCCTTGTTGTCGAGGGATATCTCGATTCTGCCTTCGCGCGGTCCATAGCCCTTGCGGCCCTGTAGTGACAGTTCGGAAACTCCGATCGGCTTTGACAGCGTCAGGAGCAGCGATTGCGGCTCGTTCTCTTCCGGCCCGTCTTGAGAGACCCAGAATGTGTCCGGGGTCCCGTCCATGGCCCGGACGGCGGGAAAACTCGGCTGCGATGAGCTGGCTTGGAGCGTGCAGACCGCCTCTTCATCTCTCACACTCCGCGTATCTTCCCGCGCACTGGGCGTGGGGAGGGCGAGTACGGCGATGTCCCGGTAGAAGTCCCTGTACTTCGGGAGAGGCAGCGTCCGCTTGAGCGTGGCCGGGCCCCGTACTGTCGTCCTCGACCAGACGAGACGTTGCGTAGCTTCCTCAGCGGTCACCTTTGGTCCGCCCAGGTTCCAGCCGCTTTGGAGATTCAGACTCAGTTCGAGCTCGAGCCGCTTTGCCTCGTTGCAGGCGTGCACAAAGAGCTTTGTCCATTCCGGACCGCCAAACACCGGTCCCGCGGGTGCCTCTCGGTTGCCTCTCTGGCTGCTGCCGTCCGCATCGAAAATCAGGGCACCATTGAAACCCTTGGCCTTCATTTCTTCCAGATCGCGGGTGATTGCATCCCTGGTGACGTTACTGTTGAGCCACCACCAGAAACAGCGGATTCCCGCGCTGTGGGGCGGACTGCGGAACCCCGCCTCCAGATCCTGTGTTTCGGCAAACGCGCTCGTTGCGACTACCGCGGCCAAGACGAGGCCTGTTGCCAAGAATCTCGCTGTCAGTCTTCTCATGTTGCCTCCTGGCATCGCTCGACGTACTGTCAAATCTGACAGCACGTTCCATTGCTCAATTCTCTCTCCTGCAAGGGGTTCGCAGGCGGGTTGCCTTCTCCCTCGTTTTCGGTCCATTCCGGTTGACGATAGCGGCGACGAGAATGGTGGACGATTGAGAGGCTCTCTACTCGTTGACCGCTCTCGTCGCCGTTCTCGTCCACCGATCTCTCTTTCATCCTAATCGTGCTCGTAATCTTCAATCCTTCTCCTGGAGACGGCGGTCCTCCGCCGTTGCGAGCAACTGTGGGTGCACGTGGTGAAACAAAGGCGGAACTTCGTTCGTTTCTGTTTCCGTACGTGCTCACCTCTTGCTCGTAACGACGGAGGACCGCCGTCTCCAGGGGCTTTTCCGATGGCGTCTATCTGCGCGATCTTTCCCCCCAATCTCCCTCCCCAAATTACAGGGCGGGAGTTGGTTTCCCCGACCGGATCGGGCCGTCCCCGACTTGTCACTTGCTGTCTGCCCTCTTGCGCGCGTCGAGCCGGAAGCCGTATCCGTCGTTGTAGACTGTCATGAACAACATGCCCCAGCGCCAGTTGTGACGCGTGGTGACCGCGAGCGTATTCTCGCCGTTCTTGAGGTGCGTCAGGGCAGACTCCTTGAACTCGGCCGCGACGTTGCCGGTCTTCTTTTCGAGGTTGTTGACTTTGCCGATCAGTTCGCCGTTGAGGTATATCTCCATGTTCTGCTGACGGAAGAACCAGCCGCGCAGCCGCAGGAGGTCGAAGGCCTTCTTGTCCTTTACCGTGAACCTGGTCCGCAGCAGCGCGGTGTGGTACATGCGCCAGGAGATCGGCAGGTGGGTTTCGCCCCAGTCCGAATCGTCGAATTCCGGCTGCGTCCAGCCATCGGGAGCCTGCGAGAGGTCTTCTACCACCTCGATGCGCCACGCGCTGGCTTCTTCTTGCGGCACTTTGCCCGGGAGGAATTCGCCTTTCCCTTTGCTCTTCGCTGTAGCGATCTCCGTGACCAGGCAGTCCCACTCGCGCTTCTCCTCGGTGTCCTCGTTCGTCTTCGTTCTCCCGGCCGTCGCGGGTTTCTTGTCGGTCTTGACTGCCGCGATCGCTTTCTCGATGGCCGCGAGGCGCTCGTCGCCTTGCGGCATGATTCCCTTAATCTGTGCCAGGTCGGCCTTGGCTTCATTCGCGTTGCCTTCGTCGACGAGCGTCTTCATTCGCGCCAGGTCGGAGGAGATGCTCTCGCGGATTTCGCGTGCGGCACGGGCGAGGTACTCGACCGTGGGCAGGTCCGCCTTGCCCACGATGCCCAGGGCAATCAGGTCGCTGACAAGCTTCTCGCAGCCCGCGTAGTCCTTTTTCCAGTAGGCGTCGAGGGCGGGTTTGAGGCACTCGGGGGCATTCACCGAGAAGGGGGACGTGGGGGCTCCCACAATTTGCAGCCGCTTGCGCGGCGCGACCAGGGCCAATCCCGGAGCGGCGCCGACCTTGCCGCTTTCGTGCTGGATGAGGCTTCCGTCGAACATCCTGTTGCTTTCCCGGTACCAGCGGTAGTTCTTCCAGAAATGGATGAACGCCGGTTTGCCGTGAGCATGTGCGCCCAGCGGGGTCCAGAAGTTGTTCCAGAAGTTCCCTCCGTGGCCGTCGAAGGTGTTGTTCCAGGCGTACGCACCGATCAGGGAGCAGAGGTGCGCGGCGCGGTGTTTGCCGACGAGCCCCATGAGGATGCCGGCGGCGGAGAGGCCACCGTTGTACGTGTTCATGTGGCCGGTAGCCATGACTTCGGGGTCGAAGGACGACGGCATTTCGCGCTGGCAGCCGCCGAAGCCGTAGATCAGGAAGCCTGTTTCGGCGCGCCTGTCACCGAAGTGCTTGACTCCCAGCCGGAAGGAATCCATGTCGATTTCCAACCCGGCCTCCCTGGCGAAATGCATGCCCATCACGCCGGGGAGGCCGGCATTTGGGATCAGGCCGTAGGTCGGCCCGCCGGGGAAATTGTGTCGCCAGCCACCCTCTTCCTTGTTCTGGGTTGCGGCCAACCGGTCGCAGGAGTTCTTGAGGTAGGGGAGGACATTCCGGTCGCCGGTAGCGAGGTAGTATTCTCCGAGCAGGATTGCCGCGGCGGAGTTGTGCCAGCTCTTCCCGGCCCTGGTCGGTTCGAATGGTTTCGACGGGTCCACTTTTGCCATGTGTGCGTAGACCGCGCGCCGCACGAGTCCCTGCAGTTTCGGGTTTCCGGTAGCCAGCATGAAGAGCGCATCGCAGTTCAGGAAGCCGGCCTTGCCGCCTTGTGTCACCACCCAGTCTTCGAGGTCGGCAATGACCTTCTCGGTTTTGGGGCAGTCGTAGGGCGCGGTCGAACTGTAGGTCCCCATGACTTTCAGGGTCACTTCGACATTCTCGTTTCTGCCGTCGCGGCGGACCCCGAGCACAAGCTTTCCGCCTGCTTCCTTGGTTTCACTTTCGGTAATGGCGGCGCCCATGACTTCCCAGGCTTCTTCGCCCAGCATGTTGCCGTTGGCGCTGTAGATCACATCGCCTACAGCGAGTTTTCCATCGGCCGGTGAGCCGGGCTTGACCTCGCGCACGCCCATGTTGGGTCCGAACGGGCCGGTTTTGACGCCGACGGGCCCAAGCCAGCCGGTGAAGTTGACGTAACCGTGGGTCTTGAGCCGACCGTTGACGAGTGTCACATCGCTCTTTCTCCATTCGTTCGCCGGCGTGTGATACTCGATCGGGAGATCGTCGTCCTTGTTCGTGAGGAACCACTGGTGCTCCTCCTTATCGGAGCGGAATGGAATGGCGGGCAGGCCGGCTGCATTGGCCAGTCCCTGGTTTGGCCTCTTGTTCCAGTTGTAGCGGACCCGCGTGATCCTGTTCACGGTGTCGCTCTTGATGCGAACCGTTTCCCCGGCGATGGTGGCCTTCGCGGGGGAGTAATCGCCTTCGACGCCGGCCGTCTCGAAGTAGTCAAGGGCATCGCCCTCGGCACTGAGTCCCCTGGCCGTTCCTTTGGCGAAGTGAATTGTGGCTTCGTTGAAGCTTGTCTCGAGTCGCTCAAATAGCGGGCCGGTTGCCGGAACACCCGGCTTGTTGTACGCTGCGCCCTGAACCCAGTTGAGACAGCGTTCGGCAAGCAGGGCTTCGTCTCGCGGCTGCGCGCTGTACGGCACATTTTCGGAGCCGGGGAGGACGAGACCCACCGCGGGATTCTCCCGTGCCGTCAGACGATGCAGCTCACGTATCTCGCGGTGGTGCTGCCCCAGCGTGTTGAGGTCCGATCCGGGCGGCAGGACCAGTCCGAAGGGGAGGTCCGCGTCACCCAGCGCTTTGCGCCACTCACGCGGGATGCGCGGCGTCGTCGCCGACTCCATGCGCCAGCCGACTTTGCGGATGTCGTACGTCTGAACATACGCGCGGTTCAGTTCGGGGCGATCAAACCGCGTGCCGTTTTGCTCGAGCGACGCGTAGATCGTGTAGGGGTAGTCGTTGCCGAGCTGGACAACGGCGGCTTTCAACGCGAGTCCCCGCAGCGGATGCAGGACGGCATTGTAGCCGCCGGCCGGAAACGTGGCGTATTCCACGATATTGGACGTCACCACCTCTTTGCGCGGCATTGGTTCGCCCTTGGCTGCCAGGTCCACCAGGTTGTCAAAGCGCTTGATATGGCCCGGAACAGGACTCTTGCCATAGAGCTTCTCGGTTTCCTCCAGCGCCTCGCGGCTCAGCCAGCCTATCGGGAATGCATAGCCGAGATTGAGGTCAATGATCCCCACGGGAACGTCAGCTTCAGCGGCCAGGTCGCGACCGAGATAATACGCCGCTCCCGACAGTTTGAGCGCCGAGTCCCTGTCGACCTCGCTCCAGCCGCTGGTGGATCCCTCGGCGAGGTCGGCCTGAGGCCTGACGGCAGGCACGGTTGTGACAGCCATTGCGCGCAAGAGGGGGTTCTTCTTGTGGGCCGCCGCCGCCTTTCTGCCCTCTTCGTTCCTTTCCAGGGAGATGTCTATCGAAGTCTGCCGGGCGAACAGGATCACGTCACCGACAACGACGTTTTTCAGCACAACCGTGTCCGCGTCCCCCGACACCCGGCACTTGAGCTCTTTGCCTTCCGCCGACGCGGGCAGCGGTTCGAGCGTGACGCTCCAGGCGCCGGCGTCGTCGGCCTTGGCGGTTTTCTCTTGCCCGGCAAACCTGACGGTCACCTCGGCTGCTTTTTTCGCCGTGCCGCGGATCACCACGGGCTTCTGGCGCTGGATGACCATGTGGTCCGTGAAATCGCGATTGAGTTTGAGCTCCGCGGCCGCGGTTTCATTGCCACCGCTCCAGACCAGGGCCAGCGCGCAACACCATGCTCCAAACAGTTTCCTCATCATAGCCACCTTTCTACAGAGAGTTTGCCCGCGAAGCCCCGGGCCTCCGGCCCACAACATGCGGAGTAAACAGGGTTGCCGATACTACACTCCCGATGCCGTGCCAGGAAGAGATCATTCGCGCCAAAAAGTGGGGGCTACTGCGACACCGGACCGTCTTTCGTCATTTCGCCTATGCCGTCGGTGTAGTCACTGTGCGGGAGCTTCCACGAAGAAGATGGCCTTCATCGGCCCCAACTTCAACTCCGCTTTCGTGAAGGGCTGTCCGTCTTCGACTACGTCGGTAGTCTTCGGCGGCGTGATGTCTCCCGTCCGGGGATCCCACCGCTGCAGCCTCAGTTTGCCGCGCAGGGTTACCTCGGTATCCACGGCCTGGTCGGCGGAGTTCGCGAAGAAGTAGAGGTTGCGGCCGTCCTTGACCTTATGGATGTAGGAGAACATCCCGACATGTTTGCCTTCTTTCGGAGGACGGCTTCCGCTCTGCGGCAAATGCGTGAAACGCGGAGTTCCAGACCCGAACCGGACATCAGCCGTCGGCATGGCATCCTCCAGGGCAGCAGCCAGCGCGGAACCGTTGTCCTTCAGCGACGGGACGAAGTAGGCTGCGCCTCCCGACGCATGGGCGTTCCCGGCATAGCCACGGTCATTCATCGAGGAGGACGGGAACATCGCCTCAATCGTCTTCCTTACCTCGTCGTCGTGACCAAACTCGGCCGATCGGCTCGGCAGTTGAGTCGTGGCGATCACCTTACCACCGGCTTCATAGAACGCTTTGACCTTCTGGAGATTGCTCCAGTGTATCGCCGATACGCTGGGGAGAATGAAGATGCTGTAGTCTTCGAAGTTGATCTTGTTCGTCAACCGGAGTTTCGCGCCGTCCACTCGGCACTTCTCGTCGACGATTTCCGGATGAAGGAAGGTGAAGTCACGACGAATTCCGCCCGTCAACAGGTCACTCAGTCGATTAAGATCGGTATTGCCCGGCATCGTAAGACCGGGATGAGGGTATCCTTTCATCCCGAAGTAGGCGTAGGCCTGCATGGTCGCCACCGGATAGAGCACGCCGATGTCGGCCACGTGCCGCCCGCCCTGCAGCAGCAGGCTCGCCCGGGCCGCCCAGTCATTGTACGAGGCCAACTCCGGCCCGACTTCGTCCGAGAAGTGGGAGATCAGTGGAGGGATCCTCACCCTTTTCGGGTCATACCACATGCCGTGCGGCAGAAGGAGATTGCCACCTCGAACGAAGAGTTCCATCCCCGACCGGTACAACATCTTCCTGTCGAAGGGCCGCCGGTAGTTTCCGTAGATCTCCACGGCGGTGAGAGGGCGATCGTAGCTATACGAAGCCGAGCTCGTCAGTTTGAACCCCGGTCGCCCATGTCCATAGTAGTGAATCGAATCGATCATCGGAATGTCGCAGTGCCGGTAGAACTTGACGTGATCGCCGGCAAGAAAACAGGGCTGAGGGTGGTATTGCCCCATGGCATGCCCTGTACTACGGATGCCGTGCTTCCTGCACCACTCATTCACTATGCGCGGGAAACCCTCGGCCATAAGCTCGGCACGAAAGTCATGAAGCGCAATCCTGGCGGCAGCGGTTTCAGGGCCAATGTCATGCCACAGCGCGGGATAGTACTCCACCGGGCTGAACCCGTGCTGCGCCTCGAACTTCTCGTTGTAGCCCGGTGTCCAGTTCCGGTAGCTGTGCTTCCGGATGTTGATGTCATCAAAGAAGTTCATCGTGATCGTCGAGCCGAAGTGGCTCGGGAAGCGCTTGTAGTACTCATCGTAGGTCAACGAACAGAACTTCTCGACTGCATCGGGACAGAGGTAGTCCACGAACTCTCCCCCGCGGACACAGGTGAAGATCATGAGCTTCCATTCGCCGGCGGGGACTTGCCACGCGATTGAGCCATTCGTTGCGTGCTCACTGATGTCGCGCCGCTCCAGGCTCTTCGTGTTCATGGCAACCGCGCCCATGAACGTGCCCGCGGGCAGCGCCTGCTTCCAGTCCTTCGGCCCCGTGACGCCTGATTCGGACATGTCCAGACTCGACGAGATGTGGTTTGGGAAGCGCGCTTTCATCCGGCCGCCGGCCGTGCCGGAGGGGAAACCAATGTCGTCATAGAAGATCACTCGCATCCCGAGCGCTTTGCTTATCTCAAGAATATCCCCGTATCGCGCGAAATAGTCATCCGTCAGATACGTCGGCTCCGTGTGCTTCACGGGCAACACGGCAACGCCGGCGAACCCGCCGATATCTCTCGAAGCCTTGAGCTGTGAGGCGATTTCCGCTTTCGTCAGCTTCCCGTTCATGTGCCAGAGCGGGATGGTCTTCATGACCCGGGGCGGCTCTTTGAAGTCCTCTCTCTTGATAGTGAACCGGTCCATAGCAACGCCGGCGGCCGGCAGTAGCACCGGGGCCAAGAGAAGCATTAGCGCAGATGTCAGTGTCCTCATTTTCGTTCGATCTCCGATTTTGCCGGCATCAGTCCGACCCCGCCGGGCTCGCAGACGCCCAGTCGGACAGGGGCTGCAAGCGGATGGCACGTCGCGTACCGAACCATTCGACCGGCTCTTCGCCGTCCGTCGCGGCAGTGAGAATGAGTAGATTGTCGCACCCCAGGGCTTTGGATGCCTGCAACAGCGAACGCACTTCGCGATGACGCGTTGCCGCGTGTTGCATGTTCCAGCACACCTGGATGAGCTGCACAATTCGATGCCCTTCCTTGACCACGAAGTCGACTTCTTCGTCGCGTTCCCCTCGCCAGAAGTAGATCTCGCACAGACCTTCGAGACGACGCTTGTGCAGTGCAATGGCCACCGTGTTCTCGAACAGGGCTCCGATCTTGTCCACGAACTGGAAACCTCGTGAGGTCACGAACCCGTTGTCGATGCAGTAGATTTTGCGGTTGGCACGGGCCTGTTCGCGGAACTTCCTGGAGTATCGCGTCAGCGAGAAGAAGAGAAAGGCCTCGGTCAGGTGGCCGAGGTATTTCTGCACTGTATGGGGACTTTTGACGTGCGTGACCTCGGTGAGGCGGTTGAGCGAATACTCGCAGGTAACGTTCGCCAGAAGGTAGCCCGCCAGATCCTCGATGCCGGTTACTGAGCGTATGCGGTGTCTTCGCACGATGTCTCTGTAGACAATGGAATCCCAGAGTGTGCGTAGGTAGCTGCCCCGTTCGATATCCTGTACGAGGGGCTCCGGCATTCCGCCCTGCTCGACGTACGTTCGCAGTGCTTCTTCACGCTGAGCTCGTATCAACGTATCGGGGAGTGAGGAGACGTACTCGTCAAATGTGAAGGGGAAGAGCACGATGGGGATATGGCGACCGGTGAGGTGCGTCGCAAGCTCGCTGCTCAGCAGGTGTGCGTTACTGCCCGTGAGATACAAGCGCCGTCCCTGACGCTGCAGCCGATTCACAAGGAGTTCCCATTGTGGGACGTTCTGAATCTCGTCCAGGAGCAGACAGTGCGGGTTCCCGTACACAGCGTCGACGGCGGCAACCAGCCCGTCATAGTCCTCCAGTCCGACAAGTCGCTCGTCGTCGAAATTGACGTACCCGCGCGGAGTTTGCGGGGCAGTCAGATGCATGGCCAGAAAGGACTTGCCGCACCGTCGCGGCCCAAGGAAGACCTTGATCAGGTCGTTCTGGCCTGGATCCACGCCAAGACGACGCTCGACATAACGCTGGCCCATTTTCTCGTCAAGATCCCGGCGCTGCGATATGACGATATCTTTGAGCATAAGCAGTCCCATTTGTATGCTGCATGAATTCTGCCGAATTTGTGCATTACGTGCAAGGTTTTTTGGCGATTCCAGGACGATTCGTTCTCTTCCACGGCGACCTTGCCGCAGTCCTGCAGGTAGAGCCAATCAAGCAATTCCGGAGGCGAGACGGATGTGCGCGGCAGACGGTCGACGCTGTTGCCGCTGACTTGCAGCCCGTCCACGTTGTGAATGGAAACGGGGACGCCTTCGGTACGGGCGAAGTAGTTCCCGGCGATCGTCAGATTGGTGACCGGCGTCGCTTCGAACCGGCGACGGTTGCTGCCGCCGCCCGGCGGATGCATGGAGACGGCAATAGCCGGGCCGGCGGGCGGGGAGTCGAGAAAGCGATTGCCGCGGATTGTCAGGTCGGACGCGAAGGGTCCCTCCATCCAAGGCCCCCACGTCTCGAACTGAATGCGGATACCCATGCCGACGTTCTGCAGCGTCGTGTTCTCAATCAGACCTCGCGGCGCGCCGTTAATGAGCGTGCGCTGGAAATTGGAGTGGAACCAGCAGTTGCGGATAACCCATTCCCGGCTCGAGCGCTTGCCGTCCATCACCACCAGGGACAGCGCCGGGAGCTTGAGAGGTGCGTCCAGCTCGACCAGGAATTCACCCTTCGCGGTGAACTTCTCGTTGATGGCCAGTGAAGGACCGTCAGGCGTCTTCGATGCCGAGATCGCCTTTGCCGTACCGAGGAACGCCAGCGAGCGCTGGTCGCGAAATTCGAGCGCATCACCGGGGGCATAAACGCCCTGCAGGTAGTAGGCGTGCTCGCCGGCCCGCTCGACCACGCGGCCGAACTCGCCATGGATGTTCATGTTGTCATCCGAGCTGTAGGCGGATTCGCACCGGTCCAGGTTCGGACCGCGGTCTGTCGCCGAATTGCCCGTTCAGATAGGGGCTACGGTAGGTCCATTTGGGCCTGAGGTCCAGAGTTCTACCGTCGATTCGGGGCAGCCTGAAGCGTTCGTGCGCGTTGGCGTGCCAATGAAGACCGATGCGTCTCCCGCACGACGGCCTCGTACCCGGCGGGCCTGTCGGCGACACCGTCCATGTCCTGGCCGGCGGCGGTCAACGCCAGGGCCACGGCCGGCGTCAAAATGGAAAGCCTCAAGTTCATTCTTTCAGGGTTTCCTCGCCGGTCATGCATGTGCACGCTATCTCCGCTCAATGGTCTTTCGTGTCACGGTACGCAATTGGACGATCTTGCCGAGACTGGGTCTTCCTTTTGAGGTGGACGTCACCAGGATCTTAAGCGTGTTCTTGCCCGGTTTCAGCGCATCGGCAACATTCAACTCGAAGGGCGGCATCCACAGCGAATCGAAAACCGTGCCGTTCAGGGTGACCTTGGCCATGATGGATACCTTTCCCATGTCCAACGCGACGGGCTGCCCTTTGCCGAATCCGGCGGGAAGCTCGAACGTCGTCTCCTGCAAAACCGAGTATCCGCTTTCGTCCTTGCGTGTTGTGCGCCAGGGACCCTCAATCGGCAGTGCCTGCGAATCGCGTTCGATGACCAGTGTACGCGTCGAACCATCGCTAAGCGCGAGCTCGTACTTTCCGGCCCTGGCACTCTCTGCCGTGAGCTCGTTGCGTGCGTCGTAGAAAAGCTCGAGCTCGGCCGGCGAGGCCGAGACTCCCACCACGGAGGGCCGTTTCGGCTTGTGGCGGAAGACGACGAAGAAGGAGTCGGACCTGTCCTTGATATCAAAGGTCACCCGTGTTCCGCCCTTCACATTTTTGAATCGGGCCAACTTGGTGATCTCGCCCGTCACCGGGTTGAACAGCTTCGGCGCCTTGCCGGTCACGCGCAGCGAGGCCTCAAACGTACCCGCCTTGCCGAAGTTCGAAAGGAAGAACAGCATCCCGTCATCCAGTCGCCGCGCCTTCCAGCGCAGAGGGCAGCTCGTGTCGTACACAAGGCGCGTGATGCCGGCATCCTGGAGGGCGGCTGCCGTCACGGGAACAGCGTCGATGACCTTGCCGCCGGCCCGCTTGAGCTCGTCGAGTCGTTTCAGCACGTTCGGTCGGATGTGCTTCAGCTTCGGCATGGCAAGCACTTTCCAGCGGGCGGCGACGCGTTCGGAATTCCGTTCGTCATGGACCGCCCATTCGCCGTCGACGATCCGCAACTTCCGCAGAATCGCGTCCGAGCCAAGGTAGTCATAGTCGTACCCGGCGGGCGCCGGGTTCTTCGGACCGGTCATCTGCGGGGCGAAGTCGCCGATGTACACAGCCACATCGGCAACCGGCTCGCCCTGCTGCAGCATGTGGTGACAACGCTGCAGGTACGTCACCCAGTCGCGGGACTGCATGAACCAGGGCGTATTGCGATGAAAGGCCGTACCGAACCACGGGTTCTTGCCCGGCACACCATCCCGGGGCTGATGGGCATAGACATGCAGCACAAAGTGGTTGATCCCTTCGCAGAAGAGCTCTTCGCCGCGCGCCTTGAAGACATACGGGTGATGTTCCAGCCTGAGAGCGCTCGTGAAGGCCTCGGCGTACACTCTGCGCTTTCCGTAGATGTGCCCCGCCGAGCTCGCCGCCCGGCACTCGATCGTTCCCAGGTTTCCGGTCGACCAGAACTCGCCGCCGATTTCATCCGAATAGGCGCCGTAAACCAGGAACTCACCGGGGAACCCCCAGTGGCCGTAGTTTTCGCACCAAAGGGTCATCCCATGTTCGTGGGCAACGTCCCTGAGTCCGCCGACGTAGTTCTCCGCAATCAGATCGGCTACGGTGCGGCGCAGATCCCACAGGAACCGATCCGAAGTCCCGGCGCTGTCCACCACCCGACCGGTCATCACGGCTAGAAGGGGTATGGGATCGTAGCCGTTGCGCTTCTCGAACTCCGCGGCAAAACCATCCGTCCAGTTCTGGGCTCCCACCTCGTAGCTGTCGATCGTTATCCCCTTGAAGGCCGCCTTTTCCGCCGGGCTCATCTGCTTCATGAGCGGACCGAACATGGAATCGAAGTGATGCCGGACGTGCTGTCTGCTCATCTTGTCGACTTCCAGACCTGTCGCTTCCCGCGGAGCCGGGTGGTTTCGTTTTCCGGTGGTTACCATCCCGAAGTAGATGATGCTCCACTTGCCTGCGGGAAGCGTGCAGTTCAGTGTGCCGGCGGCATCGAGCTTGTCGGTGAGATCGATGATATCCTCCTGCTTGACTATCGTGGAGGGATCGTCCGGCTCAACAGTGTCGGGGAAAATGTAGGAGTTCCACGTGGGGCTGGGCGTGGGGTGCATCCGCCCCATCTGCTTTTCGATGACCTGGGCGACGGTCGGCGCGGAGGTCAGCTCCACGTGGCAGTTGGGTGCGGGCGCCAGTTCGAACTGCCGGGCCGTGACCTCTTCGAAGCTGAACGTCTCAATTCCGTTCGGCAGGAAGTCCGTCTTTCCGCTGCCTCCCGCGGCGTGGATGTCGGCAATGAAACTGCGCTCAGCGTTGCGCACGGCGTAGAGCTTGCCCCTGGCCTTGCCGTGGACCACCAATGCGCGGGCCGTGAAGGGCGCTGTGTGGGCAAACCGGAGCACGCCGCCGGATCTTGCGGATTTGGACCTGCCGAGACGCCAGGGAGCCATTCCCATGGGGCCCATCGCACGAGCGGGCCGCCACCCCTCCGACTCACTCGCGGCAGCCTGCCAGGCCTTGTCCGTGACAATCGTCTGCACCTTGCCCGCCTTGTCCCTCAGTTCCACGGTAGCGATTACGCCGGCAGGGCTCTCTTCGGTGTTGGTCACCGCGATTGCGATCGTGTTGGATCCCGCCTTCAGATGCTGTTTGATCGACGCGCTCTCCGCGGTTTCCCAGGTGTCGTCCTTCAACACGTCTCTGCCATTGACCGACAGGACGTAGCTGTTGTCCGCGGTAAGCAGTACCCTGGCCGAAGCCAGCTCGGCGGGATCCGCCTCGATCACGCGTTTGAAGTAACGTGTTGCGGCGGCCGCGCTGGACGCGCCGTTCTCGGCCGGATGCCAGATCCAGGTCGACTTTGCAAGGGACAGTTTCCCGCCTGTCTTGGGTTTGGCGGGCACGCCGACGAGTGACACGGCATCCAGGCGCGGCACGGCGACGACGGCAATATCCTGGCCGGCGGAAATGCCGTCAGGACGCACGGTCCCGGAGAACGCCTCGCCTTCGGCGGCGATTTCGTTCCAGCTCACCCGGCGCATCGACTGCTCGGGCTTGATCCATGGGCCGCCCGACTGGCTCCAACCCGGGCCGTTGAACGACATCAGTTCAACTGAGAGTCGGTTGGCTTCCTTCAAAGCGTGCCGGGTCAAGGCGTACCACTGCGGCGAGAACATCTTGACCGCCCCCGGACGTTGGCTGACATTGCCGATCATGGCGCGCTTGATCCCGACCCTGGCCATGGCCTCGATGTCCTTGGTGATCCCCTCTTGCGATATGTCGCCATCCAGCCAGTACCAGTAGCACCAGGGCCTGGTCTCCTCCGGCGGGTTGAGGAAGGCCCGGTCAAGATCCTGCGCGCTGAGATTCAGGGCCGGCAGGGCAGCCAGAACGATGCCCGCAATCGTCTTCTTCATAGTCTTGTTCCTTTCTGGATTGATGATTTGTGAAGTGGCTACCGTGCCGGGAATGTCAGGATTTCGACAGCGTCCGACACCAACCGACTTCTTCGAGAATCCGACAACACGACTTCAGAAATCAACAATCATCAATCGCTAATCGTCAATCATGTTCGGGGTCTTGGTCGAGACGAAGCGATGTTGCGTTCCTTTGCGGTAAACGCGACGCCAACGAGGGTGACGGGGCGGGAGTCGGAAAGGTATGGCTCGGCGTAGCGCCTTTCGCGGATCTGGCGCATGGCCGCCTCGGCCGTGTCGCGCAGCTTGAATTCGAAGATGAAGATGTCTTGCGCGGTCTTGTCCACGTACAGATAACCGCCCTCGATGAGGTCGGAAAACGTATACACGCTGGTAGTCAGAGGTCTCACACTGGGTACAATACACACGATGACGAGTGGCACACAAGGCGAATAGCAGAGCGGTCAGCCACAAGAACGGGGTCACTTCGTCTTCAGGCATACCAGCGTGTTGTTCCGGAGGCAGGCGAAGAGCCGGTTCGGGACGGCGATCAAGCCGTCGGCAATGGGCGGTGCCGGCAGCGAAAGGGGGGCGCCCGCCTTGCCGTCGGATGTCGACAGCCGCACGAGAACGCCCTTGGCCTTCTGCTCCAGCACCCGGACCATGTCATCGACCGTGCGGTCGTGGCGTCCGGCCACGAAGAGGTCTTCGCCGGCCAGCACAACGCTGTTGGCATACAGAGGGAGCTGCGTTTGCCACCGGAACGACTCCCTCGGGATCTGGAACTGGTAGCGGGTCCGGAGCGACTCGGTAGGCCCCGGGGTCAGTTTCATCTTCCGCACCGCGGCAGCCTGTGCGTGGTCCTGCGCGAAAACGAGCGTCCCCTCGCCGAGATGATAGCGCGGTGTCTACCGTGGCAGCGAGGACCACGGCCAAAGTCATTGACGTCACGAAAGTGCGTCCGGCTATTCGGGCAGTTGTCATAACGTGTTCACCTCCATCGCTTGTCCGCGGAACCATGAATGCGTCAACTTGACCGATCCGGTCCAACTTGTCACGTTCTATGCGCCAGAGGAACGATCTTGTTAAGTCCCACACCCTCCCCCATACTCACCCATAATGCATGGTTTCATGCGCTTTGGCATGATTTCAGGAAAGAGTAGAATTACCCGTTCGCAAGGACGAGGAAAGGAAGAGGAATGGAGCATGTTTATGAAGGGCTACGACAAGGAAGACCGCGAGTTTGTCAAATGCGCTGGTGATATCGACAGAGCACGCGGACATCTGGACTATCTCATCGGCAAGCGCTGTTTCTTCGGCATCGCTTTCGGAGTACTGGCCGCAGTCGCGGTCATCATGTATATCGGCGCTACGCTGGTCTTCGAGGACCCGGTGAATATCGAGGGCCTGCAATTAGGGGCGAGGATTCCTGCTCTTCTGGCCGTCATCGCCTTGGGTATGTGGACCAGCACTGACGCGTGCGTCAAACCACTGATTCTCTTCGTGCACCAGCAACTCGACAGCGCGGCCAACAAGCCGAGTGGAGGCGACGTCCAATAGGCCGCGCCTCGCTCGCTCCGCTCACTGCGAGCCTCACTACGAACCCAACGCATCGCCCCGCTTGTAGTGAGCCACGCAGCCCGAGACGCAACGCGGATCGGCGCGGAGTGGCGTGGACCGGTTGGAGCGCGCTACGCACCGCCACCTGCGAGTAGTACCAAAAGGTCGGAGTTGCGTTGCGCTGCGACCGGTGCACGGCACTCCGTTCGCTCCGCTCACTGCGAGCCTCACTACGAACCCAACGCACC
>CAZKRK010000121.1:0-18302 GCA_964555035.1 uncultured Victivallales bacterium | reverse complement strand
GGATCCACCGGCACAAGGCCGGCGGTGGCCCAAAGCAAGTGCAACAAATCGCAGGATTAGGCATGGCCAGACTCGTTTGTTTATGAAATAATTCAATACGGAAGTGGAATCATAACGTCGCGCAACCGACATGGCGTGACAATGAGTCAAGAGGAAGGCCCGAGGATGAACTACCAGAACAGAGCGTTAGTTGTTGCCTTGGTATGGCTTACAGCAACAGCGATCTCGCTGCACGCGGCCACGAACACGTGGAATGGCGGCACGGACGGCAACTGGGGCACGGGGGCCAACTGGTCGGGCGGCGTCCCGTCAGGGGGTGACACTCTTGTTTTCAACGGTACGGTCAACACGACGACGACCAACGACATCTCCGACGGCTTCGTGGTGGGGGGCATTGTCTTTACCAACACGGGCACGGGAGAAAGCTTCACTCTCGAGGGCGCCAACGGCATCACGCTGGGCGGCGATATTGACACGGCGGCCGCGGGCGGGGCAATTGCCGACACCATCGACCTCAACATGCAGCTTGACGGTAATCGCACCATCCTCACGGGTGTCGACCACGATCTCACGGTGTCGGGGATTATCGGCCAGGACGGGTCGCAGCGCACGCTGACCAAGCTCGGTCTCGGTATTCTGAACCTCTCGGGCGCCAATACCTTCGGCGGGTTGACCATCGGCAACGGCACCTACGACTACGACTTGAACATCGTCGAGATCGGCGTCGATCCGGTCGGCTCCGTCGGCAACATCACCAGCAGCGCGCTCGGGACGGGAAGCGTCACCGTGGCCGGCGGCCGGATCACGTCCGACGGTGCGACGGCGCGCACCATTCTCAACAGCCTCATCGTCAACAGCGGCACGGGGGGCGGGGCCATGCGGCTGGGCGACGCCACGAAGAACGGGAAACTGACGTTCGAAGGCGGCATCAACCTGACAGGGAACAGGACGATCACCACGACCTCCGCCGTGGACTTCAATGGCGTCGTCAGCGGCAACTACTACATCACCAAGACCGGTGGCGGAACGCTGACCCTCAACAGCGCGAACTCGAACAATGGTGTCCGCGTGGGCGCGGGAACACTGGCCGTCAATCACAACGACGCCCTGGCCGGCACGGCCAGCGAGATCCGTGCCTCGGGCGCGACGCTGCTGCTGCGAGACGGCATCACCGTGAGCGCGCCGCTCAGGATCGACGACAACCAGAACAACAAAGTCCTGCGGATGGAAGGCGGAACGGGGATCACCGCGGAGTACGCCGGGGCCATTTCCCTCTTCGAAACCGGGAACAACAACTTCGACATCCAGTGCAACGACAATGGCAGCAACAACGACCCGACCCAGGTGTTCACAATCTCCGGGTTCGTCACGGGGGACAGCTTCGATGTCGGCGAAAACGCACTCGATCTGCGCGGCGACGGCGTGGTCGAACTGACCAACCCCACCAACGATTTCCAGGGCAATATTCGGCTGCGGTGGAACGGCACCACGCTGCGCGCCACCGATGACGGCGCGCTCAGCAGCGCCACGATCGTCTTTGACGACACCAATGCGCGCCTCGAGCTGCCGAATGGCGTTACGATCGACAACACGCTCCAGTTCAACAACCGCAACGGTTCGAAGCAACTGACGCTTGCGGGGACCACGGGAAATGCGGCCACGTTCAGCGGTGCCATCAATGTGCTGGAAACGACTGCCGGCAATTTCGAGGTCCGACTCGGGGGTACCAGCGACAACGACCCGACCCAGGTGCTGACCATCAGCGGCCCGATCACCTCGACGGCGGGCGCGGGCATCGAGGTGCTGCAGGACGGCGTACTGGTGCTTGGCAATGCCGCCAACGACATCACGGGAAATATCAATGTCAACAACCGGGGCTCGACACTGCGAGTCACGCATGCCGGCGCACTGGCCAGCTCGGGCAACAACACGATCATCCTGAACAACCGCGACACATGGCTGGAGATTGTCGACGGCATTTCCGTAGGGGCACAGAGCACGCTGCAGGTCAACCAGGAAGCGAACGACCATGGCTTGATTCTCTACAACGCGCAGGATGGCGTTGCCGAGTCGGCCACCTTTGGAGGCAGCATCACGCTCGGCGAGACGGCCGTCGACGATTCACGCTTCATCGTTGCCGACGAGGAGGACACGCTCACGCTCACCGGCGTGATCTCGGACCTTGGCGCCAACGCGGGGACCATGAGCACGCGGGGTGACGGCACGGTCGTCTTCAACGGCAGTGCTCCGAACACGTTTTCCGGCCAGATCAGGATCGGCGACGGCGGTGTTTCGACCTGGAACGGAACCGGCGGCGTCAAGCACGGTTTCGTCATCGTCCACCGCGCCGACGCGCTGGGGACGGGCAACCTCAACGGCTACGGCGCTCAGCTCCAGGCGGGCACGACCGGTCTCGACATCACGAACAACATCGTCTTCAGCGGCAACGGCAGCAACGGCGGGCTGCGCCTGGGCGGGACGAACGACTTCGAGCTGAGCGGCAACGCAACCGTGGCCGGCACGGACCCCCTCGGTCACTACGGGCTTGAGGGGCGCACGTTCACCCTCAGCGGCGACGTCGACATCTCGGGCACCGGGACCTTGAAGCTCATGGGGGCGGACGGCGTCGACAACGGAACGCTGGTCCTTGGCGGTGCAATCTCCGGCGCCGGCGGCGGGAACCTTGAGATCGACTTCACCTTCCAGGATGGCGACGTCTACCTGAACGGAACCAATTCATACACGGGAAGAACCCGCCTCGAGTCAGGCACACTGCACATTTTCCAGGAAGAGAACTTGGGCGGCAACCCGGGGGCATTTGACATCGATGCGCTGGACCTGTCAGGCAACGAGGGCGTCACGGTTCACGTCACGGACACCTTTGCGATCGATGACGCCAACCGCGGTATCCGGCTTGGAAACACGACCGGCGACGACACGATCGACGTAGACGCGACCAAGACGCTGACCATCGGCAGCGCCAATATCGTCTCCGACAACGGAAACGTGGCGTACGACTTCGTCAAGGCCGGCAGCGGCACGCTCATCCTGCAGGCGCCCAACACCTACACGCTCGACACGCGCATCGACGCCGGCACGCTGGCCCTGGACAACGGCGCCGCCATCGTGGACAGCGGCGCCGTGATCGTCTCCAACACGGCCGGCGCGCAGCTCCGCCTCGACGCCGGCGAAGTCATCGGCTCCCTCACCGGCGGCGGCGCGGCCGGCGGCAACGTCGATCTGCAGGCCAACACGCTGACGATCGGCAACAGCGCCGATATCGCCTATGCCGGCGTCATCGGCGGGGCCGGCGGGAGCCTGACCAAGGACGCCGGCGGCACCCTGACGCTGACGGGCGCCAACACGCTGACCGGCACGACCACGGTCAATACCGGGCGGCTGGACCTCGTGGGCTCCGTCGCGGGCGCTCTCACCGTCCAGGACGCCGGCACGTTGGGCAGCGAAGGCAGCGCGGCCGGCCTGGTCACCCTCGGCTCCGCCGCCGGCGCGACCATTGCCGTCGACGGAGACAGCGCGGGGGCGTTCACCGCGAACAACGGTCTTACCGTCAACAACGGCATACAGACTGTCATCCTGGAAGTGGAGCCCACCGTTCCCGACGCGTTCAACGTCATCAACTACAGCGGCACGCTCACCGGCGGCCCCGCCAACTTCCAACTCCAGAACGCCGGTGCCTACCGTTCGGCCACCTTTGCCGACAACCCGGGCGTGGCGATCACGCTCGACATCGGTAGCGTCTCCAACACGTGGGTCGGCACGACCGACAGCGCATGGGCAACCACGGACGGAAAGGCCAATTGGAACAACGCCACCGACACGGAGTATCGCGACGGTGACATCGTCGTGTTCGACGACACGGCGGGCAACAAGACCGTGACCGTCACGGGCGCCAACGTCGTGCCCAACAAGGTCACCTTCAACAACACGGCCGGGGGCGGGGCCTACACCGTGGGGTCCGCCGCGGCGGAGACGATCACGGCCGAGAGCGGCGTCCATTTTGTTGGTTCGGGCAACGCTGACATTTCAAGCGTCATCGCGGGTTCAACGGCGGTGACGGTCGGGGGGACGGGTACCAATACGCTGAGCGGTGTCAACACGTACACCGGCGGGACCATTGTCCAGTCCGGGGCTACGCTCAAGGGCGGCATCGACGAGGCCTTCGGGCCGGAAGTGTCGGGAACGACCGTGACGGTACAGGACGGCGGGACACTCGACGTTAACGGCAACCGCAATTACAAATCGTACCATGCCAACACCTTCTTCGTCAGCGGCGCCGGCGTAGGCGGCAACGGCGCGCTGATCAACTCGGGGGCCAATGCGGCCAACGCGTTCGGCGACGAGGTTACGTTCGCGGGGGACGTCACGATCGGCGGCAGCGGCCGGTTGGACATCGACTCAACCCTCCGCACCAGCGTTTCGGATATCCTGGTGACAAAGGTCGGCGGCGGGCAGTTCTCCTTGGCGGGGAACAACGCCGCCGCCTCGATTACCAGTTTCGTGGTCAATGCGGGCAGCCTTGCGCTGGAGAACAACAACGCGGCGGCAAGTGCGCAAATCACCGTGAATAGCGGCGCGATTCTGAGATCATGGGGCAACCGCCAGTTTGCCAACGACATATCCCTGAACGGCGGTTCCATTTTCAACCCGAACAACAACTCCACGGCCCGCTACGACGGGACGCTCGATGTCACCGCGGACAGCACGGCCTACGCCAACAATGACTCTCGTACGATTGACATCGCCGGGACCCTCACCGGCACCAACCAGATCGATGTAGGTCGGGGCAAACTCCGGCTGTCGGGCGACATTTCCGGCTATACCGGGGTATTCAGTCTGAACGCTTACAGGAGCTACCTCGACCTGGCGGACGGACAGGATGTCCTCGCCGATCTCGAGGTGATCAACGCCAACAACGAGAAGAACCTCCGCCTCATCACCGGCGCGACCAATGCCACCGTGTCCGGCGATATCTCGCTCGTGGAAAACGGGGACGGCCGCTTCGATGTCCGGGTCGTCGACGCCGGGGCCACCCTCACGATCGCGGGGAACATCTACGGCGACGGTAACGACACGGGACTCGACAAACTGGGCGCGGGAACGCTCGTCCTCACCGGAACCAACTCGTACAGCAGTCGCACGGAGGTTTCCGCCGGCACGCTGCGGATCGGCAATGGCGGCACCAGCGGTACGCTCGGAAACGGCACCGTCAACATCAACGACGGCACCGCGCTCGTGCTCAACAACTCGGCCGGAGTCTCCCACAGCTACGACATCAATTTCCAGAACGAGGGCGGCACCACCATGATGCGTGCCATGGCGGGCACCAACGAGATCACGGGAGGCGCCAACGCTAGCATCGATATCCAGGGCACGCCCACCTGGGCGGTTGACGCCGGTGCTATCCTCAACATCAACAACAACACCGGCGGCAACGGCGACAACATCGGTGTTTCGGGAACGCCTGCCCCCGTGCTGATCCTCGACGGCGCCGGCGAGGGATCCCTCGACCGCTTCATCGCCGAGGGCGGCGGTGTTGCCACGCTGGTCAAGAGCGGGACGGGAACCTGGACGCTGAACCGGACCTACGACGGCGCCAACGGCTGGATTACCGGCGGGCTGATCGTCAGCAACGGCACCGTTGCCGCCGGGACAAACGACTGCATCTCCTACGGTACGGCCAGCCATGGCGACGTTACAGTCGAGGCCGCCGGCACGCTGGACCTCGCGGGACGCGACGTCAAGATCAACGGCCTCCTGGGGGACGGAACGGTTGACAACTCGACCGCGGTTGACGGCAAACTCAGGGTCGGAAAAGGCGACGCGACGTCGACGTTCGCCGGTACGATACAGGACAGCGGTCTGGGCGTCCTGGCGCTGACAAAGACCGGCAACGGCGTTATGACGCTGACGGGGACCAACACCCACAGCGGCGAGACCAGGGTCTGGTCGGGCGTCCTGAAAGCCGGATCGACCGGCGCCTTCAGCGACAGCTCGGCCGTGACGGTGAACTCCGGCGCCAGTTTCGTGCTGGACGGCAATAGCATGACGATCGGCTCGCTCGGGGATGGTGGCTCGGTTTCGAACGGCAACGTCGCGGCGGTGACACTGACGGCGGGCGGTGACAACACCAGCACGACCTTCTCCGGCGCCCTTGAGGACGGGACGGGCGGCGGGGCGCTCAGCTACACCAAGGTCGGCTCCGGCACGAACGCCCTGTCCGGCGCCAACCTCCACACGGGGCTGACTTCGCTCAACGGCGGCCGTTTGAACGTGAGCGGGTCACTCGCGGGTGCCCTGACGGTCGCAACCGGCACTACCCTCGGCGGCGAAGGCAGTGCGGCGAGCGCGACCCTGGCTGACGGCTCGACGCTTGCCATCGACGGATCGAACGGCACGACAGCATTTACGACTTCGGGCAATCTCGATGTCGGAGGCGGGACGGTCACCGTGGTCATCGAAGCATCCCCGACCGTGGCCGGCACGTTTACCGTGATCAACTACGGCGGCACGCTCACGGGCGGCATCGGCAACTTCGTACTCCAGGATGCGACCGATTACCGCAACCCGACCTTCGCGGATACCGGATCCGCAATCACCCTGACGGTCAGCCCCGAGACGCACGAGTGGGACAACGGTTCGGCCAACGGGTTGTGGGACCTCGGCGTTTCCGAAAACTGGACCTCCTCCAACGGTAAGTTCCTGGATGGCGACACGGTTACCTTCACGGACACGGCTGCAGGAACCGTGACCCTGGATGACAGCGTCCAGCCCGCGGCGGTCACGTTCAGCAACACGGTCGAGTACACGGTGAGCTCAGCGGGATCGGAAACGCTCACGGCCGGGGGCGGGCTCAACGTTGTCGACTCCGGCAACGTGGTCATCGACAGCGTGGTCGCCGGCGCAACGGCAATCACCAATTCCGGGACCGGCTTCGTCGGGCTGAACGGCGTCAACACCTTCACGGGGGGCATCACCATTGAGTCCGGCGCAACGCTCCGGGGCGGCAACGACCAGGCCTTGGGAGACACGTCGCAGGTCACGGCCCTCATGATCGAGAGCGGCGGTACGTTTGACGTCCGCGGCGCCCAGAATTTCAAGAGCTACGCCACGGGCAGTATCCTCGTCAGCGGAGCCGGCGTGGGCGGTAACGGGGCGATCGTCAACGACGGCGGCGCCGAAGCGCCGCAGGCTTTTGGGGATGAAATCAACCTGGCCGGTGACGTGACCTTCGGCGGCACGACACGCTTCGACATCGACGGCACGATCCAGACAAGCGCATCCGACGTCACGATCACAAAGGTGGGAGGGGCCATCCTGGAGCTTTCGGGAAACAATTCCACGGCCTCGATCACCAACTTTGTCGTCAACGCCGGCACCCTGCAGTTTGTGAACGACAACGCCGGCGGCAACGCCGACGTGTTGGTGAACCCGGGGGCGATTCTTCAGACCTGGGTTGGCGTGGGTCTTACGCGTCTGATCGCGAACGATGTCACCCTGAACGGCGGCCAGATCCGGGGCAACGGCAACACGACGACGGTGCGCTACCTGGGCACGATCGACATCACCGCGGACAGCCGCATCGACCCGAACAGCGACGTTCGAACCGTCGAGCTGGCGGGAACGCTCACCGGCGCGAGTCAGCTCGAGTTCGGTAACGGCACCAACATCCTCTCCGGCAGCGTGGCCGGATTCACGGGTGCGGTGAACCTCTTCGAGGCGAACGCCCGGGTGATCATGGACGGTAACAGCCTTACGGCCGGTTCACTGACCGGCGTGGACAGCACGATTCTCGAGAACGCCAATGCCGCGGCGGCCACACTGACAGCGGGCAGCGACAACACCAGCACGACTTTCGCCGGCGTCCTCCAGGATGGCACGGGCGGCGGCACGCTCAGTCTGGTGAAGAACGGTACGGGGACCAACACCCTCTCCGGCGTGAACACGTACGCCGGCACCACGACGGTCAACGCGGGTGGGTTGCTGGTTAACGACGACAGTTCCGGCGCAACGGGAGATGTCACCGTGGCCGCGAGTGCAACGTTCGGCGGCACCGGGGAAATCGGTGGCGACATCTCGGCCGACGGCACCGTCATGCCGGGCACAAGCATCGAGTCCCTGGTCAGCGGCGCGCTGGCGCTCAACAACGGTTCGACCTTCGCGGTTGAGATCGACTCCGGCGGCGCGGCGGCCTCCGGCTGCGACCGCATGGTCGTGACGGGCGCCCTCGACCTGGCCGGAACCGTCGAGCTCACGCTGACCGACCTGGCCGGCTCGCCGTCGATGGTGGCGGGCGGCACGGTCTTCACGTTGATCAACTACAGCGGCGCCTGGAACAGCGGGACGTTCACGTACGACGGCACCGTCCTGAACGACGGCGACTACTTCATGGTTGGACTGAATTACTGGCAGATCGACTACGACTCCGCCGTCAATGGCGCCAACTTCTCGGGTGACCAGGTCGGCGCATCCTACGTCAACATCCAGGCGATCGCGAGTAACGAAACATGGGACGGCGGCGGCACGCCCGACGGCAACTGGAGCACGGGGCTCAACTGGGTGGACGACTCCGCCCCGCTGACCAACAGTCACCTGACGTTTGCCGGGACGGTCAACACCATCACGACCAACGATATTGACGACGGTTTCCGGATCAGCGGCATCCAGTTCGCGGCCACCAACGACGGAGCGAACTTCACGCTGGCAGGCGCGAACGCCATCACGCTCGCCGGTGACATCGACGTCACCCTGCCCTCCGACGGCTCCAGCACGGCGTACGACACGATCGCCCTGGACATGGACATTGATGGAACACGCGACGTCTATGCCAGAGCCTCCGGCGGCAACACCCACGTACTGACCATCGCCGGCGCCATCAGCGGCGGCGCCATCCGCAAGATGGGCGGGTCGGTGCTCACGGTCAGCAATGCCAACACGCATGCGGGCTTCGAGGTGGACGCCGGTGTCCTCGCTGTTCACCACGGCGACGCGCTGGGAACCGTCAACACCCTCGACAACACGGGCGCGACCCTGGAGATGAAGAACGGCATCACCGTCAACGGCCCGCTGACCATCTCCGACACCGGCAACAACAAGGTCCTCCGTCTTGAAAACGGTGCGGCAAATACGGCCGACTTCGCAGGGACGATTACACTGAACGAAGGCGGCAGCGGGAACTTCGACCTCAACGCCAATGCCACCGGAGGTGACTGGAACTACAACCAGGTTCTCACCGTGTCCGGACTGGTGACGGGCAACGGGTTTGATATCGGCGAAGTCGCCATCGAGCTCCGGGGCGATGGTGTTTCGCAGTTGACGAATCCCAACAACGACTTCCAGGGCGACATCCAGGTTTTCAACCAGGGCGCAACCCTGCGCATCCCCAGCGACGCAGCTCTTAACGATGCCGTTGTCCAGTTGCACGGCACCTCCACCAAGGTGCAGCTTGTGGACGGGGTCAATGTCGACAACGTTCTGCAGGTCAACGCCGCCAACGGCAGGAAACAGCTCAGAATGGTACGGGGAACCGGGACGGCCGCGACATGGAGCGGGCCGATCAATGTCTTTGAAACGGGGAACGGAAACTTCGAACTGGCACCCGATTCGAACAACGGAAACAACGACCCCACCCAGGTGCTGACGGTCAGCGGCAAAATCACCTCCACGGCGGGGGCGGGGATCGAAATCCTGAGTGACGGTGTAGCCGAACTCAGCAACCCCGCCAACGACATTACCGGAAACATCAATATCAACAATAACGGGGCGACGCTGCGAATCTCAGACGCCGGAGCGCTCGCCAGTTCCGGCAGCAACAAGGTCCTTGTGAACAACGCGAACACCTGGTTGGAGATTGCGGACGGGCTTACTGTGGGTGCCCCGACGACCATCCAGATGAACGACGAAAGCGGCAACCATGGATTGAGAGTCTACAACGCCGTAAACGGCGTCGCCGAATCGGCCACGGTCGCGTGCAACATCGAGACCAGGGACCCGACATCCTGGCAGGCACAGTTCTGGGTGCAGGATCCCGAAGACACCCTCACGCTGACGGGTGTGATTTCAGAGGACGTCGCCGGCCGCAAGTTGACAAGCGCAGGCGACGGCACGGTGGTCTTCAACGGCTCGGCCGCCAACACCTTCTCCCGCTTCCGGTTGGGCGACGGTACGTCTTCGACCTGGGATGGCGTCGACAACGGCAATGAACAGGGCTTTGTTGTCGTCCACCGTAGTGACGCGCTCGGGACGGGGATGATCGAGTCGCGCGGCGGCCAGCTCCAGGCAGGGACGACGGGGATCGTCATTCCGAACGACGTCGACGTCGAGGGTGGCGGCCTGCGCCTGGGCGGCGCCAACGCCTTCGAACTCAGCGGCAACGTGAAGTTTGACGGCGGCGGCGGCTGCGGCAACTACGGGCTGGAAGGGTGCACGGTGACGCTCAGCGGCGACATCGACATGGACAACAGGACGGTGAGTATCGAAGGTTCCAACGACAAGGACAACGGCGCTCTTGTCTTCAGCGGCGACCTTACCAACAGCACGCTGAACGTGGTCATTAACGCAAGCTTCGATGACGGAGACGTGACGTTGTCCGGCGCGAATACGTACGAAGGCAAGACCGAGATCTGGGCGGGCACGCTGCACATCGGCCAGGAGGCCAACCTGGGTGCCGTGCCCGCGGCACTCGATGTCGACCATTTCGATACCGCCGGCGCTGTTATCCACGTGACGAATACCATGGCCTTCAGTGCCACGCGCGGTGTCGACATCAACAACGGCAGACCCGAATTCAATGTCGATGCGTCGCAAGTCTTTACCATCAACAGTCCAATCAAGGAGAACACCAACGGCCGCCTGCTGAAGACCGGTGACGGCACGCTGGTTCTGGCGGGAACCAACACCTACGACGGTACGACGACCGTCGATGCCGGCGTGCTGGCGGTGGCCAACAGCGAGGCGATCGTGGACACGGCTTCGCTGGTCATATCCAACGCGGCGGGCGTGAGTTTCCGCCTCGATGACGACGAGACGATCGCCACCATCACGGGTGGCGGCGCGACCGGCGGCGGGATCAATCTCCAGGCCAACACCCTCACGCTCGGCGACGCCACCGATTTCGAGATCGCCAGCGTCGTCAGCGGCAGCGGCGGCGGGCTGACGAAGCAGGGCGGTGGGCGACTCACGCTCTCAGCCGCCAATACGTTGAGCGGCACGACCACGGTCGATGCCGGGCGGTTGGAGCTTCCGGGGTCCGTCGCCGGCGACCTCTCCGTCAACGACGGCGGCACGCTGGGCGGCGAAGGCAGTTGCGCGGGCGTGCTGACACTCGGTTCTTCCGGGGGCGCGACTATCGCGATCGACGGATCCAACGAGACCACCGCGTTCACCGCCAACGGCGGTCTCGACTCGTCCGCCGGCACGCAGACTGTCGTCCTCGAAGTGTCCTCCCCCACCGGCGGCACCTTCACCGTGATCAACTACAGCGGCACGCGCACGGGCGACGTGAACGACTTCGTACTCCAGGATGCCGCCAGCTACAACAATCCCACGTTCAACGATACGGGGTCCGCGATCACGCTGACGATCACCGTGGGCGACTATGCCTGGAACGACGCCGAGGGCAACGGCCTGTGGGACGTCAACACCTCCACCAACTGGACCTCTGCGAGCGGCAAGTACTTCGACGGCGACAACGTCACCTTCACGAACATGGGCGCTGAGATCGTAACCGTGGCAGACAACGTCGAGCCCGCGTCCATCGCGTTCATTCATACGGCCGCACACTCCTATACCATCAACGACAACGGGGGCGGTGAGACCATCACGGCCGGGAACGGGATCTCGGTTGCCGGCGACGGCGATGTGACCGTCAATGCCGAGATCGCGGGAACGACACCGATCACGCATGAGGGCGCGGGCGACCTCTTCCTGTCGGTCTCCAACTCTTTCACCGGGGGCATTACGGTGAAGTCCGGCTCGACCCTGAAAGCGAAGGGCGCTGTACACCCCACCGAGAGCAAGGTGCTGGGCGCTACGTCGCAGGCCACGGTCATGACGATCGAGTCCGGCGGCACGTTCGACGTCAACGGCAACCGCAGATTCAAGAGCTACGGCGCCGGCAGCATCAGGGTCAGCGGCGCCGGTGTCGCCGGCGACGGGGCCATCGTCAATACCGGCGCAAGTGCGGGCCAGGCCTTCGCCGACGAAATCAACCTGGTCGGCGACGTCACCTTTGGCGGCACCCACCGCTTCGACATTGACGGAACGATTACGACCACTGCGTCGGGCATCACCATCACAAAGGTGGGCAGCAACCGGGTCGTTCTGAGAGGAGACAACGACTCGGCCTCGATCTCCAACTTGGTGATCAACGGCGGGATTCTACACTTGGAGGACGACGACGCCGGCGGAAGCGCCCACGCTACGGTGAATGCCGGGGGAACGTTACAAGGGTGGGCCACTGCCGACGGGACGATCCTCGTCGGAAACGACGTGACCGTGAACGGCGGGACGATTGCGGGAAGCGGGACCAGGACCACGGCCCGCTACCAGGGCGCCATCAATATCGCGGCGGATTGCGTCGTCGATCCCAACGCCACCAAGCGGACTATCGACTTCGCCGGGTCGCTTACGGGAACCAACCGGATCGACTTCGGCACCGGTACGAACATCCTCTCCGGAAACACGGCCGGTTTCACGGGAAGAGTGAACCTCCGCGACAGCAACACCCGCCTCCTCCTGGACGGCAACAACCAGAGCGTCGGTTCGCTCGCATCCGCCAATGCCAACACGTCGGTGAGGAATCTCAGCGGCACGCCCGGGACGCTGACGGTCGGTGCGGACAACACGGCCGATGCCGTCTTCACCGGTGTCCTCGAGGATGGCACGGGCAGCGCCGCGCTCAGCCTGACCAAGACCGGAACAGGCACGCAGACCCTCTCCGGCGACAACACCTACACCGGCCCGACCGCAGTCAACGGAGGCACACTGCTGATCAACGGCGACTGTTCGGCGGTGACTAACGACGTGCCCGTCGCCGCGAGCGGAACGCTCGGCGGTACCGGCTCGATCGGCGGCGACGTGACGGTCACCGGCGGCACGGTTGCTCCGGGCGCAAGCATCGAATCGCTGACCACCGGTGGGGTCGATTTCCAGAATGGATCTGCCCTCGCGGTGGAAATCGACTCCAGCGTTTCGACCAACGTCGGCGCCGACCTGCTGGTCGCGGACGGGGACCTGGATCTTGCCGGGACGGTCGAACTCACCGTCACCGATCTTGGCGCCGCGGTGGCAACGAACCTGCCCACTGACACTGTCTTCTCGTTGATCAACTACTCCCCCGGCCAGTGGAACGGCGGGCTATTCACGGTAGACGGGGCAGCCGTAAGCGACGGAGGCTCGTTCCAGGCCGGCGGCTACTGGTGGGTGATCGACTATGACGCCGGCACGGGCGGCGCCAACTTCCCCGGCGACCAGTTCGCGGGCGACTTCGTCAACATCGCGGTCAAGGGGCGTTCTCCCACGCTCTTCATCGTGCGGTAGGAATGTTCGCTGCAAGCTCCTTCCCCATGCTGACCCGCTTCTCCACCAAGAAACCGTTGGCCCCATAGAAGCGTTGCGCGTCGTCGTTGCCGGGCAGCACCTGCAAGTTGATCTTTACGCAGCCGAGCGCGGTGAGTCTCTCCTCGGCATGCGACAACAGGGAGGTGCCGACGTCGCGACGACGCCACTCGGGATGCACTGCCATGCTGTAGATCCAGCCCCTGTGCCCATCGTATCCGGCCATGACCGTACCGACAACGCCATCGCCATCCGTAGCCACGAAGAACAGCCCGTCATCAACCGCGCACTTCTGCCGGACGATCAGACCCGGCGCATTGCGCGCATCCGCATAGGCAAAGACCTGCCTCCACAACGCCTCGACCTGGTCCTGATGCAGAGCCGGATCGAAGTCTGTGATGCTAACCCGGCTTGTCATGTCCGGTCTCCTCGTCTTGCCTCCGAATCACACCCGCGGACTCCCCTCCCCGAGCATGTCGGCAATGCAGCGAACGTGCTCCGGCGTTGTCCCGCAGCACCCGCCCACCAGGGCTGCGCCCGCCGCGATGCACGCGGAGATCCCGTCGGCGAACTCGTCGGGCGCCATGTCGAATACGGTTCTGCCGTCAACGAGACGCGGTTTACCGGCGTTGGGTTGAGCGATGAGCGGAACGTCAACGGCGTCCCTCATCATGCCGACGACGATAGCGGTCTCATGCGGATCGAGCTCGCCACAGTTCGCACCGACGGCGGCTGCGCCCGCCGCGGCGAGGGCGCTGGCGGATTCCGCGGCCGCGTTGCCCATGACCGTGCGCCCGCCATTGGCGACCCTCTGAAACGAGAGCGTCGCCAGAACCGGTAACGACGACACCTCCAGGCACGCGCGCACAGCACAGAGCGCTTCGCGCAGGTCCAGCATGGTTTCGACGATAAAGCCGTCCACGCCTTCCGCCAACAGGTGCTCAGCCTGTTCCCTGAAGGTGCGCAGGAACTGCTCCTCCGAGTACTCGCCGTACGGCTCGAGGAGCTGCCCCGTCGAACTGAGATCTCCCAGAACACACTGCCTGTCCCCTGCCGCCTGTCTCGCGAGCCGCGCTCCCGAGCGATTGACGTCCTCCACGTCCACACCGATGGCATGAGTCTCGATCGAGATCCGGTTCATCGTCAGCGTGTTCGCAATCAGAATATCGCATCCGGCTTCGACATACTGCCTGTGAACGGCGAGAACCTCGTCGGGATGAGAGACGCAATTCTGCCCGCCCATCTCCAACCCTGCCGCGGCAAGCTGTGTCCCCATCGCTCCGTCCAGCAGGACGGGCGACTGCGTTGCTATCAGTCCGGCCAAATCCATCTTCCTTGCTCCTGAACAAGTGATACCCTTCTCGTCCGCCGATCGCAACAGGTTTGCGGTCCTACGTTGTCGCGGTCGAGAGGACGAACGCGTCAAGCCACTCTTCAACCAGTTCCTTCACATGCGACCCCGTTTCCCCCGGCGTCGAGTTCCGGCGGGACGGGCATTACGGCGCGGAGTGTCGAGTCCCATCGACGCCGCAATGCTGTTGACGGCCAACCGCGCGGTGGCGAAAGCCGCGGTCAGGTTGTAGCCGCCGGTGGGTCCGTCGACGTCCAACACCTCGCCGGCAAAGTAGAGGCCGGGCAGCCGCCGTGACTCCATGGTGTCCGGATCGACGTCCTCGAGATCGACGCCCCCCACCGTCACCATGGCTTCCTTCAGCGACCGCATTTTCACATCGGCAATGCGGAAAGACGGCACTCCGGCAGACGGGGTCACCTCAAGCTGGGGCTTACGCGCTTCGGCCCGCGAAAGCAGGCGAGTCGCATTCGAGATGGCGCCGCCGCCCATCCCCCAGCGCTCGCAGATCAACGGCCCGGTCGTCTCCCCGAGCAAACGGTCCCCGTCGAAAACGCAGACCCGCGCGTCGTGAAAGGTCTCGTCCCGGTGCTCTCGCCACCAGTCGTTCTTGTGTTCGACGCCAACCAACCCGGGGCGGTAGGGACGGACACGGTGCCCCAGCTCCCTGGCGAAACGCTGCCCGTCGCCAACGCTGCCCGTCTTGGGATAGCTCACGCCACCCGTGGCAACCAGGACGCGGCCGGCGGTGATGGAGAAGGCGCCGGCTGTCACCGCGAAACCTCCCGCCACCGCTCGAACCGACTGGACCGCCGCGTTGAGACAGAGCGCAATACTCAAGTCCCTCAAGGTATCGGTGAAGCAATGCACCACATCCGGCGCTCGCTCGGACTTCGGAAAAATGCGTCCCTCCGCCGTGCGGATCAGCGGGAGCCGGTGCTGCTCGAACCACTTCTGTTGCGCTGAAGGCGAAAACTGCCTGAGCGCCTTCCCCAGGAACGGCGCGAGCTCCGGGCCGAAGTCGGCCAGCATCATATCGGCGGGTATTGACGTGGACAGGTTGCACCGCCCGTTCCCGCACATCAGCAGCTTGCTGCCCACGCGATGCTTGCGCTCGAGCAGAAGCGCGGGCACGCCCAGCTCGCCCGCCCGGCAGGCCGCCATCAGCCCGGCCGCGCCGGCACCAATGATCACCAATGACGTTTGCTCCGACTTGCTCACGGTGACAGAATGGCGCAATGGAGTGAGAGGATCAAGCGTGCAACCCGACCTCCTCCTCGTTCCCCGCCCTCGAAAACGTCCGGAAATTGCCTTTTGCGGCAAAACGTGCGATTGTCCGCCTGTCTGGGACTCCATACGGAACGAGCGGGGGGCTGGCGCATAGAGACATACAAGGGGAGCAGGACAACTTGAACAGTAGACGCGATTTTCTCAAGACGTCGTTCGCGGCATCGGTGGCTTTGGCGGCCGACGGCCTCTCCGCGCCGGAGAGCAAGCCCAACGTCCTTTTCATTTTCACTGACGACCAGCGCTTTGACACGATCGGTGCGCTGGGCAATCCGCACATCAAGACGCCCAATCTGGACCGGCTGGCGAAACGGTCGTTCGTGTTTCGGAACGCGTACAATTTCGGTGGCAACTCCGGGGCCGTCTGCATTCCCGCCCGGAACATGGCCATGACGGGAAAGGTGTTCTTCCGTTTCGACGCCGGTACTCGCGACAGGGGGCTTGGGCCGACCTTGCCGAAGTCGATGCGCGCGGCCGGATACGAAACCTTCTACCGCGAAAAGAGCGGCAGCGCCAACCTGCCCCACATCCGGAAGCAGTTCGACCACCGCAAGGACATCCACATGGTCAACGCCCTGCGCACCGGGCGCGCGGCGCGAAGGATTGTAGACGACGCGATCGCGTTTATCACGACGGGCCGCGACACCTCGAAGCCCTTCTTCATGTATCTCGGCTTCCCCTGTCCACATGATCCGCGCTGGGCGGGACGCAGGTTCAGGGCGCTGTACGATCCCGCGAGGCTGCCGGTGCCGCCCAACTACAGGCCGGTTCACCCATGGAACATCGGTGACATGACGGTGCGTGACGAATGCCTCGAGAAGTGGCCGCGGACTGAGGACGCAATTCGCCGGCACTTGCACGACTACTACTCCCTGATCTCGAGCATGGACTTCGATATCGGCCGGCTGCTCGATACGTTGGACGAGCTGGCGTTGACCGAGGACACGATCGTCATCTTCTCCGCCGACCAGGGGCTCGCGCTTGGCAGCCACGGGCTGATGGGGAAGCAGAGCGTGTACGAGGACGTACAGAAGGTGCCGCTCCTCTTCTCCGGACCCGGCATTACCGAGGGCGAGTCCGATGCGTTTGCGTACGTACACGACATCTACCCTACCGTCTGCGAGCTGGTGGGAGCGGCAAGACCGGCAGGCATCGACGGCAGAAGTCTTACGCCGGTGATTCAGGGCAGACGCGAGAGAGTCCGTGACCGCGTCATGCTGGCATACAAGAATGCCCAGCGTTCGATTCGCGACGAACGCTGGAAGCTGATCCGTTTCCCGCAGATCAACCGCACGCAGCTTTTCGACCTGGTGTCCGACCCACACGAGACGCGTGACCTGTCCGGCGACCCCAAGAACGCCGCAGTCATTGAGCGGCTGATGGGTAAAATGGCCGACGAACAGAAACGCTACGATGACAGGCAACCGCTTACAGCGGATCAACCGAAGCCCGCCGAGTTCAAACACCCGGCAAAGAAACTGAAAACCGCGTATCCCGCCGGCGGCCCGGCGCCGGCAGAGAGATAGGGAGGGGCAAACCGGGGAGGCAAACCGGGGACAGGCAAACCGGGGACAGGCAAGCACCTCGGGAAACCGGGGGGAAACCGGGGACAGACAAGCAATCGCCGCATCGCCATGTTCGGCACCCTGATCCCTCCCGACAGAGGGCGACAGAGGGGACAGACCTGCAGTGCAACCAGTATTCTGATAGCGCATGGGAAAGCGCAGATCCCGTGGTGATGAGATGCTGGTTGAAGGCACGTCACGGGCAACTGAGGGGACAGGTACCCGCCAGAACATTGACCGGGCGCGGAGAATGTGGATTGGATGTCCAGACCGAGGCATTTCAACGAGGATTGGGCACTCGTCGTCTGTGACTGATTGAGGGAATCACGAAGAACTACTGCGTGTGCTCCTCTACGACGTATTCGGGGCCGTGATCACGGCCCGGCGCAGGCGTCGGACAGTGTGCAGACCTCCCCACTCGGCGCCCGCCATGGGCTGAGCACCGCACTTACGCTTGGTGCCAAAATAATCGCGGTGCCGTTTGAAGACCTCCTCGACGTACTCCCGCGAGCCCAGCACAACCC
>CAZKRK010000120.1:0-18411 GCA_964555035.1 uncultured Victivallales bacterium | reverse complement strand
CGGAGAGTGAGCCGGCGGCGGCCCCGCGCAAGTGCAACAGATCGCAGATGCGCCCCTTTGCCACTCTCTGTCGATACGGCTCTTGACATGACCACTTTAAATGACTACTCTTGAGGCAAGTGGAGGTACAAGACCATGCGGACACTGGCCATTACAGATTTTAAGGCACATGCTCTGCAGGTGCTTGGTCAAGTCGCGGAGACACGGGAGCGTGTTATCGTCACGAAACATGGCAAGCCTCTGGCCGAGGTGATCCCCTTCAGCCCGGAGGACGCACGGCCGGGCAAACTTGCCGATGCCCTCGTATTCGAGAAAGACATCGTTGCCCCTCTCGGAGAGGATATGTGGGACGCGTGCAAGTGAAGTACGTTCTCGATACCCACACCTGGATCTGGTGGCAGATGCAGCCGAAGAAACTGTCACCAAAGGTCCGGACGTTACTGTCTACCCCCAGGCGGTACGAAGAACTTCTGCTTTCGGCCATCTCCCCCTGGGAGTTCAGCAAGCTTATCGAGAAAGGCCGAATCGGGATTTCGTGCAATCCCGAAGAGTGGATATCCGAAGCTCTGTCGATGCCCAAGCTTCGACTTGTTCCTCTAACTCCGGCGATAGCCTACCGCTCCACCTCTCTGCCACAGCCATTCCACGGTGATCCTGGCGACCAGATCATTGTGGCCACGGCCAGGGATGAAAATGCCACAGTCCTCACGAAAGACAAGCTCCTCCAAGGGTACAGTCACGTCCGGACACTGTGGTGAGGGTCTGTCCCTACTCGCCTCCATCGCTATTGAGTCGATCTTTCACCCAGAGATGCTTCCCCAGGTGTTTTCGCTGCTTCTCTGTGGCCAGTCTGTCCAGGGCCTCCTTTCCGAGACGGTCCTGAACCTGCTGATAGTACAGGCTGGCCGGAGTGACTCGGTGTAGAGCATAACAGGACGGGCAAGAGAGTGACGGAGAGCGAATGCTGCAAGTTGTGTTGACATCAGATGCAAAGTCAGCCATCATCACAGAACCATGAGAACGACAATTGACATTGATGCCCCCATTCTCGGGGAGCTCAAGGAACTGCGGAAGAAGCAGAGGAAGTCGCTGGGACGGCTGGCATCCGATTTGTTGGCGGAGGCCCTTCACGCGCGCAAGGACCGGCTGGTCGTGCGTGAACAGAAGTTGGAGTGGATCACGAAACCGATGTCAGCCAAGGTGGACGTTTCAGACACTTCCGCCGTGCATGACCTCATGGACGGAGCCGGCTCGTGAGCTTTTCCGTGGACGTGAACATCTTGCTGTACGCGTCCGACGAGTCCTGTGAGCTCTACTCTCCCGCACGGGATACCTTGGAGAGCATCGTTTCCGGTGATGGCGTCTGCTACATCGGCTGGATCACCGTGATGAGCTATCTGCGGATGGCAACGCACCCACGCATTTTCAGTGCACCGCTCTCGCAACCTGACGCCGAGTCGAACATGGAACGTCTTCTGGCCTTCCCGCATGTGCGGGTAATATCAGAGCTCGAAGGTTTCTGGGAGGTGTACAGGGCGGTCGCTGGTTCTCTTCCCGTTCGCGGGAATCTCGTGCCGGATGCCCACCTCGCCGCCCTTCTCAGGCAACATGGCATTCGCACGATTTACACTCACGACCGTGACTTCTTGAAATTCACCTTCCTGCGCGTGATTGACCCCTTCAGTTGAGCCGTTGCGCTTGAGACCATGGGGACGCACCTTCCATGCACGACCCTCCGGCGGGTTGGTTCATCCCGGGACAAACGCCGTCGGGCCGGGGACAATTCCCGCCGATCATGGTCTGTCCCCTCATCTCCCTCCCCTCATCTCCCCTTCATCACGTACACCGGGCTCTTCCACTCCGGCCCGTGCTTGGCGTTGAAGCCGCCGGATTCGATGAAGAGGTATTCCGCGCCGTCTATCGTCTTGGCTGTCATCTTGAGGGCCTGGTTGCCGTTCAGATCCATCAGGATGTCGCCCGTCCACATGAGGAGCTGCTCACCGGTCTTGCCGCCGGCTTTGAGCTCGAGTTCCTGCAACGGCCACCCCTTGTTGGACTTGATCCGCTCGGCCGGCTTGAACGCGTCGATTGACGGGACCTGGCCGAGCTGAACCCAGCTGCCTTCAATGGCCTTGTTGCGCGCGAACTGGCCGTTCCAGCTGAACTTGCCTGCGTCCGGGTCACGCTCCTCGTCTTCGGGATCCTGCAGTGCCTGCCATTCGGCCGACGTCATGGGCATCGCCTTGATTGAGTTGAGGATCTCCTTCTCGCCCAGCGGCGGGATCTTCATCTCCTGCAGGAAGACGGAGAAGTGCTGCCGTTTGACGCCGGGGGAATGACGTCCGCCGGGGATCGGCAGGAAACTCGTCGCGGCGATGACCACCTCTTCCTTCTGGAACTCGGGCCAGAACTCCTTGTAGATTTCGGTGCCGACCGGCACATGTCCCTGGCGTTTACCGACCCCGCTCTTGCGCTCCTGGATCGGCTTGCCGTTGACGTAGAGCCGGTACCCGTCACCGGCATTGACGTGTGACATGCCTGCGACCAGCAAGCGGTAACGATGGGTCTCCTTCAGCTTCGGTAGCTTGAGCCTGGCACGCATGATCAGGACCTCTTTGTCCCAGAAGGTCTGCATCGTTTCACTGCAACGACAGAAGTCCAACGAGCAACCAAGGATTTCAACCACGGACTTGTCCCCGTCCTGTTCGGTAATGAGCTTGCCACCGAGTTGACCGAAGGGAGCCTGGCCCAGCTTCCAGCCGGCCGCCCTGGCATCGAAATCAGCCGCAAACCAGTTCTCCATCCCCTTGGGGTAGGTCACCTCGCGGTAGCGCCAGCCCGGATCCCAGATCTTCTCTTCGGGCGGGTCGAAGGTGTGGTACTGCCACTTGATCTCGGTGAGATCCGGACCAAAGGTCCGCCAGTCGTACTCCGTCACCCCGATCCGCTTGTAGAGCGCCACCAGGCCCTCCATCCGGGCGCCGCGATAGTAAAACCCGAATTTCGGTGTCTCGTGCGCCTTCTCTTTGAGCAGATAGTTGCGGTTCTTGGCGATGTACTGGGGGATCAACTCGGCGGTGACGATCGGTTTGATCGCCTTCTTGACAATCGGGCCGAACTTGGTCGCATCGGCCGACATGAAAATGTCCTTATGCGGCAGGGACTCATCAGGCGTGCGCTTCTTGGCGACAGTATAGAGGACATCAAGCCCACCCGGCACTTCCGCCAGATTGCGTGAGATGCCGCGATGCAGATAGGGAACAGCGGAGGGGATCTCGGTGCCGTAGGGATTCTTGATCACGGTCGGGAAATCAGTGTAGGCCTTGCTCAACACCTCGATCGCATAGACCTGCACCTCGGGATCCGCGGTCTGCAACTCACGCACAATCCCACCGAGCGGTGCGAGCGCCACCGCGCTGGTGTTGCTCACGATCATATCCTTCACGATGGGCAGGATGGTCTTGTAGTAGCGCTTGTCGGCAGCCGCTTTGGTGAGGGCGGTGAGCGCCGCGCGACTGATCCACCAGTCATCGTGCTTGAGCCAGTAGACCAGCCGGTCGACGTGCGGCACGATCAACTCGGCCTTGGCCGCCCCCAACTTGTCCATAGCCGTGAGCACCACCCACCAGGACTCTTCGGGGTCATTCACCATGCCCAGCATCAGCTCAACCATCTCGTCGCTAAGACGTTCCTTGTCGATCGAGACAATCCCCGCCCGGCGCACACGTGGGTCCTTTGACCGCAGCATCTCCAGCACCAGGTCGTCACGGCCGCGGCTTCTTACCGTATTGGCCGAGTAGACCGAGCGCAGGTTGAAGTCGGGGTGATGGGTATAGCGAAGCATGAACTCGTCGGTAACGTCTTCTGCCGCGAGTTTGCGCAGCACCGGCCAGGAGCCGTCCTCGACCAGCCTCTCGGCGTCCACATCCTGGGGCTTGCCGCCGCGAACGGGTGCAGCCTTGAGCGAGAAGAAGGCTTCATCGGCCGCCGTGCCCCAGGGGCGCTTCGGTAGCTGGTAGCTCTTGCAGAACTTCGTCTTGGGCGCACCGTAGATGCGCAGCTTCTGACGCGGCACGGTGTAGGCCAGGGCCAACCCGAGTCCCCACCCCGCCGGGTTGTCGTAACGGCCGCCGCCGACAATACCCATGGAACCGTCGAAGCGGCGCGATATGTCGTAGAACCACGCCCGGTTGTTCATGAACTGCTGGTACTTGGCGGGCTTCTTCTTCTGCATCAGTCCCATCGCCGAGCCGCGCCAGATTTCACCGATGCCGCCGCCGGTATGGCCGTGGAGCAGCCAGGAGGTGGAGTAGAAGCTCGTCATGGCCGACGCATCACGCGCCTTGGCGTAGACCGAGTCCTCGCCCTCGGGCGTCAGGGATGCGGCCGCTGCCATGGCAAAGGCGAGGCCGCCGTTCCTGCCATTGTCGGTGTAGGTTGCTTCCGGCAGACCATCGCCATAAGAGACCGCGCCGTGACCGGCGTAGCGGTAAAAGTGCTTCAGCGAACGCTGGAGGGTGGTCTCGTCGACATCGACCCCGCACTCCCTGGCAAGCTGCAGGAAGGTCACGGCGTGAACGCCGGCCGCATTCATGTGACCGCCGGCCATGTAGTTGTAGTTCCCAATGCCTCTGCCACCCCAGGCATTGTTATACATCGTGCGCGTCAGTCCTTCCGCATAGAGCTTGATGGTGTGAAGAATGGCAGTGTCGCCGGTGCGCAGATAGTACTCACAGAGAGCGGGTGCACTGTAGCCGATATTCCACGTATGGTGCCCGAGCTCGGTCTTCTCCTTGTTCGCCTCCGCGACTTCCTGCATCCTGCCACGCACAAACTCCAGATCGCTCTCGTCCCCGGTGGAGAGAAGAAACAGAGTCCCCATTCCCATGCCGTTGGCTCCGGTCTTCTTCAGGCACTCAGCCATACCGCGCACGATCCGGTCGGACTTCTCGCAGTTCAGCGGCCAGGTCTTGCTGTAGGCGCCAAGCACCGGAATCTTCACCACCACTTCGGTGGGTTGCGCGTCCTTGTTCTCGCGGATCATCAGTTTCACGACACCATCCGTAGCCTCGGCCCTGGCAATGATGTCCCCCAGAATCTGACGTGGGTCCATATCTTCCAGAACCCGCCCGTTGATACTGTCGATGAGTTGCCCCTTCTTCAGCTTGCCGGTTGCGGCAGCGGGAGAGCCGTCCTCCACATTCTTCACCCGCATCTTGAATGCCGGCTGCAGCAGCTCGATCCCGATCCCCACCGGACCAAGGCGGTCGATCGACTGCACCCCCTTCTTCTCGTCGGGGAAGGGGTGAAACATGGGGTGGACCTTGTAGTAGGAACTCCCCTCCATGCCGGTCAGCCCACTCTTGGCTGCCGCCTCGGCAGTCAGGACGCTCATCCCGGCCAACATGATGGCAAGGGCAACGGTAACGCATCTGGTCATGCTTCGGTTCATGGTCTTCCTTCTTCTTTCAAAAGCCTGTCGGCCCGCTTCGTAGAGTAAGTGATGCATGCCCGCACAATAGCGTACGGGGCAATGCTCAGAAAGCGCTTAATCCGGCCAGCACCGCAATTGACCCCGGCACCGCGCATAATATGCTCGCCAATAAAGCGTATTCTGCGGCCATATACCGCTCGGGCAATTGTATGCCGTGGCCGCCGCGGGCGGGATGCGCCGCGGAATGCGTATTCAACGATGAGGAATACGAGCAGGTCTTTGGAGGCGACGGGGGACAGACCCGCTTCGGCTCCTGGACGACGGTATGCATCTCGCCCACAGTAGTAGACTCCTCAGCGATCGTAGTTATGGCGTCGCCCCCCCCGTGACCTCGTGTCACGGGAGCGCAGGGTTTGGCGGAAAAGCGCCGTTTTCGCACAACCTCGTTCACCCGCGACACAAGGGCACGGGGTCTCGGGGCATAGTTACAACTGCTGAAAACTCCTCTTCGCCTCTTGACACGCATCGCCAAGTGTCGTATCTTATAAGGTATCTCGTATCTCATATGTTACAGCAGCGGTGCGGCAGTGTCGAAGAAGAAGGTGTCATACCAAGTCCCCGCGGTCAGCAAGGTGGTCAAGCTTGTTGAGTTCCTGGGCGCGCAGAATCAGCCGCTCGGCGTTGCGCGGATTGCTGCCGAACTGGGCTACAACAAGATGTCGGTGTTCCGAACCCTGCAGACCCTGCGCGATTGCGGATGGGTGATCCGGAACGAAGACGAGCCGTCCTACGTACTGAGCCGGCGTCCGTTTCACTGCGTGAGCCGGAACCTGTGCGAGACGAACCTGTCCGTTGCTGCCGCCGGGCCGCTGAAGGAGTTGTGGCAGGCGAACGGGGCCTACACCTGTCTCTGCATCCCCGACGGAGACCGCCTGCTGACCATCCAGGCGCTGAGCCCGACATTCGGGGACGTGAAGGTGTCGAGCCGAGTCGGCGGGCGTTACCTTATGCACTGTTCAGCCCCGGGGAAGGTGCTCCTGGCCCATGGCGATAGTTCAATTCTCGAGCGGCTGGCCAAGGAAGGCTTCGAACGGCGCACCCCACACAGCATCTGCGATCTGGGCAAATTGAAACGGAATCTAGCGCAGGTGAAGGCGCGGGGGTACGCCTTGGATCTGGAAGAGTACACCGAAAGCGCAATGTGCCTGTCGGCGCCCGTGTTCGACGCGGGCGGCGCCGTGGTGGCAGCCGTCAACCAGACGGTCCTGACGCTGTACTACAGTCGTGCGCAGTTGGAACAAGACATCGGGCCGTTGGTGCTGGATGCGAGCCGACGGATTTCCATGGCCATGGGATATGATGCAGATATCGTTGCCGCGCGAGTGGAGGCATGAAACTAGGAGTGGAGGCATGAAACTAGCGGTATTGCTCACCGCCACGATCCCGGGTGTGTGTTCGCTCTGTTCGGCCGGTGACGGAGGCATCCGGATCGAAGCTGAGAGCTATTCCGAACAGCAAGGGTCGACGGCGGCGTTCTATGCCATGCCGAACGCGTCCGGCGGCAAGGTCGTTGACAACAGCTGGGGCGGAAAAGCAGGGGACTTCCTACGATATGTGATCGAACTGCCACGCGATTTCCCGGTAGTATTCGTCACGTTCACAGTGGCGCGGCGGAGCCTCGGCGATGCCGAGATGGCGGTGCAACTGGACCATCAAACCGTGCAGCTCAGAGCGCCCTGCACGGGGGGGTGGGGATTCAATCCCGACGAATGGCAGCGAGTCGCCGTCGCGTTCGGGAGGGCCGGCAAAGGCACGCATGCCCTCGAGATCCGGTCGCTGAAGGACGGCTCCAATCTGAATATCGACCGCTTGGTCGTCAGCGCCGCACCGGTCATCCCTCCCGAGCCCGGCCCCGGCCGGGAACCAGGGCGCGCCCGACTGCTCGCTCCCTTCAGGGAGAGGATCAGGCGGGTCGTTTTCACAAAGCACTTCGACATGGGCGGTTCGCACTACGCTTACACGGACGCGGTGAGCGACGAGGACACGCTCAACCCGAAAGGCGTCACGAAGGAGTTCAACTTCAAAGGCGGATCGAGCCTGTGTCTGCTGGAATTGGACGACGACTACACCACCACCGTCAAGACGCTGCTGGAGGACGACGACGGCGTGTTCCGGGATCCCGACGTGTCTTACGACGGCAAACGCATCCTGTTTGCCTGGAAGAAGTCGGCCCGAGGTGATGACTACCACCTCTACGAGATGGAGGTCGAAACCGGCGAAGTGCGTCAATTGACCTTCGGTCGCGGCGTGGCCGACTACGAAGGGGTCTATCTGCCCAACGGCGACATCATGTTCAGCTCCACGCGGTGTTTCCAGAACGTGGACTGCTGGCACGTGAGCGTGAGCAACATGTTTATCATGGACGGGGACGGGAAGTACATGCGCCGGGTCGGGTTTGACCAGGTGAACACGAACTATCCCCAGGTTCACCCCGAGAGCGGGTTGGTCACCTACACGCGCTGGGAGTACAACGACCGCGGCCAGATCTATCCGCAGCCACTGTTCCGGATGTTCCCGAACGGCGCGCAACAGACAGAGTTCTACGGCAACAACTCCTACTTCCCCACGACGATTCTCCATGCCCGCGGCATACCGGGCACGGGCAAGGTGCTGGCCGTCCTCTCGGGACACCACACGCGCCAGCGTGGCAAGCTGGCGATCATCGACCCCGCGCTGGGCCGACAGGAAACGGCCGGTGTCACCCTCCTTGCGCCGCTCTCGAAGCCAACGGGCGACATCCGAATCGACCGGTACGGACAGAGTGGCGACCAGTGGCAATACCCGTATCCGCTGGACGAGGACAACTACCTGGTCACGTTCCGGACCGCGAAGCAATCGAAGTTTGGCGTCTACTTCATGAACAGCCGCGGGGAACGCGCGCTCCTGGCCTCGGCCCCCGGGATCTCGTGCAACCAGCCGGTTCCGCTGGCGCCCCGCAAGCGGCCGCCGACACCCTCCCACCCCATCGACTGGCGCAAGCGGACAGGCGCCTTCCTCATCCAGGATATCTACCACGGCCCCGGGCTGAAGGGGGTGACGCGAGGTACCGTCCGGAAGGTACGCATCGTCGCGCTCGACTACATGGCGACCGACATCGGCCGCAAGCACGGGCCGTCCCCGATCAGCGACCTGGCCGCCTGGGACGTGAAGGTCGTTCTCGGGGAGGCCCCGGTCTACGCGGACGGTTCCGCCGCGTTCGAGGTCCCCGCGCGCACACCGGTCTACTTCCAGGCCATCGACGGGAACGGCCACGTGGTCCAGACCATGCGTTCCTGGTCCACGCTCATGCCGGGCGAAGTCTTCGGCTGCATCGGTTGCCACGAGGACAAGAACGAGGCCGTGCCGGGCAAAACCGGCACGATGGCCCTCAAGAAAGGCGTGCAACCGCTGCAACCGTTCTACGACATTACCGGACAGGGCTTCAGCTTCCCGAAAGTCATTCAGCCGATCTTCGACAGGCACTGTGTGAAATGCCACCGGGGCGAGCACGCCGACCGTCCGGATCTCCGGACCACGCCGGTCTGGGACAAGGCCGCGCGCAAGTTCTGGCACCAGTCCTATCACGAGCTCATTTCCAAGGACCGGCCGCGCGGCCCCGCCAATGACACGCAGCAGGTGTTGGGGACGATTGCCGAGACATCCAGGTATCTCAACTGGATCGGCCGCTGGTCGGTACCCACCATGATCCCGCCTTACTCCCACGGTTCGTCACGGAGCCCCCTGGTCCGGATGCTGACCAAGGGGCACAACAAACTCAAACTGACGCGCGAGGAGATGGACAAGATCGCCTGCTGGATCGACTTGGCCCTCCCGCATTCCGGCGACTGGACCGAAGGCATGACATCGGAAGACAAAGCGATCTACATGGCGGTCTACGGTAAGCGCAAGGCGTGGGAGAAGGAAGAAGCAGCCAATATCGCGGCGTATGTCGCCAGTCTGAAGGGTGATTCAGCGGAAACGGAATGATGGTGTCGAGAGCGGCTTTGCCATCCACCTTGAGAATATGATCCCCCAGCTGAAGCTTGCCGTCAGACGGGGATCCTTCATCGACGTGATCGACTTCCAGGTAGTCCGGGTACAGCTTTGCAAAAAAGCCTGTGGGCCCGAAATGATGCTGCAATCCCGGTCTCGGCGGCAGCTGCAGGTGGACGATCAACCGATTGCCTTTGCCCTCTCGGCTGGATGGCCGGTCCAAGGCTATCGTGAACCGATAATGCCAATCCCGGCCCAAACGGTACAACCGCTTCTTCACGGTCGCGCCGAAATCCGGCCCAATCCCATAGTATTGGAATGACTTCAGAAGGTCTCCCTTCAGCACCTTCCCATCGGCGGGCGATCCTCCCTCTACCTGTGTCACGAGAATGTGGTCCGCACCGAGGGTCCCGCGTATCCCCGTATCCCCAACCTGGTACCCCTTGCCAACCTCCATCTCCTCGGCAAATTCCAGATTCTCATTGTCTCCGGAGGCTTCCCTGGCGACGGCTGTCGACGAGAAGGCGAACGAGAGAACGACGACGCCAAGGGTGCTACTCACATACATTCTCACCACACGCTTCCTTCCTCGGTTCATCACGTACTTCCCTTTCAAGACAGACCATAGACTTTCCCAGTTTCGCGGCTGTTTGTGGAGGAGAAAAGGAACCCACACACTCACATGCCGTCGCGACATCCCACGATGTCTTCCTTCTGCGGCATTTTGCCTTACACTTCTCAAAGAAGGCGCAACCGCAGATTGTGGATACCGAATCCGGTGCGTGGGGCAAGCACACCCAGTGCTGACAGAGTCACCGGACAAGTCCCCGTTCGCGTTTACACCGCGGCCTGCCTGACTCGGCACTCCATGTGACGCAATTCCGCCGTTCTCGGGTCGCATATTCGCCCTGTGCGTGCGTCCCTCGTCCATTGTAGTATCTCATGGTCCAGGTCCGGGGGACATGGCCTGGGAACTTGGGAAACCGGAATGCGGAAGAAGCCATCTATATCGCCCTTGGCGGCAGCACTCGTCACGCTGTGTGGGTTCGGCGCCACGTCGATGGCGGTTCCGCCTGACCTGACGAACGGCGGGGTGCCCGACGAGGACCCGCCCATCACCATCAACCTCGGTCCCACCGGGGCACGCGGATGGGTCTATCACGTCAAGACCGACACGAGCGAGAGCCGTCAGATCCTGGTCACCGCGGTCGATGCGGGTTCCCCGGCCAACGGGATTCTAGCGGCCGACGACGTGATTCTCGGGGCGGACGGCACCGGCGCCAATCCCACCGCTTTCAGTGCCGACGCCCGCAAGAGCCTGGCGCTCGCGATTGCCGAAGCAGAGGCGCGCAGCCCCGCCAACCTGAAGCTCCTTCGCTGGCGCTCCGGCAGCACGGCCACGGTGACGCTCGCCCTGCAAACCATGGGGGTCTATTCGGCCACCGCACCGTACAGTTGTCCGAAGTCGACCAAGATTCTGCGGGACGGGCTACAGTATGTCTACGACAACGAAACCGCCGGGCGCTACTCGTTCGGCGCCATCACGCTGCTCGCCACCAACAGCCCGACCTATCGCGCAAAGGCGCAGACCGCGGCCCGCGCCCTGATTCCCTCGCAGGCGACCATGGATCGGATGATGTCGGACGAACGCGACGCCAACTCGATGGTCACCTGGCAGCGCGGCCACACGCTGATCTTCCTCGCCGAGTATTACCTGGCGACCGGCGACGCTGAAGTCCTGCCGGCGATCGAGGCCTACGCGGTGAACATCGCAAAGAACCACAGCCTCTTCGGCACGGTCGGGCACATCTTCGCGGAGAAGAACCCCGACGGCAGCCACAACGGTCCGATGGGGGGAGTCTACGGTCCGGTCAACACGCCCGGTCTGTTCTGTTTTCTCGGTGTGCTGCTGGCGAAGGAGTGCGGGCTGACCAACCCGGAGCTCGACCCCGCCATCGAGCGATCGAGCCGTTTCTTCGCCTACTACGCCGACAAGGGGGCGATCCCCTACGGCGAACACGATCCGTTCTCTCAGCAACATGAGAACAATGGCAAGTGCGGGCTCAGTGCGCTGGCCTTCATGCTGCAGACCAACCGCGCCGCTGAGTGCACGTTCTTCGCCAAGATGTCCACCGCCTCCGCCACCGAGCGCGAAGTGGGGCATACGGGGTCATTTTTCAACTACGTGTGGGCGCCCCTGGGAGCGGCCGCGGGCGGCGAGGAAGCCGCCGCCGCCCACTTCAGCCGGATCAGCTGGATGCTTGACCTGAATCGGCGCTGGGACGGGAAGTTCCAATACGACTGCCTCAACGGCGAGGGACACAACAGCGGATCGACGTGGTACGACTTCCGCATGAGCACGGCTGCCCTGCTGACCTACGCGCTGCCCCTGCGCGAGCTGCACATCACCGGCAAGGGGCACGACCCCGCGCGCCGGCTAAGCAATGCGGACGTCATTGAGGCCGTCGCGGCGGACGACTACGACGCAGACAGCCGCGGCAATAGCGGCTTGATCGCGGATCTCGAAAACTGGTCGCCGAAGGTTCGCAAGGAAGCCGCCGAGGAGCTGGGCACACGCAGCATCGACGCGTCCGAACTGAGCCAGATCACCGCCCTTGCCAACAACACGGGCGCTTCCTCGCGGTCGCGGACCGGCGCATGCTACGCCCTCGGCCGGATCGGCGACTCCAGCTCAGCCGCCACCCTGGCGGCCCTCCTCACGGACTCCGACCCCTACGTGCGCTACATGGCCGCCGAGTCGATGCGCTACCTGTCGACAAGTGCAAAGCGTGGGCAACTCGACACCATCCTTGCCGCGGCGGCCTCCACCAGTCGACCGCTCTTTCCGATGGACGAGGAGGACCCGCTGCACTTCGCGCACGGCAGACTCGCGATGTTGCTGTTCTATGGCTGGAGCGCATTCGGCCCCAAGGGGGTCATCTGGGGCAGCGGCATTAGCGGAGTCGACCGCGACCTGTTGTATCCCGCCATCAGGGCCGTGGCCGAGACCCCGGTCGGGCTGTGCCGCAGCACACTCAACAAGACCTATGAGAACCTCACCCACGACGATGTGCTCGCCGTGGCCGGCGCGCTTGTCGACTCGATCCGCAAGCGCGCACCGTCGGACAAGATGTTCAGCGACGGCGTCCGTGAGGGCGGTGTCAAGACGCTCCGGAAGTTCGGGATCGCCGAGGGGGTGCCGGCCTGCATGCTCTACGCTGCCGACGAGGTGGGGGGGCGCCGGAATACCCCCCTTGAATTGCTCGGTACGTTCGGTGGCGGGGTCCACACCGTCGAGCCGGACCCCGGCTCAGTTCCGTTCCTGGAGTCCTACCTCGGCGACGGCGAGACGGCGGCCACGGCCCAGGCATCACTCGATGCGATCGATGCCGACACCAACCCCGCGACCCTGACGCCGTTCAAGAGTATCCTCGCGGCCACGGCCGACGACACCACCGTCAACCTGCCGGCAGACGCCACCACTCTGCGCGTGAGCGCCATCGACCATGCGAAGGGCGACAGCATCTACACCTGGCGCAAACTCTCCGGACCGGGATCGGTGAGCTTCAACCCCAACGGGACGGCTGCCGCGGCGACCAATACCGTCCAGTTCGACGGTACTCCCGGCGCCTACCAATTCGAGGTCACGATGTCGGACTCGCGCGGGCTGACCGAGGCCTACGCGACCGTCGCCGTGGAGCTTGTCGACGAGTCCGGGCCGGACGTGACCCCCCCTGCCCCGAGCCCCATGACATGGACCGCGGCACCCGCTCCTGCCGGCGACGGCCCCGCTGTCTATGAGAGTTTCGACTATGCAGCCGGCACAGATCTGACGGGCAGCGGGGGAACCGGCTTCGATGGGGACTGGGCGACATCCGGGAACAACGCCAATGCGGGTCTGTTCGTTGTCAACACCACGGGGCTGACATTTACGGACGGCTCTTCCAATGCGCTTCCTGTCGCCGGCAAGAGCGCTCATCGCGTGAACGCGACGGGGCGGTCCGAGGCGAACCGTGCCCTTACCGCCGATGCGCGAGCCGCTTTGTTCGCCGACGGCTCGACGATGTGGTTCAGTGTCCTCTACAAGAAGACGAGTGCCTCCAGACAGGCCGGCTTCGTCATCGGCACGGACACGTTTGATGTCGCCGCCGGCTGGCAACTCGACACGTACGCTGACGGCGGTGAGGGGTTCGGCTTCGGCTCGTCCGGAGACCTCCTGGTGACGGCGCTTTCCTACGATGACTCAGCCGGGCCGGCAGAGGTCGACAGCACCGTCGATACGACCACCGTCAAACTGACCGCCGGCAAGATTGTCTGGAAGGCCAACGGCAGCAACGATGAACTCACCCTCTACAATGTCACGGACCTGACCACCGAACCGACCACCCCGATCGCGACGATCACGGCCGACCTTGACCAGTCGCACTTCGACCGGGTCTCCATGGTGGGAAACGGCAACAGCATTGCGTTCGACGAGATTCGGCTCGGCACGACCTTTGCAGCCGTCACGGGTGGCGCCGGCGATAGTGAGACCGAGATCGCCATGACCGCAACGACGGCTGCGGATGGGGCAGGCGTCGAGTACTACTTCACCTGCACGGCCGGTGGTGGTCATGACAGCGGCTGGCAGGACAGCCCGACCTATGCCGACACCGGGCTTGCGCCCGGCACCGAGTATACCTACACGGTGACGGCACGCGACAAGAGCTCTAACCAGAACACGACGGCACCGTCCGCCGCCGCATCGGCAACGACTGCCGGAACCAAGGCGGGTGAGACTCTGAAGGTCTTTATCCTGGCCGGGCAGTCCAACATGGAGGGGCACGGCAACATGAACCCGGTGGAGACCCAAGGGACACTCGAGTACATCGTTGCCAATGACCCCGGCACGTATGGACATCTCAAGGACGGCGGGAGCTGGGCAATCCGTGACGACGTCTGGATTTCGTACAAGCGTGGCGGCACCACCCTTCTGACAGGCGATATCTCGGCCGGCTATGGCGCGAGATCCGACACCATAGGCCCGGAACTGCAGTTCGGCCACGTGATGGGCGACGCGTACGGCGAGCAGGTCCTGCTGATCAAGACGGCATGGGGCGGCAAGAGCCTGGCGGTTGACTTTCGACCGCCAAGCTCCGGCTGGAGCGTGAATCCCCCCGTGGCTGCCGGTGACCAGGGGTATTACTACCAGGAAATGATGACCAGCGTGAGCAATGCACTGGCCAACCTGTCGGCGCACTTCCCGGATTACAATACCACCAACGGCTACGTGATCGCCGGCTTCGGTTGGCACCAGGGATGGAACGACCGCGTCAACCAGGGCCACAACGATGAATACGAGTCCAACATGACGAATTTCATCAACGACGTCCGCTCGGACCTGGGCGTGCCCGATCTGCCATTTGTGATCGCCACGACAGGCATGAGCGGCTGGGACGAGACGCATCCCCGCGCGCTTTCGTTGATGGCGGCGCAACTGGCCATGACGAACTTCACCAAGTACCCTGCCTTCGAAGGCAACGTCGCCGTCGTGGACACCCGGGACTTCTGGCGCGATAGCGCCGTATCGCCTGCCAACCAGAGCTACCATTGGAACCGCAATGCCGAGACCTACTGCCTGATAGGCCAATCGATGGCCGTGGAGATGCAGACGCTTGTCTCGGGCGACGACGTCACGCCACCCACCCCGAATCCAGCAACCTTTGCGGCGGCGCCGGCGGCCGATAGCGATACCGCTGTCAGTATGACGGCCACCACGGGCAACGACGCCTCCGGCCCGGTCGAGTATCTCTTCACCGAGACTTCCGGCAACGCCGGCGGCACCGGCAGCGGCTGGCAGACCAGCGCAAGCTACGCCGACACCGGCCTCACTCCAGACACGACATACACCTACACGGTGACGATGCGTGACAGCCTGGGCAACACCGGCGCCGCGTCGACTCCGGCCGACGCCACGACCACAACCACTGGCGGGCCGAGCGGGCCGGTTGCCGTGATCGGCATCACCGGGCATGACGGGGGAAACTGGCCGGACACGCTCGGGCACCTGACCGACATGGTCAACGCCCTCGACCCGACCCTCATTCCCACCGGCGACACGGAGACGGGCATGGACACGTCCGCCGACCCGACGGATCCTGCAACCTGGACCTACGCCGGTTCTGCCTGGCGGCTGGAGTGGAAGGCCAATTCGCGGCTGGATCCGGGTACGTCCGCCAATGCGAAGATCGGCTGGGTTGTTCTCGATCTCGGCAGCACGACGGCCGACCTGGAGAGTCTCTACCTGTGGAATGTGCGTTTTCAGAGCGACACCGAGAACGTCGCGACCTACAACGTCTACTACGCGAATTCCCCCACGGCGGCCCTGCCGGCGATGCCGAACTCGAAATCGACCACGGGGGATTACGATTTCTCCGGCGGTGGATGGACTCTGCTCAATACCGGCGGCGCACTCTCCCTGCCGATCAATGGTTCAAACAACAGTACCCCCCAAGGCGTGGTCGCGCTTGGAGGGATATCCGCCCGGCACATCGGCCTCGAGATCCTCACCGCCGGAGGGACCGCCAACCGGGTGGGGCTGGCGCAGGTCGAAATCACGGCCGGCGCGAGTCTGGACTCCGATGGAGACGGGGTCTCCGACGAAGACGAGTTGCTGGCCGACACGGATCCTGACGACCCGAACGACTATTTCCGTGTTCTGGAGATCGGTCGCGAACCGAATATGGAAGTGCGGTTCACGTCGTCTTCCAATCGGGTCTACACGCTGCTTTACTGCACCAGTCTCTTCGAGAGTGTCTGGACCCCCGTGGACTCGCAAAGAGATGTCCGGGGCGCCGGTGCGGAGACTCTGTTGATTGACAGCAACAGCGCGCCCTGGATGTTCTACAAGATCGAGGTCAAACGACCTTAAACTCAACAACCACAAACAGGAGCAAGAAACATGAGTACACACGTTAGCAGAACCTGGGCTGCACTATGCAGCACGACGTTGTTGGCAACCTGTTTCGTTCAGGCTGCGGACGAGACGAAACAGCCTGACGCGAACGACAGGCCCGTCAAGGTCTTCATTCTTTCCGGCCAGTCCAACATGGTGGGCGCGGGAAAGGTCACCGGCGGGGGGCACCGGTGGGGCTCGCAATTCCTCGATCCGGTGGTATCGGTCTACGAGGGTGCGTACGACCCGAAGGCTGACTACGACAAAATGGAGCCGACCGAGACGCTGAAGCTCGAGAGTTTCGGCGGCACCAGGCCTACACCCTATCCCGCCGGCGGGACCCGGGTGACACGCGGTTTCGTTCAGGTCAGAGCGACCGGGATCTACCAGTTTCGCCCCGGCTACGGGGGCTCCATGCACAACATCATGGAGGTCGATGGCAAGGAGGTCCACCGCAAGGACGTCGGCGAGGAACCGGTGCGTTCCGAAATCAAACTGACCGAAGGGAAGAAGGTTGCGGTCAAGATCACCTACCTCACCAAGGATGCGAATGGCCTGGGGTGGATTGATAGAATGGACGTTCCCGGGAGCCTGTCAACGCTGGTCGGCCACCAGGGGAAGTACCCGTACCTGATGAACGAAAAGGGACAGTGGGTGTCGCGCGACGATGTCTGGTACAAGGGCGTGGTGGCTGCCGCGGGGAGCAGGTGGCTGGGTGTCACTTCCGGCAGAATCGGGCCGGAGCTGGGATTCGGGCACGCAGTCGGCAATCACCTGGAGGAGCCGGTTCTGCTTCTGAAGGCGTCGCAAGGCAACCGTTCCCTGGGCTGGGATTTTCTCCCGCCGGGCAGCGAGCAATACGAGTACGACGGAAAGGTCTATGCCGGCTACAAGGATTCGCCCGACTCATGGGCCAAGGGCACGGAGCCCAAACCGATCAACTGGTATGCCGGCAAGCAATACGACGATTGCTTTGGCACGGCGCATGAGGTGCTGGACAACTTCGACGAGCAGTTCCCCCACTGGAAGGGACGCGGCTATGAGATCGTGGGCTTTGCCTGGTGGCAGGGCGACAAGGACCGCTACAACGCCGGCCACGCGGGCCGTTACGAGAAGAACCTCGTCCACCTCATCAAGACCCTGCGCAAGGAGTTCAAGGCACCGAAGGCCAAATTCGTTGTCGCTACCCTTGGCCAAACTGCAAAGGACAGTGCCGAAGGGAACGAGAAGCTGATCCTCGACGCCCAGCTCGCCGTGGATGGCAAGACCGGCAGACATCCGGAGTTCAAGGGAAACGTCGCCACCGTTTACACCCATCCCCTCAGCCAGGGCGGCGCCTCCAACAGCCACTACGACGGCAACGCACAGACCTACATGGATGTCGGCCTCGCCATGGGTGAGGCCATGGTGAAATTGCTCGCCGAGAAGTGACAGCGGGTCAATAGAACAACGAGGAACGCCCAGCCATGCCGGACCTCACCACATACTACCTGGAAATGACGTCGCCGGACGATCTCAACGAGAAACCGGCGCCCGCCGACCTGGATGTCATAGAGGCCGAGATCAAAGAGTTCCGTTTCAACCGCTATCTCTACCAGCTCGTCGGTGAGCCATGGAGCTGGACGGACAAGCTGTCGCTTCCGGATGATGTGTGGCAGCAGTATGCCGAGAGCGAGAGTCTGCGTACCTGGGTGGCCTACAGCAAAGGGTCCATCGCCGGGTACTATGAACTGCAGCAACAAGAGAACGACAATGTCGAGATCGTCTATTTCGGACTCGCCCCCAAGTTCACAGGAAAGGGATTCGGTGGCTACCTTCTCTCCCATGCCATCGAATCTGCATGGTCATGGGGGAACACCAAGCGCGTCTGGGTGCACACCTGCACACTGGATCACGATGCAGCGCTTCCGAACTACCAGGCGAGAGGCATGACGGTTTACAGGACCGAAACTGAAACCGGTTAGTGACTCACCCTCCCAAAGCTGTCGAAAAAAACAAGAAAAACCGGCGC
>CAZKRK010000119.1:338-18452 GCA_964555035.1 uncultured Victivallales bacterium | reverse complement strand
CCATCCCATCTTTCTACCTGTTCCCGCGGAATTGAGCGCTATTGCAAAAGCGCCCGCGAAAGCGTAGCCTGCTCCCACGCAGTCAAGACGAGTGAGGGCGAAATGGCTGTACCTGTTCGGTGCGAAAACCTGACGAAGACGTTCGGCGCCGTGTGCGCCGTGGACGACGTGTCGCTTGACGTGAAGCCCGGGGAGCTGTTCTTCCTGTTGGGTCCCAGCGGTTGCGGAAAGACGACGCTTCTGCGCTGTATCGCCGGGTTCGATCGGCCGGACCACGGGCGTGTATTCATCGGCGATGAGGACATCAGCGATCTGCCGGCCCACCGCCGCGATACCGGCATGGTGTTCCAGGGCTATGCGCTCTGGCCGCATATGAGCGTTCGCGCCAACGTCGCCTTCGGTTTGCAGATGCGACGATTGCCGCGCGACGAGATCAGGCGCCGCGTGGACGAGGCCCTGGAACTGGTCCGCATGCGCGAGCTCGCCGACCGCGGGCCCAACGCGCTTTCCGGAGGACAGCAGCAACGCGTGGCGTTGGCGCGGGCCCTCGTCGTGCATCCGCGCTGCCTGCTTCTGGACGAGCCGCTCTCGAACCTCGACGCGAAGCTGAGACTCGAGATGAGAAGCGAGATCCGTCGCATATGCCGCGAGGCTGGACTGACCGCGGTCTACGTCACGCACGACCAGAAAGAAGCCCTGTCGATCGCCGACCGGTTGGCCGTCATGAACGAGGGCCGGATATCGCAGGTCGGTCCGCCCGCGGAGGTATACCGGCGGCCCTCGTCCCGGTTCACGGCCGGCTTTATCGGCGAAACCAACTTCGTCGAGGCACGCATCGTCGAAGTCCGGGGGAACCGCGTCGTCCTCGCGACACCTGTCGGGCAGCTTGTTAGCGAAGACGGCGCCGCGTCGGACGCGGCCGGGACGGAAGTGGTTCTGTCCGTGCGTCCCGAGGTCGTGCGGCTTGGTCCCGGAGCGGACGGCGATAACCGCCTGACGGGCGCCGTTCACAACACGGTTTATCTTGGCGAGACTGCCCAGCACCTGGTCACCCTGCCTGTCGAGGGGGGCGGGGAGCTCACCCTGAAGGCGTTCGAGCTTAACCCGCGGATCATCGCCCGCGATTCGTCCGAAACGTGCGAAGTGTGGATAGATCCGCGGGACGTGGTAGTTCTGCATCATTGATGGGGCCTTGCGATGTCGCGCAACTCGCTAGTCGTTCTTGCCGCAGCCGCGGTTGTCGCCCTGCCGTTTCTGTTGCGCCGCCAGGAGCAGGTCTCCGACTGGCGCGTCGGCGACCCGCGGCTGGTCATCGTCACGCCGCACAACGAGTCGATCCGCTATGAGTTTGCACGCGGTTTCGCGGAGTGGCACAGGAAGCGCTACGGTGTGCCGGTCAGGGTGGAGTGGCGCGTCGTGGGCGGCACGACGGAGACGATGCGCTACCTGGCGGGTGAGTACACCGCCGCTTTTCGCGCCTGGTGGCGGCGTCAGGGCAAGATCTGGCCGCGGGGGGGCGGCAGCATGATGCTGGACCACAAATTCGACCCGCGAGCGTTTCCCCGGGAGCTCGCGGACGATCCCGGCGCGCCGGCGCGCTGGCGGACCAAGAAGGAAATTCATGCGTCCTTCCGCGCCGTGGACGACCCGAAGGCCTTTACGTGCAAGGTGGACCTGTTCTTTGGCGGCGGTCCGTACGACCACGGCAAGGCGGCCGGGCAGGGTCTGTCGGTCGAGCCCTGGGCGGGCGGCCCGCCCCCCGCCGTCGTGCAAGACCCTTGCGGTGCGATGCTCATTCCGCGGGCGCTGAGCGGCGAGAACTGGCGGTCGACCCACTTCTATGGGACCGCCCTCAGCACTTTCGGCATCTGCTACAGCTTCGACCGTCTGAAAGACCTCGGCATACGGCGTGCGCCCGAACGCTGGGACGACCTGGCTGATCCGCGCTACTTCCGGACGCTGGGGATGGTCGACCCCACCAAGAGCGGGAGCATCGCCAAGGCAATCGAGATGATTGTCCAGGAGCAATGCCATCGGTCCGTGGTGTCCGCCGGGTTCGCGCGTGACCAGGTTGATGCATTGGAGCAGAGGCTGAGCAGCGGCGCTGCGCTTGACTCAGTCCCGGCTTCGTACCATGCGGCGGTGGCGGCGGGCTGGCGCAACGGGCTGCACCTTGTGCAGCTCATCTGCGCCAACGCGCGCTATCTGACCGAGGCTTCCGGGCGCGTTCCGCAGGACGTGGCGTCCGGCAATGCGGCGGCGGGCATCTGCATCGACTTCTACGGCCGCTACCAGGCAGAGATTCACAAGGGGGCCGGCGGCGCGCCCCGTATGGCCTACATGACGCCGTCCGGCGGTTCCAGCGTCAGCGCCGATCCGATCAGCCTGCTGCGCGGGGCTGAACATCGTGAGCTCGCGGTGCGCTTTATCGAATACGTGTTGAGCGCCGACGGCCAGAAGCTGTGGAGCTACCACGTTGGCGCCCCGGGCGGCCCCGCACGCTATACGCTGCGGCGACTGCCGATCCGGCGCGACTTCTATCCCTCGGAACATCCCGAGCTGCAGGCGCGATACGAAGTCCACCGGCAGTACTGCGTCGATCCTCTCGGCGACGCGGCCATGAATCCCTACGTATTGGCCGGTCGGTTCCAGTACCGGCCGCGGTGGACCGCGCGTATGTTCAGCCTGCACCGCGACCTCGTCCGCACGATGTGCCTCGATGCAGGCGACGAGCTCAGGGCAGCCTGGGAGACAATCGTCCGCCGCGGCGGACCGTCGGCTCAACCGGCCGCCATGGCCGCCCTGCGGCGCCTGCCCGACCGCCCCGAACCGCTGACCTGGGAGTCGGCCTTGCGCATCGTCGGCACGCACGACCGGATCGACTACATGCGCGAGTGGACGCTCTGCTTCCGCCGCAACTACCGCGAGGCGCGGGAGCTGGCAATTAGGTCTGCCGTAGAAAAGGATACACGAAAAGAGCCCGCGATTTCGACCTGGAGACGGCGGTCCTCCGCCGTTGCGAACAAGAGATGAGCACTAACGGAGACAGAAACGAACGTGGTTCTCGCTCGTTTCGGCGCTTGCGCCCAACGGCGGAGGACCGCCGTCTCCAGGGAGCAACGGCGGAGGACCGCCGTCTCCAGGGATTTGGCGGGCGTGGTCCGGCGGGGAGGTCGGCGCCATGAGACACCGCACGGCCGCTTTTCTCTTCTGCCTGCTCGGCGCGTGGTTCGCCGTCCTGTTCGTCTGGCCCCTGGTTCGTGTTGTCGGCGGCGGTCTGTGCGGCGAGGACGGTTTCACGCTCAAGTACCTGGCGGGCGTCTTCAGCAATCCTGTCTATGCGGAGGGGCTGCTCAACAGCCTGCGTCTTGCCTTCGGAACCACCACGCTTGCCTTGTTGCTCGGGGTCCCCCTGGCATGGCTTTCGACGCGGTTCGAGTTCCCCGCAAAACGGGTCCTGACCTCCCTGATCCTGGCGCCGATGATCCTGCCGCCCTTCGTCGGCGCCATAGGCTTTCAGCAGATCCTCGGTCAGTACGGGGCGTTGAACGCACTGTTGGGGCTGGACGTCGACTGGCTGGGGCGGGGACGCTACTTCGGCGTCGTCGTGCTCCAGGCGCTGGCGCTCTATCCGATCGTCTACCTGAATGCCGCCGCGGCGTTGGCGAACGTCGATCCCGCCATGGAGGAGGCCGCGCAGAACCTGGGCTGCTCCGGTTTTGTGAAGTTCCGCCGGATCACGCTGCCGCTGATCATGCCCGGCCTGTTCGCCGGCGGCACGATCGTATTCATCTGGAGCTTTACGGAACTGGGTACGCCTCTGATCATGAGCTACTCGCGCTGCGCTTCGGTGCAGGTCTACGATGCACTCAAGGAAATCGGTTCCAGTCCTTTCCCGTATGCTCTCGTGTTCGTGATGCTCGCCTGCAGCGTGATGCTGTACCTGTTCACCAAGCTCGTCTTCGGACGACGCGCCTACGCGATGGAAACGCGCGCCGTACGGGGCGCCTCCGCCGTGCGCGTCCGCGGATTGCGCGGCGTGTTGCCGGCCTTGCCGTTCGCCGCCGTGGTCGCCGTGGCGCTGCTGCCGCATGCCGGCGTCGTCCTGACCAGCCTCAGCGCGCCCGGCACCTGGTACCGAACAGTCCTGCCCGACGGTCTCACGACGGTGAACTATGCCACGGCTCTCGGTCACGGTATGACCGTGAGCAGCATCCGCAACAGCCTCGTGTTCTCGTTGATGGCGGTCGCGCTCAACCTCGTTGTCGGCATCGCCGTGGCCCACGTCGTCGTGCGTTCACGTCTCAGGTTTCGCGGCGTTCTCGACGCACTGGCCATGCTGCCGCTGGCCGTGCCGGGACTCGTCATGGCCTTCGGTTACCTCTCGATCAGCGCCTTCATGAGCAACCTGGGCTGGGTCAAGGAGAGCGCGCTGTGGCCGGCCTTCTTCGACGTGCGCACCAACCCCACCTTGTTCCTGGTGATCGCTTACTCCGTCCGCCGGCTTCCGTACATGGTGCGGGCGTGCGTGGCCGGACTGCAGCAAATGTCGATCTCATTCGAAGAAGCCGCCGCCAACCTAGGCGCTTCGCCCCTGCGCGTGGTGCGACGGGTGACGCTGCCCCTGATTACGGCCAATATCGTGGCCGGCGCGCTCCTGGCTTTCGCGTTCAGTATGCTCGAGGTCTCCGACAGCCTCATGCTGGCGCAACGGGCCGACTACTATCCCATCACAAAAACCATCTACGAGCTTTTCCAGCTCATCGGCACCGGCCGCTACGTGGCCTCCGCACTCGGCGTGTGGGCCATGGTGTTCCTGGCCGTGACGATCGTCGGCTCCAGCATTCTGCTGGGCAAGAAGCTGGGGGCCATATTCCGCGTCTAGCGGCATGCGCACTGCTAACACCGCCACTGAGTGAAGGCGTCCGTCGCATGCATGTGCTTCTCCAAGGACCGTCCGCTGCAGTTGGACGGCTACCTGCGGTCTCTGCGCGAAGCGTCCAGCCAGCCGGTTCGTGTACGTGTGCTGTACACCTGTTCGTCGGACCGTTTCCGGCGCGGCTATGCTGAGCTGGCCGAGTCGCATCCTGACGTAGAATTCGAGCCCGAACACGATTTCGGCAGGCAGTTGACGGGATGGCTGAAAGCGACGGCGGCACGGTTCGTGATGTTCGGGTGCGACGATGTCGTCTTCTGCCGCGCGTTCGACGTCGCGCAAATTGCCGGCACCTTCAACGACTATGACCTGTTGGGTTTCTCTCTGCGTCTGGGGCGTAACATCGAGTACTCTCACAGCCGCCGGGAAGCCGTGCCGCACCCGGAGTTCAAGCCCGGAGGCGACAAGCTCGTCTGGTGTTGGCGCAGTGCCGATTCGCACTGGGCCTATCCCTTCGAGCTGAACTGCACCGTCTACGAGCGAAGCATGACCCTGCGGCTGGTGGCCATGATGGAACAGCTCAGAATCGCTCAACCGCCTTTCGACTGGCGCCACCCCAACCTCCTGGAGTTGGCCGGAAACACGGTCCTGAAAAGCACCCAGGGCCCCTCCCTGATGGCTTCGTTCGGGACTTCCCGCGCCGTTGTTCCGACCGTCAACCGCGTGCAGAACCTGGTCGGAAACCGCCTGATGGGCGGGCACTGCTCGACGGAGGCCCTCGAAGAAGCTCGCAATGCGGGTGCCCGCCTGGACCTGGAGGCCTATCGAGCATGCTCGTTCGATCGCATTCACGTAGGCGAGTTCTTCGTCGCCAATCGTCCCACCGCGCGTCCGGTTGTGCTGGTGTCATGAACACTCCTGAAGTCATACGCACGAGCCGCGTTTCGAGCCCGGAGTTATCCGTCGTAGTCTCGGTCTACAACGCCGAAAAGTTCATCGGCGAGGCCGTACGGTCCATCCTGGGGCAACACGGCATGTCTTTCGAGGTCGTGATACTTGACGACGCATCTTCAGACGACTCGCCCCGCATCCTCGGGGAGTTCGACGACGAACGCATCACGCTGCTGCGTCTTGACGGGCGGGAACATGTGTCCGCGGCCAGGAACCGGGCATTCGAGTACGTGCGAGCGCCGTGGATGTGTGTTTTTGACGCCGACGACATAATGCTCCCCGATACCCTGCAACCCTATTTTGAAGCTGTGTCCGCGGATGGCGGAACCGCATGGGGCTACTGCGCCCTGGAAACTGTCGATGAAGAGGGGAACCCGCTCGGACATCAGATGCGCAATCCCTGGGATATCCTGAAGCTCCTGCAGAGGAACATCATCCCTCACCCCATGGCCCTGGTGAGATGCGATCTGTTTCGCCGGGCGGGTGGGTATGACGAATCCCTGCCGGCACAGATCGACTACGATTTGTGGTTGAGATTGCTGGATTGGACGGAGCCACTCTACTTCGACCGCGTGTGTCTGCGGTACCGGCGGCATGCGGGGACACTCGGCAGCACCTGCGCCGGTGCGCATGCGTCCGCGGTGCACCGGAACTTCAGGGCACGCCTCGGCCAGGCCGTCACCGATGCGAACGTGAAACGGAGAAGAACGGTCTTGCGGCGGGCTGTGGCCTTTCTCGATGCGGCAGAGAGGCAGGAATCGAGAGCATTGATTGACCTGGGTGTGTGGCTCATGAAGAACGGTGTTTCCGGTTTTGAGCTGGACCGTCTCCTGGGTGACGCACTACGCGTCGAGAGACGCTTTGAAGATGCCTTCGGGGTGGCTGCCGGCTGGCTGCGTCGCATCGCCGACGGCGAGACGGTGCTGCCCTACGAAACCTGTTGGGCCGTCAGTACCGGCCTGGGCACGGCACTGTCCCTCCGAAACAGGGACAGGGTCGGCGCACTTCTGCCGTTCGCGCGTCAGATCGGTTCGACCATGGGCGACGAAGGCCTGCGCAAGGTCATCGGCGCCTGCGAATCCTTCCTGGGATAGGCCCGTTCGACCCTACAGCCTTTCGCCCGAGATCACCGGGTACTTGTAGCCTTCGGGTGCGCATACCCGGATGCGTTCGAAGCCGGCTTCGCGCAGTATCGTCTCGTGAACGTCCAGCGACGTCCAGGACGCGAGCGGGCCCTTGTGTCCAAGGTTGGTTTGCAGGAAGACCGTGCGGGTGCGTTCGGGCAGTGACTTGATCCAGGCCGGAAACTGTGCGCCGAAGTGATAGAGCACGCATGTGGAAAAGAGAACATCCGCTTCGCATGCGGCAAAATCGAATCGAGAGATATCCGCTTCGACGAACTCGACGTTGTCGAACTTGCGTCCGTGTTGCAGCTCGAAAGCCCTCCGAACAAAATACGCCTGTTGAACTACGTTCTGCCTGGGGAGATTGGGATTGGTGGGTTGGATGGTCTCTTCATTGCGGTCCATGCCCACGACCCGTGAGGCCCCGGCCTGCGCCAAGAGCAGTGCATACAATCCCACGTTGCACCCCAGGTCGTAGACCGTCTTGCCTTCTACGTCCGGCAGGTTGTCCTTGATGATGTAGTCCCACTTGGCCTGGCCGCGCTCCCGGTTGGTGAGAAACTCAGGACGTTCCCTGAATTCTGGATAGGTTCGTTCGTGAATCACGGTGGCATCGTCAAAGGCAATCGGCGTATACCACTCCGGAAACATCTCCTTGAAGCTCTGCACAAAGACGTTGAGGCGCACCTCCGCCGCATTCGCTACATTGCAGATGACTACCGGCGCCGCGGTTTCTCTCCGCGCGGCCAGCAGCGCCGCCCTGTGCACGCCGTCAAGGATCTCGTAGGTTTCGTCGGGTCTCTTCACCACCGCTATGTACTCGTCCTGAAACGGTGGCGCAAGATACCGAAAAGAACGCGCCAATCGCGCGAACTCCATCAGGCCGTGTTCCTTCCCGAAACCCACAAGCTCCCCATACTTTCGCATGTAGGTCTCATAGGGGGCGCGATCCCCGGTCTGGAGAAACGCGAAATGAGGTGTCTCCTCCAGTCGCGAGGGCGACCGAACGGGCGCCTCAACCGGACCGGTGAGGATGATGGCCCTCAGGGAGGTCACGGGGACCTGCGCGATCACCCAGTCGTCGGTTCCCGGAGGCAAGGCAGGGGCTATCGAGAGGTGTTTGAAGTCGAGTTTCATGTGGCCACGGATCTTAAGATCATACGCGCACTGCGCGCAAGGTGTTATTTCCGCCACGCAGCGGAACCCCGGGACTCCTTGACAAGTTCGTCCCGTTCTGCGACCGATAGGTGGGACCAATGAGCGCAGAAACAGAAGCCAGTGTGCCGAACTTTGAGCGGCTTGCCGAACGCGTGGGTCTGTTCCACCTTCGCCAGCGTTTGGGGATCGAAGCCGACCACGTCTGCGACGTCTTCGGCCAGGGCCGCAACTTGTTCCATATCGAGAACCTGCCGGGTCTCATGACGGTGATAGGATTTGCGCTCAAGTGCCTGTTCCTCTATGGGCGCGGACGGCGCAACGCGATGCGGATTGAAGTCGTCGAAAACGACATCGTGTTGCCCAGACTGCCGGAGGCGTTCGACGGCTTTACGCTGCTGCATCTCAGCGACCTCCACGTCGATATCAGCCGGGACATTACCGAGGCAATCGCGGAGACGGTTTCAGGACTCGCGTACGACGCCTGCGTAATGACCGGCGACTACCGCTACCGGACGTGTGGCGAGTATGACGACTGCGTCCGGGCGATGGACCGCATCGTGGATGTCCTGCCCCCGCCGGTATACGCAGTGCTGGGAAACCACGATTTCATTGAGATCGCCAGCGGCCTGGAACGGATGGGCATCTCGGTGCTTCTGAATGAGTCCGCGGTGATCGAGAAGAACGGGGATGCCCTCCACCTCGTCGGTGTGGACGATGCGCACTTCTACATGGTGGACAATCTCGAAAAGGCCTGCGACGGTGTGCCGTCGGATGCATGCTCCATCCTCCTGTCTCATACGCCGGAGCTCTATCGCAAGGCGGCCTACAGCGATTTCGACCTGATGCTCTGCGGCCATTCGCACGGCGGCCAGCTCTGCCTGCCGGGCGGCCACGCCGTGATCACCAACGTGCGCGGCCCCCGTTGCATCACGCGGGGCAACTGGAGCTACAAGTGGCTGTGGGGCTACACTTCGCGCGGCGCCGGCTCGTCCGGGCTGGACGTCCGCTACAACTGTCCCCCCGAGGTCACCCTCCATCGCCTGCGCCGCGGGAAAAGCCCCCTGCCGCCCGCCTCCAACCGGGCGAGACGGATCTGATTGTGGATTGCTCTACGATTCGCAAAATGACACCATGCCGCTTTCCAACCGAGAGAGACCTATGCCATGAGATGTCACCCCCAGCACCGGACGCTGCCCCTTGTTGCTCTAATCATGTCCGCAATCCTGCCGCTATCGGCATCCGCCGCTACGGCCAAAGCGCGTAAGCCTCTGCCGGCGATCGACAAGGCGAATTGGATCTGGGGTGACATGGAGTCGGATGTCTGCCAGTTTCGCCTGGAGCTTTCGCTGGACGCCACCCCGACGACCGCGAGCATCCTGATCACGGCGGACAACGGCTACGAGCTGTTCGTCAACGGCGGTGCCGTCGGCCATGACGTCGGCGCCGCGGCCAACATCTGGAGCTCCGTCGAACGCTACGACATGAAGAAACGCCTGGCCCAGGGAAGGAACATCATCGGCATCCGCGGCATATGTCTGGGAGGCATGCGCGGCCTGGTCGCCGCAGTCCGCGTCGAGATGGCCGACCGCAAACCACTGGAGCTTGTGACGGATTCCTCCTGGCACGTTGCGCTCAAAGGGAAACCCGAGGACTACTCGCATCCGGAGTTCCTGGAAGACGAGGGGTGGACCGCCGCCAAGATCCTGGGCAAGATGGGCATGGCCCCGTGGGGCAAGCTGGCGTTCGGCGGGTCCAAGGGCGGAAGGCGGCATGGCAGGCTGCCGGCCGCCGTTGCGTTTGGCGAGCCGGGAGACGATTTTGAGTGGCCCGGCGCGGTCGCTTTCATCGGCGAAGACCGTAGCGTCTACACACCGTTGCGCGGGGAAGCCTGGGGCGTCTGCTTCCGGGTTGGCAACTGGTCGCGGGCCTACACCGAATTCGACCTGCCTTGTCCCTCCAAAATCGGCGGCAAATTGTTCGTGCTGGACGCCGGCAAGGCGGGAGCGAAGCCGCGTCTGCTCGTGGACGCCGGCAAGGGCGTCATCGGGACCCCCGCACCCGACTACGACGGCAAGACGCTCTACATCACGATGGCGGCCGAAGGGGACTCCTTCTTTCACATCTATCGCGTCCCGGTCGCGGGCGGGACGCCCGTTCGTTTGACCGACGGTCCTTTTCACGATATCGACCCCGCTGTGCTGCCGGATGGACGCATCGTGTTCGCCTCGACGCGCATCGGCTGTTTCGAAGAGTATCACAACCCCCCCCTCCCGTTCCCTGTTCGTCATGGATGCGGACGGCGGCAATATCGAGCCGATCACGTTCACGCTTATCTTCGACAACGAGCCCAAGGTCACCGCCGACGGCCGTATCGCCTTTATCCGCACCGATAACTTTCTTGACCGTGCCAAGGTGGAAACGCAGATTCACGTCGTGCACCCGGACGGCAGCGGCGGCGCTACCGAGATCGGCGCGAACGTCGGCGCTGTCTACGGCACGCGCCTGAGGCGCTACGGGTACGGCAGCCCCGCGCCGCTCCCTGACGGACGGCTGGCTTGCATATCCAACCGCGGGAACTTCATCTGCACGCCGGGCACGCTGGAACCGTCCTACCAGAAACTGCCCGGCGGGCTGGGCGACCTCGCGCCCCTTCCGGACGGTCGGCTGCTGGCCACCATCCTGCGTCCCGAGGGCCGCGGGATGCAGTCGGATGTTCTGGCCGTGCTCGATCCGAAGAGCAATGATTTGATCGCCGTCCACACGTCAAAGGTCGGCTCGGTTCATTCACCCGTGTCGCTCGAACCGCGTCCCCGACCCCCGATTCGCTCGGATGTTGCCGACCGCACACAGAGCGGCCGGCCCGGAGCGACCGGTTACCTCTACTGCCAGAACGCGCGCTTCACGCGCAAGAGCAAGGCCGACTGGGACCAGATACGCGCCGTGCGCGTCCTCGGCGCCAAGGGACTCACGACCCGCTCGTCCCACTCGCACATCGTGCACGCAGGCCACGAGACGATCGAGCTCGTGGCGACGTGCCTCGCTCTGCTCGGCGATCCCGAGGCCAACGCCGTCGACGACCTGAAGGCCGGCGTGAGCGCCACACACGGAGCGTGGGCCGGCAAACCCGCGCCGGACAATCGTGCCGCGCAGGTGCTCTCGTTCATGTGCCGCGATAAGCGTCACGAACCGGCTGTGCGCGCCGCCTACGAGCGCTACCGCGCAAAGCCGGACGACGCCGTGAAACGGCCCATGGGCAACCCCAAGTGGATCCCGCAACGTCACTGGGTTCTCTTCTACCTGGGGCGGACGCTGGGCAATCTCGGCGACGCACGCTCGGTAGATAGCCTGGCGGCATCGTTGCGCCCCGAGCTCAACGAAGCCCGCTACGGCCGACCCGATCCCGCCGAACCGAACATCCATTTTCTCCAACTGGAGTACACCCCCTGCTGGCGTGCCGCCGCGGCATGGGCGCTGGGACAGATCGGCGATGCGCGCGTTGCGCCCCTGCTGCTGGACGTGGTCAAGAACATGGACAACGCCATCGACACCCGCCACTGCGCCGCCGAAGCTCTCGGTCTCATCGCCGACCCCGCGTCTCTCCCGGCCATCCGCAAACTGGCAGCGGGATACCCCGAAGTGTCAACCCGCCGCGAACTGCTCGCCGCGTGTGGGGATTAGCCGGAAACTCGGTTCGTCGCGGCGTTCCGTAGAACCGTCCTGCCTCCTTCGCCAGGCTACGGCGGGCCAAGGGAGAAGGGTTCTACGTTTCCCTCTCGAAATGCCTCGGAAGCGCAGCGCACGGGGCGGGACGGAAACTCCAACTCCTGCCTGTCATCCCGAGGGTTGTCACGGGCGAAACCCGTTGGCTCGTGGGCAAGACATGCGCAGGGTTGTGGGGAGAGATAATGGTAGAAAGATGGGATGGTAAAAAGACGATACATTCAATTTTCGCACCTTCCTGCCTCCCCATTTTTCTACCTACACATCTTTCTACCGTAACGACACTTGGTACGGGGGGCGCAGTGAAGCGATGTCATCCCGAGCGCAGCGGAGCGGAGCCGAGGGATCTCGAGAACTGCCAAGCACGCCCGGCGTGGTTCCCAATTCACGAGATGTCTCGACTCCGCTCCGCTGCGCTCCTTGAGCTTAAGTCCCAATGCCTGATTCGACTTGAAAAGTGAATACGGAGTGTTGGGTAGTGGACATTCTTGCCGGTCCTTGCTGGTTCGGCATTTCGTAACCACTTGGCCCCTAGTCGGTTGTGGCGTACAGGCGTCTCAACGCTTGACCCCGGCAGAATTTGCCGGTATAATCCCCGACAATGAAAGCGCGATGTCAGGTTGGTCACGACGGGTGTGTGCCCGTGCTGTCCGTGAAGCGCTTTGCTCGTGGAGCACCGGGCTCCACGCTTCCTGTTGCAGGCTTCTGAACTTCCGATTCAAGGAGATTGACCCCATGCGTGCATCAGCGGTGCAGGCAGTTGGCGCGGGCACGAACATCATGCGAATGCCCGCAATAATGCCCCGTGTCGGCGCAACGGCCCGGGCAGCATCGAATCAAGGACCGCGTCCATCAGGCACCCCGACCACGGTACGCGTACGCGTAACCGTTTCGGGCGCCCGGGGACGGGTTATCAACATAATTGCGTAGCAGAAAAGGGAGAACATTATGGATATTCAATGGTCAGGCGCTATCGATTTCGAACCACTATTCAGACCTTTCAGCACGCCGGCGGGAAAACCGCCCAAACCCGGGCTTTCGCCGGGGCACTCGAAGATGCTGGAAGACCAGCAAGAGATAACCAACCTGCTGGATCGCGCCAACGATCCTTTTGATAACCCGGTAGGAATCGGGACCAACGTCAACATCCTGGCGTGAGCCGCCGTTGACGGCGGGACAGGGGAGTAACTCGTATGCTGGCCAGTGGAGTGGCTCGTGATTGGTTGCGTGATTTGCACGCGAACACCGGGCGCGCCTTCCCGCGCAAGTCAAGTCCGTACGGATGGCGGCATCCATTTGGATTGCCGGCATTCGTGCGGGACGAGACGTCGGTTGCGGACGAGCCGGACCTGAAGGTCCAGGCCCTGAAGCCGTCCGGTACACACGAGTTCGGCGTGAAGGACAGCCTCGTCAGAGTCGGCAACAGCGGCGTGACTCTGACCGTGACTGACCTGACCGTGCCGCTGGACGACCGCGAAGTCATGGTCGGCACGAAGAAGTACGTCGTGCCCAACTACACGAAGGTGGGGGCAGCCACAATCAACGGAACGGAGGAGGCTGACCGCATCACCGTGCGACAGAACGACGACGGCGACACACTCGTCGAAGTCGATTATCCTCGCGGGAAGGCCAGCGTCAACTTGGGCCGGATCGCCGGCCTCACGCTCAATGGACTGGGAGGCGACGACACTCTCAAGGTGTCCGCCGACGACTACTACGGCGGCGTCGTAATTGAAGGGGGCGCCGGGGACGACACCGTCGAAGCGGAGGTGACCAATGCCCTGAAACGCGCAGTCCGCATCGGCGGCGGCGCCGGCGAGGACGAATTGACGCTGTCGGGGGCGGCGCTGTCAGCGGTTATCGAAGGCGGCGCGGGGGCGGACAAACTGACGGCAGCCGGCCTTGCGGGCGAACGGGAATTCATGCGCACGCTCAGCGGCGGCGCCGGGGGCGACGTGATCTACGGCAGCCCCGGCGCCGACACGCTCGAGGGCGACAGCGGCAACGATGCGCTGTTCGGCGGTGCCGGTGATGACGAGCTGGACGGCGACGCCGGCAACGACGTGCTCTACGGACAGCTTGGCGACGACACGCTGCTCGGCGGCGATGACATTGATCTGCTGCTGGGCGGGAAAGGCGACGACATCATCAAGGGCGGCGCCGGCGCCGATGAGCTCCAGGGCGAGGCGGGTGACGACAGGCTTCGGGGCGGGGACGGTGACGATGCCATCTATGCCGGCAGCGGCAACGATTCCCTCCAGGGCGGGGACGGCGCGGACACCCTGGCTCCCCTGGCGTGGTCCTCCAACGCTATTCAGGCCTACGAACGCGTCGGCGACTACCTGCGCGTACTCGTCCGCGACGTGGAATACGCCCAGGAGCGGGTCACCGATCCCGACTACTGGGAGCCCGGCGGCGACAATAAGTACCTCTACGGCTACGATGCCGACGAGGACTACCTGGTGGACGAGAATCGACTCGTTCCTTGAGACCTTGCGCCCTGTCATTCCGAGGGCACTGACAGCCTGCCCTTCACCCGGCGATTCGTGCGCTCCCACGGGGCTGTATCAAAAGGTCGGAAGTTCCATTGCGCACCGACCGGGCCACGGCATTCCGTTCGCTCCGCTCACTGCGAGCCTGACTACAAACCCAACGCACGCGCTCCTCGCTCGTAGTGAGCCACGCAGCCCGAGACGCAACGCGGATCGGCGCGGAGTGGCGTGGACCGGTTGGAGCGCTCTACGCGCCGACACTCGCAAGCGGCCCGTGGCCTTTTGATACAGTCCCGTCGCCGCAGCGCAGCGAAGGCGAGTGAGGGGCAGGCCCGTGGTTCGTGACACGGGTGTGTCACAGGTCCGAATATCTCACGGATTCCCGTAGCGAACTCAGGCGGATTGAGGTGCGCTAGGTTATTGGCTGGATACATCAGGGAATAGGGTGTCGGACGGTGGCTACGGTATGGTATAAGACCCGCCTCAACACGGAGATCTGCCATGATGTTGACCGCTTTTGCCCCGTTGCGTCTCTGCCGGGCTATCCTCCTTCTGCTCATTTCTACCACATTGGCCTTCGCCCTGGACACCAACCGCGTGGCCGAAATCGCCGCGTGGCTGCCGGCGAAACCGTGTGGACCGGGTCCCAGCATAAGCGACCGCGCCGCCTGGAAGGCGCTCGCCGCCCACCCGTCCTACCAGAAACTGCTCCGCGACGCCGAGGAACTCACCAAGCGCCCCATCGAGGAACAGTCTGACGAGCTCTACCTCGACTTCTCCAGGACCGGCAACCGCGGCCGTTGGCAACGCGTCGCCTCCCGTCGTCGCCGTCGTATCGCCACGCTCACGCTGGCAGAGTGCATCGAGAACAAGAGACGCTTCATCCCGGCCCTGGATGAGATCATCCGCGCCGTGTGCAACGAGAAGACGTGGGTTCTGCCTGCCCATGACCGCAGTCTCGATGACTTCTACCAGAGGATCATCACCATTGACCTCGCCTCTTCCGCACTCGGATGGAACCTGGCAATGGTTGAGCACTTCCTGGGAAGCCGGCTCCCCACGGAAACGCGTGCCCTGATGAGGCTCCGCATTCGGGAGCGAATCCTCATCCCGTACAGAAAGACCATCGAGGGCAAACACCGCCGCAACTGGTGGTACCGCTGCAACCACAATTGGAATGCCGTCTGTGTGGCGTGTGCCACGGGTACAGCCCTGATCGCGGTTGAATCCCCCGAGGAACGCGCCCGCTTCGTGGACGGCGCGGAAACGGCAATCCGCAAGTTCCTGAGCGGTTTCACGGCGGACGGGTACTGCAGCGAGGGAATGGGCTACTGGAACTACGGCTACGGACATTTCATCCTTCTGACCGATAACTTGAGCAGAGCCACGGGAGGCAGGCTCGATCTGTTCACGCTGCCCGGCGCCCGCCCCGCGGCACTTCTTCCGCTCGGCCTTGAGATCGTGAGCGATGTCTACCCGGCTTTTGCCGACTGTAGCGTCGGCTCGCGCCCCACTTGTCGCTACCTCGCCTACATCAGTGCCCGCTATGGACTCAACCTGCCGGAATACGAGAACGCTGACACAATTGCGCCGTCGGGCATGCTCGCCGAAACGATGCTCTTTTCTTTCCCCGACGCGTGGCGAAAGGCGCCGCCGACCTCGACCGAACCGTGGGACGTCTCTCCGTTGCGCTCTTGGTTCAAGGACGCCGGTGTCCTGGTCTGCCGCCCGCAAAGAGGCAAGAAAGGGCGCTTTGGAGTTGCCTTGAAGGGAGGACACAACGCCGAACACCACAACCACAACGACGTGGGCTCGTACGTGGTTGTGCTGAACGGCAAGGCCGTCCTCCTCGATCCCGGCGCCGAAGTATATACGGCTCGCACGTTCAGCGGGAAACGCTATGTGAGCAAGGTGCTGAATTCCTACGGGCACCCCGTTCCGATTGTGGGCGGCCGGCTTCAGGAGCCGGGCGCAACGTCCAGGGCCACGTTTCTGAAGTCCGATTTCACTGACACGGAAGACACGTCGGTGATTGACCTCAAGGCGGCCTACAGACTGGGTACCCTGACAAAGCTCGAACGGGAATTCGTCTATAGCCGCGCCGACGCCGGTTCGATGACGGTTACCGACACGGTGGCCTGCTCGCAGCCTGAGACGTTCGAGACGGCGCTCGTAACCCTTGGCGATTGGAGTCAGGTCCGTCCCGGCGAACTGATTGTATGGAGCGGTGGCCAGACGCTCAAGGTGGAGATCGACGCCCGCGGTAAGGCCTATGACGTCGCGGCAGAGCAGATTGACGAGGATGTCCGGACACGCAGGAAACCGACACGGATCGGCATCCGCCTGCGTGAACCCGCCGAGTCAGCGACCGTCAGGTTGTCCATTTCCCCCGCGGACCTGCACAGTCTGAACGAAAGCGGTGAGCTCCTCATGAACGGCAGCTTCGAGTTGGGCGGGTGGATGTGGTCGCTCGGTTCGGGAGCCGTGGCAGCCGTGACGGACGAGGACGCATCGGACGGCAAGCATTGCCTGAAGATCACAGACACCAGGAAAACGAAAGGCTCGAGCATCTACGGACACTCGATCGATGCCGAACCGAACACCACCTACGAGCTGAGAGGCAAGGTGCGCCACCTGTCTGGTGAAGGAGTCGGCCTGTACGCCTTCTGCAGGGACAGCACCGGGCGCAGGTTGAACAAGAGCGACCGCCGTGGCAATGTGGCTGCCTTTGCCACAATCAAGGCAGGTGGGAAGGAATGGGAAGCATTCTCGCACACCTTCACAACACCGGCCGAAACTGCGTCCCTTCAGATCTGGATCCACAGCTACAACGCCTCGGTCGTCACCGCGTACCTGGACGAGCTCGTGTTGGTGAAAAAACCGTGACAGGTAGCATCCTGTCGGACTCTGCATCACGCTGCTGCATGATGCAAAGCCCGCCACGCTGCTAGGAGCTGAAGTCTCCGGCAAGCGTGCGTGGTTCGAGCTCTGAAGGGCCAACTCTTCGCCCTACCGGCGCCGCTCATCTTGGTTGACGAGGTCGATGACAACCGCCGTCGCCAGGATAGTGACATCGTCCTCGCCGTCGACGATGTCGATGCCATAGCTGTCCGACAACGTGAATAGGGCCTTCGAAACGTGAGCCACCTCGCGGCCCCTCCGGATGAACTGGTACTCGTGGTCCCAGAAGTTCCCTTTCACCTCGTAGTCGTTCGGCCCCGGAATGTCGACGGTGTACTTGTCCTTGAAGAAGGAGATCTCCTTCACCACTTCGGCGAACATTTGTCCGCCTCTGTAGATCTCGTACCTCTTCTTGAGGCTCATCAGCCGCTGGGCAATATACGCCAGCTCGTTCCCATTCGTGTCCCGGAACGCCAGCTTGTCTCCCAGCGAAAACGCCTTGCCGTCCACGAGAAAGACATCGCGCCCATCCGCATCCTTAATCGTGAAATCGTTCCCCAGGGCGAACAGCTTCTGTTTCATCTCGTATCGCATCGCACCCTCCTGTCTATCGGATCGGACTGTCACACCTAGCAAAGTGTGACAACAGCTGTCCAGTGCGATCCACGCGTGTCGACCATCTTGGCGTTTGCTGCGCGTCCGGGTGCCCTGACGCAACTCGTTGTCGTATGAGTGCTTGTGGGTGGATCGTGATGGATACGACCGTGATGGGGACAGACCTCGGACCGTGATGGGGACAGACAATTAGGACAAGACCCTTAGGACAAACAGCCAGGAAGGTGAGGGGGACGGTGAGGGGGGCGGGGTGCCCCGGGGTGGGCCCGCCCCCGGC
>CAZKRK010000119.1:0-328 GCA_964555035.1 uncultured Victivallales bacterium | reverse complement strand
GTGATGGGGACAGACCCTTAGGACCAGACCCTTAGGACCACCCGCCAGGACCGTGAGGGGGACCGTGAGGGGGACAGACCTTCAGCAGGACCGTGGACCGTGAGGGGGACAGACCTTCAGTGCATTTTTTTTATTTTTTTCCGGAATGGAGCCAAGCGCGTTTCTTCCTAGGTGGTGAGAGGCGGGTTCTGAGGTGCCCGCGAATGCACAAAGGAGGTCGGTTTTATGAGAAAAGCTCGCATAAAGGAGGAATGGGGCGCGTTCTATCACTGCTTCTCGCGCGTGGTGGACCGTCGGCGGATTTTCGACACCTCTGAGAAACACAAGT
>CAZKRK010000118.1:0-18543 GCA_964555035.1 uncultured Victivallales bacterium | reverse complement strand
TACAAACCCAACGCACGCGCTCCCTGTTCGTAGTGAGCCACGTAGCCCGAGACGCGGAGCGGATCGGTGCGGAGTGGCGTGGTCCGCACACGGCACTCCGCACCGTGGGCTTCGCCCCCGGTGCTGCGAGCCTCACTACAAACCCAACGCACGGCCCCTGCTTGTAGTGAGCCACGTAGCCCGAGACGCGGAGCGGATCGGTGCGGAGTGGCGTGGTCCGCGCACGGCACTCCGTGCGGACCGCTTCGCTCTTCCGCCCTGCGAGCCTCACTACAAACCCAACGCACGCGTCGCCTGCGCTGCCGTACACCCATATTCATGGGTATGGGCTTTTCGCCCTCCTTTTGAGATAATTCATTCAATAATCGAGCGGGCTTGCCGCCTGCAACCGTTCAAAGCTGTCTGGAAGTGGCAGAACGCGGCGGGTTGAACTGATGTGCGTCAAATCAACGGTGCAAGTTCCTTAGAGGGAATTTGTGCGTTTTCCCAAGAGAATGTGCGCACTTTTGGCGATGTTGCGCAGTATCTCGGTGACAGATTCTCGGGGATTATGCTAGAATTACGGGAATGGGTAAGGATTATTCCTATACGAAGAGGCCCACGACTCTGGAGGACTGGAGCATGACAGCAATGAGGCGGATACTACACGTTTGGGTTTGTTCATTCCTTGCAGTGATCCTGCTGACGGATGTGGCCGGCGCGGCGGGCATGACCACCGTCTTTGACGAGGACTTCTCCGGCGGCGCGACACCGGCCGGGTTCTCGGATTTTGGAACGCCTTCATACTCCGGCGGTCAGCTCGTACTGGACGGGAGCAGCGCGATCTACGATACCAGTTCGCCTTTGACCGCGACCGATGAGTTTGTGATCGAAGCGATCGTGACGGCGAGCAGCTTCGATACGTTTGACTTTGTTCTGGCCAATAGTGCCGGCGCAGCGAATTCCGGCTACGGGATCCTGGCCCAAACTGGAAGCTGGAGAGGCATCCATATGGGCCAGGGTTTGTTCGGGCCCTCGGCGAACGGTACCGGCACGGCATACGCCCTGGCCTTGGTACGCACGGGTGGCACGTCCCAGCTTTACGTCAACGGTACACCAATCGCCGGTACGTACGCCAACGTGCCAGGCGCGCCGACGCAACTCAACATTGGCTACAATCCGTTTGACGGCGCAGCGGGTGCCTTCAATGGCCAGATTGACCGGGTTCGTCTTTCAACGATCACCGGCGCATTCAATGCAGGCGACCTGCTTGAGACTAGTGAGGGCACCATTGCGGTCGTGGACATCACCAACGCCAACGACACCGTCGCGAATGCGGTGACGACCTACGACATTGGCGGCACCAACAATGCGGAAGTCGTCGGCACGATGAGCTGGACCAACAGCCTGACCACGTCCAGCGGCACCCTCTCTGCCGGCACACCGACGTGGCAGCTCAACGGCATTGCCTTGGCTGCGGGGGGCAACGTCATTACCGTGACCGGTACGAATGCAGTGGGCACAGAGGCCAACGACAGCGTGACCATCACGCGACTGGCGTCGGGAGTCGTTACGTCAGACCTGATCCAGGACCTCGACGCCGAAGAGGGCGTGACCACCTCGGGTTCGGACGTGACAGCGTGGGCCAACCAGGCCGCCGACGGCGGAGACGATGTGGCGACGGGGACCGGTGCGCCGCAGTTGCTTTCCAGTGCCACACCGAGTGGCAGGGCTGCCATCGAGTTTACCAATGACAAGCTGGTCGGCGACGACAACGCCGCATTCGATCACCTGGTGACAGGTGGCGGTCACACCTGGTTTGTTGTCGCCAAGGTCAAGGCGCCGTCAGGCGATCCCAACCGGTTCTTTGGCACGCTGTATACCGGCGACAGGTACCATGGCATCGCCCCAGGCGTCTATCTCGACGGGAGGGTCTATGCGGATACGCGAGCCAAAGCCGGCAGTTTCGATGCCGGCCAGACGGCTGGAACGGCCAATCTGAATGACGGTTCCTATCATATAATTGCCGGTCGACTCGCGGCTGGTACTGGCACTGCCGTGCTGCAGGAACTTTTCGTGGACAGCTCGACCGCGGACGGATCCGGCAACGTCGATGTGACTACCGTCGCCAACACGGGCGGCGAGCTCACCATTGCTGCCGAACGAATCGGGGGCGGTGAGTACTTTGAGGGCGATATTGCACGGATACTGATCTACGACCGGCCACTTTCGGATGTCGAACTGGTTCAAAATGTCACGGTGCTGTCCAACGTGTATATTGCTCCTCCCCCCGTCGTGGACGTGACCAACGCCAACGACACTGTCGCGAACGCGGTCACGACCTATGACATCGGCGGCACGAACAGTGCAGATGCCGTCGGCAATCTGAGCTGGACCAACAGCTTGACCGGGGGCAACGGCACCCTTTCTGCCGGCACACCGACGTGGCAGCTCAACGGCACTGCCCTGGGTGAGGGGGACAACGTCATTACCGTGACCGCTACGAATGCAGGGGGCACAGAGGCCAGCGACAGCGTCACCATCACGCGTCTGGCGTCGGGAACCGTTGTCGCAGGAGACCTGATCCAGGACCTCGACGCCGAAGAGGGTGTGACCACCTCGGGTTCGGACGTGACTGCCTGGGCCAACCAGGCCGTTGGCGGAGGGGACGATATGGCAACCGGCGCCGGTGCTCCGCAATTGCTCGCCGACGAGACGCCGAGCGGCAGGGCTGCCATCGAGTTCACCAATGACAAGTTGGTCGGTGACGATCACGCCGCATTCGATGGGCTTGTGCGTGGCGACGGGTACACCTGGTTCCTGGTCGCAAGGGTCTTGGACAATGGCGGCGGCAACAACCGCTTCTTCGGTACCTTGAACAACGGGGGTGCTTACGACGGCATCTGTCCCGGTATCGAATCAGATGACTCGATCTACGACTACATTCGAAGCAGTTCGGACGTTTTTGTGCATGGGTCGGGGAACATGAATGACGGTGACTACCATGTGATCGCCGGCCGACTTGCCGCCGGGACGGGCTCCCAGCAGCATCAGCTGTATGTTGACAGTGCGACCGCGCAGAACTCCGGCTCCGTGAACATAGGAGCTTCGATCGAGTCCGGTGCCCTCACCATCGGCGCCGAACGAACCGGTGGAAATGAGTACGGCGACACCGACATAGCCCGGCTACTGATCTACGACCGGCCTCTTTCGGACGTCGAACTGACTCACAATGTCACGGTGCTGTCCAACGCATACCTTGTTCCGCCCCCCGTCGTGGACGTGACCAACGGCAACGACACCGTCGCGAACGCGATAGCGACCTATGACATTGGCGGCACGAACGACAATGTCGTCGGCACGATGAGCTGGACCAACAGCCTGACCGGCGCCGACGGCACGCTCTCGGCGACGTCCCCCTGGCTGATCGGTAGTATTGCCCTGGACGTCGGGGACAACGTTATCACCGTGACCGGTACGAATGTGGCGGGCGTGGAAGCCGGCGACAGCGTCACCATCACGCGGCTGGGCGCAACGACTCCGATCGTAGACATCACCAACGCCAATGCCACCGTCGCCAACGCGGTGACGACCATCACCATCGGCGGTACGAACAATGTTAATGTCGTCGGCACGATGAGCTGGACCAACACCACGACGATGGCCGGCGGCACCATTCCCGCAACGACGCCGTGGTCGATCGGCGGCATTGCTCTGGATGTGGGGGGCAACACAATCGAGGTGACCGGCACGAATGCGTCCGGTGCCGCGGACAGTGACAGTGTTGTCATTAACCGTCTCGGCCCGAACATCGCGACGAGCGGCACGGGTAAGACAGGCCACGCCGCCGCGGATGACGGAAGCAGGGGTACGGATTACGCCAATGGAGACATGGCGAGAGTCAACGACAGCAGTACGGCCGCGTACGTGGACACCTGGCACGGCGGCAACGGTGACGTTTATGACTGGGTCGGCGTCGAATGGGGCAGCGGGCAGGGGGTGAATGAGATTCATTTCTACGCCGCGTCGTTTGTCGACGGCGGCTGGTTTTCTTCCAACGGCAACAACGATTTCTCGGGACTCGTAGCCCCCGACGTCCAGACGACGACGGACGGGACGACCTGGACGGACGTGGCGGGCGTGTCGGACGACTACGTCAGCGTCCTGACGGCGGATGGACATTCCGGCGGGGCCGGGCAGCTCCATTCCAAGGTCACCTTCACGTTCCCCGCGGTATACGGTGTGACCGGTATCCGGCTCATTGGCGATGCCGGAGGGAATGCCGGTGCCGATGGGAACGGATTCATCGGCATCTATGAGCTTGAGGCGTACGAAGCGCCGCCCGCGGCCTTCGTGGATGTGACCAATGCCAACGCCACCGTCGCAAACGCGGTTACCACCTACACCATCGGCGGCACGAATAATGGCCATACCGTCGGCACGCTGAGCTGGACCAACAGTCTGACCGGGGCCAGCGGCAGCCTGTCTGCCGGCACGCCGACGTGGCAGATCAGCGGCATTGCGCTCGCCGAAGGCGACAATGTCATCACGGTCACCGGCGTGAACGCGTCCGGATCAGAGGCCAGCGACAGCATCACCATCACGAGGCTATTCGATCGGCAGATTCTTGCTCTCTACACGTTCGAGGGCGCCTCGCCGGCGGCGTTCGACGATGTCAGTGGGCAGGGCCTTGATCCGAGCACGATCGGAACAGCTGGTCTCGATGCGTCGGGCTACGAAGGCCAGGCGGCCTCGTTCTCCGGCGGTACGGCCATTGGAATCCCCCTGGATATGAATCCCGGGGTCAACCCGACGATGACGTTCGGTGCCTGGGTCCGGCCGAACAACGATGCCAACCGCGGCGTCTTTGGCCACGACAACGGTGGCTGGGATAGAGGTCTGGATTTGATGGGCACCTGGCGAACGACGGGCGGAAGTAATCACGATTCCGGTATCCAGGAGAATCTTGCCGATTGGCAGTTCGTGGCCGTCCGCTACAGCGGAGCGACGGGGCAAGAGGTGAAGCTGAATGTAGACACCGCCACGTATAGCAGGACGCTTACAGCTGGCGGCGGCGCCGCGACCATGGTCATTGGCGCCTACACGGTGTCCAGCGTGCATCCCTTTGACGGTCGGATCGACAACTTCTTCATCTTCGACGATGCCCTGAGCGATGCAGAGATCGCAACGATACGTCTGAATGGACTGTCCGGTATCCTGGAAATTGCCGGCCTTCCGCTTGTGGACGTAACCACCGCGAACGACACCGTCGCTTATGAGGTGTCCACCACCAACATTGTCGGCACGCACAATGCCAATGTCGTGGGTACGATGAGTTGGACCAACAGCCTGACCGGCGCCGACGGCACCCTCGCCGCGGGTTCGCCATGGAATATCAGTGGCGTCGCGCTGGACGTCGGGGCCAACGTGATCACCGTGACCGGCACGAATGCGGCGGGCGCCGAGGCCAGCGACAACGTCACCATCACGCGGTTGGACCTGACACCTCCGGTCGTGGACATCACCAATGCGAACGACACTGTCGATAACGCGACAACCACCTACGACATCGGCGGTACGAACAATACCTATGCCGTCGGGACCATGACCTGGACCAACAGTCTGACCGGTGCCGATGGTACCCTCTCTCCCGGCGCGCCGAACTGGCAGATCAACAGCATTGCGCTGGATGTGGGGGACAACGTGATCACGGTAACGGGCACCAATGCGTTGGGCGTGAGCGACAGCGACAGTGTTACCATCACGCGAGAGGACCTGCAGCAGCCGGCCGTGGATGTGACCAACGCCAACGACACCGTCGTGTTCGAGGTGACGACCTACAATATCGGCGGCACGAACAATGCCAACGTCGCCGGCGTCATGAGCTGGACCAATGCCCTGACCGGCGCCGACGGGACTCTGGCACCCGGTGCGCCGAACTGGCAGATCAACGGCATTGCCCTGGGTGTGGGCGCCAACGTCATCAGCGTCTATGCCAGCAACGACACGGACACCGTGGTCAGCGACAGCGTCACCATCACGCGTGAGCCGCTGCCGATTGTGGATATAACCAATGCCAATGATACGGTTCTAAGCGATGTCACGACCTACGACATTGGGGGCACGAACAACACCGCCGTTGTCGGCACCATGACTTGGACCAACAGCCTGACGGGCTCCAATGGGACGATCGCCGCGTCGTCGTCGTGGTCGCTCACGGGTATCGATCTGGATTTGGGCGAGAACGTGATCACCGTCACTGGAACCAATGGCTCAGGCACGGTGGCCAGCGACACCGTCACGGTCACGCGCCTGTCGGTGTCGGGAGCACAGCTCCTTGGCCTTTACCCGTTTGAGGGCGTCTCCCCCGCGGCGTTCGACGATGTCAGTGGGCAGGGCCTTGATCCGACCGATGTCGGGACAGGTGCCCTCGATGCGTCGGGATACGAGGACCAGGCGGCCAGCTTCAGCGGCTCGCACACCCCGATCGACATACCGATTGACATCGGTCCCGGCGTGAATGCCGCGCTCACGATCGGCACGTGGGCAAAGCCGGACACGATCGGTCAGCGAGGGGTGTTTGGTCATGATAACGGTGGCTGGGACCGCTTCCTCGGGGCCGGCGGTCTTTCAGCCGACAATTGGAAGTATCCGGGCGGATCCGAGATCGACTCGGGAATTCCTGTTACCGCCGGCGCGTGGCAGTTTGTGGCGGTGGCCTATAACGGGACGACGAGCGCCAAGATCTACGTCGATGAGAACTCGCATGTCTCGGCGCCGCATAGCGCCGGGGCCGGCGATTCGGTCATGGCCATTGGTGCTATCAATCAAGGTGGCACGTGGAAATACGACGGGCTCCTCGACAACTTCTTCATCTTTGGCGAGACCCTGACCGATCCGCAGATCGAGACGATACGTCTGGGCGGTCTGTCCGGTATCCTGGAAGTTGCCGGCCTTCTGATAGTGGACATGACCAATCAGAACGCTACCGTTGCCTACGAGGTGCCGACCACCAACATCCGTGGCGCGCACATCGGTGTCGTGGGCACGATGAGCTGGACGAACAACCTGACCGGCTCCAATGGCGCCTTTGCCGCGGCGTCGCCGTGGCAGGTGAGTAGCGTTGATCTGGATGTAGGGATCAACGTGATTACCGTGACCGGGACGAATGCATCGGGCGTAGAGGCCAGCGACAACGTCACCATCACGCGGTTGGACCTGACGCCCCCGGTCGTGGATATCACCAACGCGAACGACATTGTCGAGAACGCGATCACCACCTACGACATCGGCGGTACGAACAATACCTATGCCGTCGGGACCATGACCTGGACCAACAGCCTGACCGGCGCCAACGGCACGCTCGCTCCCGGCGCACCGACGTGGCAGCTCAACGGCATTGCGCTGGATATCGGCGACAACGTCATCACCGTGACCGGCACCAATGCGTTGGGTGTGAGCGACAGCGACAGCGTCAGCATCTTCCGGCAGGCCGTGGCGCAGCCATTCGTGACCGTGACCAATGTCAACGAGACGGTCTTGAACGAGGTGACGACCACGAATGTCGGCGGCACCAACAATGCGAACGTTGTCGGGACCATGAGCTGGACCAACAGCCTGACCGGCGGCAACGGGACCCTCTCGCCCGGTGCGCCGAACTGGCAGATCAATGGCATTGCTCTCGGTGTGGGCGGCAACACCATCACCGTTTCCGGCACGAATGCCACAGGCGTAGTGAACAGCGACAGTGTCACCATCACACGCGAACCGCCCCCGTCCGTGGACGTGACGAACGCGAACGACACGGTTGCCTACGCAGTGACGACCACCGATATCGGCGGCACGAACAACGCGGCGGTTGTCGGCACCATGAGTTGGACCAACAGCCTGACGGGCGCCAATGGGACCATTGCCGCGTCGTCGCCGTGGCTGATCAGCGGCATTGCTCTGGACCTTGGCAACAACGTCATCACCGTGACCGGCACGAATGGTTCAGGCACGGCGGCGAGCGACAGTGTCACCATTACGAGATCGCGACCGCAGATCCTTGCTCTCTACACGTTCGAGGGCGCTTCCCCCAATGCATTCGACGATGTCAGCGGGCAGGGCCTTGATCCGAACAATGTCGGGACCGGCGCCCTCGATGGGTCGGGATACGAGGGCCAGGCGGCCAGTTTCAGCGGCACGCATACTCCGATTGAGATCCCGCTCGACATCAGTCCCAACTCAAACCCCACGCTCACGATCGGCGCGTGGGCAAAGCCGGACACGGTTGGCCAGCGAGGGGTGTATGGTCATGATAACGGCGGCTGGGACCGCTTACTCGCAGCCGGTGGGAATTCAGCCGACAATTGGAAATATCCGGGCGGCGGCGAGCACAACTCAGGAATCGCCGTTGCCGCTGGGGCGTGGCAGTTTGTCGCGGTGGCCTATGACGAGACGACGAGCGCCAAGATCTACGTCGACGCGAACTCGCACGTCACGGCGCCACATAACGCCGGGGGCGGCAATTCGGTCATGGGCATTGGTGCAATCAACCATTCCGGAACGTGGAAATTCGACGGCCTGGTCGACAACTTCTTCATTTTCGGCGATGTCCTGAGCGATGCGGATATCGAAACGATACGTCTGAATGGACTCTCCGGTATCGAAGACGTTGCCGGTATTACGCGAGTGGAGGTGACCAACGCCAACGACAGCGTCGGTTATGCGGTAACGACCTGCGACATCGGCGGCACGAAGAGCAGTCCTGTTGTCGGCACCATGACTTGGACCAACAGCCTGACCACCTCAAACGGCTCTTTTGCCGCGGCGTCACCGTGGGTAGTCAACGACATCGATCTGGGTTTGGGCGTCAACGTCATCACCGTTACCGGCACGAATGCGTTGGGCACAGAGGCCAGCGACAGTGTCACCATCAAGCGGGGCAACCTTGCACGTAGCGGCACGGGCAAAACAGGCCACGCCGCCGCGGATGACGGCAGCAGGGGTACCGATTACGTTCAGTCCGGTTTTAGTATGGATGATGTCAACGACGGCAATACGACCGACTTCGCGTCTACCTGGCACGGCGGCAACAGTGACGTCTATGACTGGGTCGGCGTCGAATGGGGCAGTGGGCAGGATGTGAGCGAGATTCATTTCTATGCCGCGTCGTTTGTCGACGGCGGCTGGTTTTCATCCAACGGCAATAACGATTTCTCGGGACTCGTAGCCCCCGACGTCCAGACGACGACGGACGGGACGACCTGGACGGACGTGGCGGGCGTGTCGGACGACTACGTCAGCGTTCTGACGGCGGATGGACATGCCGGCACGGGCGGGCAGCTCCATTCCAGGGTGACCTTCACGTTCCCCGCGGTATACGGTGTGACCGGTATCCGGCTCATTGGCAATGGCGGAGGGAATGCCGGTGCCGATGGGAACGGCTTCCTCGGAGTCTATGAGCTCGAGGCGTATCAAGCGCCTCACCGTCCTCCGACGCTCTTCATCGTTCACTAATTCAGGAGGAAGGGCCAGGGAATACTCAATGTTCACTGCTCAATGTTCAATTCTCAAGTTCACTTGGACATTGAGAATTGAGCATTGAGTATTGAACATTTTCCCCGTCGTTTCCGTCCCGGATGGCCCGAAAACCCAACGCACGCGCTCCCTGCTTGTAGTGAGCCACGCAGCCCGAGACGCGAAGCGGAACGGCGCGGAGTGGCGTGCGCAACCACGGCACTCCGTGCGAAACGCTTCGCTCTTCCGCCCTGCGAGCCTCACTACAAACCCAACGCACGCGTTCCCTGCTTGTAGTGAGCCACGTAGCCCGAGACGCGAAGCGGAACGGCGCGGAGTGGCGTGCGCAACCACGGCACTCCGTGCGAAACGCTTCGCTCTTCCGCCCTGCGAGCCTCACTACAAACCCAACGCACGCGTTCCCTGCTTGTAGTGAGCCACGTAGCCCGAGACGCGAAGCGGAACGGCGCGGAGTGGCGTGGTCGCGGGTAGCGTACCGAAAGTTCTGCAACTTCGATGATCACGCAGTCATAGAAATGTCCGGTCGTCAGAGAGGGGGAAGATTAGGGCGAAGGATTATGGCGAAAGATTAGGGACAAGACAGCCATACAAACCCCTATTCTTTCGCCCTATTCTTTCGCCTTAATCTCTCTTTCCGGTTTCCGGCATGCAGCGTTTTGCACGACGGTTGGAGTGCATCGGGAAATCTGCAGATCTTGACGTACACAACTACCCATGTTCATGGGTATGGACTTCTCGCCCTGCCATTGAGATTCCTTTCTATTCGGATGACTCGGAGCACTCGGCGTCGATGGCGTCCGCGTCGTCCGCCATTCGACACAGTTCTTCCAGGGCGCGCCGGATTCCACGTGACGATACGCCGTGATCTCGTTGGCTTCTGCCAGCAGATCCTTGATCCTCTCGGCAGGCAAGAGCCCACCGTCGATGATCAATTCAAGCCAGAGGACGGTTTCGTCTGCTTCTTCCACAACAATGGAGAGCTTCGCGACGAACTCCGCCTTGGAGCGGGCCCTGCAGGCTGCTCGGTAGTTCGCCGCAACCGAGTTCGCGGATCGCATCAACTGATCAGCAATCACTCTTCCTGGAATCGTCGAGGGCAAGTGACTCACCACGTTCATGACGCGCAACGCCATCGCTTTGCATCGTTCTTTCAGAGCTTCTTCTTCCATGCGGATAACTGTATTCCCACAATCGGCAATCATCACTACTGTCCCAACGTTGTGGAGAGAGGGAGATTGGAGTGTACGAGTATGTGTACGAGTACGGGATTCGATGATGAGACCAGAGTTCGATCATGACGAGCTGAGGGTGTACCAGAGGGCAAGAGTTACCTCGCCGATATCGTGCGAATGCTCGTAGCTTGGGAACGGCATCTGGAGGAAAGATAACGGTTCTGATTCGGAAACAACGTACTCGTACACATACTCGTACACGCAAATCTCCCCTGCATCATCAGGGGCCGAGGCACACATCTTGACCCACAGATTCTGCGGAAGACCCAGAAATCGGGGACGTCACGTGGCCCAGCAGACGTGTTGTCCGGGAGTTCGGGGAAGCAAATTTCCTATCAGCCAGGTAAGCACGTTTCGCAGATGCCGCAAAACGGAAAGAGGTTTCCGCAAATTACGCTTCCCGCGGATCCCCGCTCTGTGCTTTCATTGGAGTTCCATTCAACCCCTTGATACGCAGGAAAGGAGTTCCTCAATGCCTTCCCAACCGCAGGTCAACCGATTGAAGAAAGGTGTGTTCCTTATGGCTGCCGCGCTGTCCGCAAGTATCGCTTCCGCCGCACACGAGTTCAACGGCCCCTACACCGGCAGACACCTTGACCGGGTCGCGTTTCCGATCGGCGGCATGGGAGCGGGGATGTACTGCCTTGAAGGCAGCGGCGCAATTTCACACATGTCGGTCAGGCACAAGATGGAGTTCTTCCACGAGCCGACCTGCTGGGCCGCGGTCTGCGTGGAGGAGAAGGGTGGCAACATCGCACGCGTCCTCGAAGGCCCCATCCCGGATTGGAAATTCTTCGGGGGTGGCGGCACGGGACGAGGCGGCACGGGAAGAACCTATGGGTTCCCACGTTTCCGCGAGTGCGAGTTCCTCGCACGTTTTCCATTCGCAACGATCGAGCTTCGCGATGACGCCGTACCCTTGGACGTGGAAATCGTGGGCTGGAGTCCCTTCACGCCGCCCGATCCCGATCCCGCCAGCCTTCCGGTGGGCGCTATCGAATACACACTGAAGAACACGTCCGCGAGGAAGCAGAACGGTGTGTTCTCTTTCAACACGCGCAATTTCATGGGCAACGGTTCGATCGGTCCGATCGGGGGCGGCCTGGTGCTGTACGGCGCGGCCGGCAAGGGGCGCGGGCAGAAGGGCGCATTCGCCATTCGTGTGGATGGCGCGAAAGCAGCCGTTGACCACTGCTGGTTCCGCGGCGGTTGGTGGGACCCGCTGACCATTGCGTGGAACAACGTCGCCGAAGGTAAAGTCATCAACAACCCGCCCGTACCGGGTAATGCGCCGGGCGCCTCCCTGTTTGTTCCGTTCGAGCTCAACCCGGGCGAGGAGAAGACGATCCGCCTGCAGACCTCATGGTATGTGCCCGGGTCGGGGCTGCGGTCCGGCCGGCCAAGCAACGTGGTCAGCGGCCCGGCCTTCCGCAAGGCGCCCTCGAAGGGAACCGCCGCCAACGACCAGCAGGAAGTATCCGGGTTCCTTGGCAAGGGCCTGGTCAACACCTACGACCCCGATGGCGACGGGCCGACCGGAACACTCACGTCACCCGAGATTGAACTCAACAAGCGCTATCTGCACTTCCTCGTGGCCGGCGGCGATTTCAAGAGACAGACTTGCGTGAACCTGCTCGTGGGCGGAAAGGTCGTCCACTCCGCCACCGGTAAGCGGGAAGAACGCCTGGAGTGGGCGACGTTCGACCTTTCTTCGGTGAAGGGCAAGAAGGGACGCATTCAGATCGTCGACAAGAACAGCGGTCCCTGGGGCCACATCAACGCCGACCATTTTGTGCTTAGCGACGAGGCGGTTGACGCACTCCGCCCGGGTCAGGGCAATGCGATCGTGAACGACCCGAAGCGGGTGACATTGCTTCACGGTTTTGAGGGCAAGGACTATCGTGACTGGGTAGCCGATCCCCCACCCGAGCCCTGTGAGTGCGAGGATGGCGAATGCACGCCTGAGAAGACCCCGTCGACTTACGTACCGTGGTATGCCACGCAGTTTAAGAGCATTGAGGAGGTCGCGCAGCATTGGCGTTCGAACTACGCGGCGCTCCGCCGAAAGAGCGCCGCGTTCCGCGACGCGTTTTACGACACGACCCTCCCGGCAGAGCTGGTTGAGGCGGTCGCGGCCAACCTAACCATACTCAAATCCCCAACCGTTCTGCGGCAACACGACGGGCGGTTGTGGTGTTGGGAAGGGTGTAACGACAGTTCCGGCTGCTGCGCCGGGTCGTGCGCCCACGTCTGGAACTACGCGCAAGCGATCTGCCACCTCTTCCCCACGCTTGCCCAGGGCATGCGCCGGACCGAATTTTTCGAGGGACAGGCTCCGTCGGGTCGGCAGGCTTTCCGCGTGAACCTGCCGATCACGCCGGGCGGCAGCGCGTTCGACGCCTCGGACGGGCACCTCGGTGAGATCATGAAAGCGCATCGCGAGTGGCGCATTTCCGGGAGTGACGCATGGCTCCAGCGATTCTGGCCGAAGATCAAGGCGGCGATGGACTACGCCATTCGCACGTGGGACCCACGGCATACGGGGTTGCTCGAAGAGGAGCACCATAATACGTATGACATCAATTACTTCGGTCCGGACGGCCACTGCGGCAGTTTCTACCTCGGGGCGCTGGCGGCATCGGTTCGGATGGGCAAGGCCATGGGTGCCGACGTGACCCTCTACGCCGAGCTGCTGACAAAGGGCCGCAAGCGGATGGAGAAGGAACTCTACAACGGTGAGTACTTCATTCAGATCGTGCAGAAGGAAGGGTTGGACCACAACTTCCGCCCCATCGGTCCCGAAGGCCAGAGTCGGCATTATCGCGATGTCGCGAAGCAGGTGAATGAGCAGGGACCGAAGTACCAGTATGGGACAGGGTGCCTGTCGGACGGCGTGCTCGGCTTGTGGATGGCGTTGGTCTGCGGTGTGGAGGACGAACTGGTCGATCCGGCCAAGGTGCGGAGTCATCTCCTGGCCATTCACAAGTACAACCTCAAGCACGACCTGTCGCAACACGCCAATCCTCAGCGGCCAACCTACGCAATGGGCGATGACGGAGGACTTCTGCTTTGCAGCTGGCCGCGCGGCGGCAAACCTCTGCTGCCTTTCGTGTATAGCGATGAAGTGTGGACGGGAATCGAGTACCAGGTGGCTTCGCACTCGATCCTGATGGGACGGGTCGAGGAAGGGCTCGACATCGTCCGCACATGCCGCAAACGCTACGACGGCGTGCGACGCAATCCGTTTAACGAATACGAATGCGGCCACTGGTACGCGCGCGCGCTGGCCAGTTACGCACTGCTGCAATCTCTGTCGGGCGTACGGTACGACGCGGTCGAAAAGACGCTTCATATCGACCCGCGCGTACGGGGCGATTTCCGCGCATTCCTTTCGACCGCTACCGGCTTCGGAACGGTCGGGGTGAAGGACGGCAAACCATTCGTGGAAGCCGCAGCCGGAGAGATCGAGGTCGAGGAGATTGTTGAGTGACCGTGTCGGAGTACCGGCTTTGGCCGGAAGTCTTCGGGCGGCATCAGCCGCCCTGGCGGGGCTGAAGCCCCGCGGATGCTTCCGCTTGAAGGCGGTACTCCGACCACCTTGGAGGACATGATGAAAAGACCCGTAAGCTGGCTGGTTTTGTTTATCCTAATTGGCGGCGCCCACGCCCAAACCGTTACCCTGAGATCCCTGCTGATGGAGATGGTCGATCGCGATCGCCTGGCACGTCTGCCTGAACCGGCGTATACGTGCAAGCAGTTCAGCAGCTACGATCGGGCCTCGACGTCGCGCACGGATGTGGCGACGTGGTACGCCAATGGCGACCAGGGGCAGTTTGTTCGCGTGGAGAACCGTGACGGGCGAAAGGAAAGCGTCCTTCTCGATGCAGAGGGTCCGGGTGCGATTGTGCGCTTCTGGGCAACGTGGCACACCACGCCGACCAACACGTTGCGGGTCTACCTCGACGGTAACCCGACACCGGCGATCGAAGGCCCGATGGCCGGCCTGATCGACGGCGGACTTCTGGCCGCTGTACCGTTGGGCCAAGGCGTGTCACCACTCTCCGAATACGATCGGCGTGGGCACAATCTCTACCTGCCGATTCCCTACGCCAAGAGCTGCAAGATCACGTATGAGGAACCGCGCAAGGGACCCTTCTACTACCAGATCAACTACCGCACGTACGACTCGGGCACCCCGGTCGAGTCCTTCTCCATGGACGAGTTGGAGAAGCAGAGGCAGTGGGTTGTGAGGGTTGAGCAGGTTCTTGCCCTCGGGGGATATGCGTCGCGAGGAGATTCGTCAGGTGTTCCCTATCCACCGAAACGCCTGTTCCCTGGAGACCACGTTGCCTTCAAGCTCCAGGGCTCCTCGTTTATACACAAACTCAGCGTCATGGTTGATGCTGCCAACCGAGAGCAGGCGCTACGCTCGACCGTGCTCGAAATCGAGTTCGACGGTCGGCAAACCGTATGGTGTCCGGTTGGCGACTTCTTCGGAACCGGTCACCAGGTCCATCCCCACCGTACGTGGTACAATGCGGTTACTCCGAATGGAGCCATGACCTGCTACTGGACCATGCCGTTCGAGACGTCGTGTCAGGTAACCGTGCGCAACCACGGAGACCAGGCTGTCGACATTCCGTTCTTCTATGTTCGCTATAGCGATTGGACGTGGGATGAGCGTTCCATGCACTTCCACGCCACGTGGCGTCAACTGACAAAGGTGAAGACGCAGACAAACAGGGGTGCCCATCACGGTGCTTTTGACGTGAACTACGTGACGATAAAGGGCCGGGGCGTGTATGTTGGGGACACGCTCACCATCTTCAATGGTGCGTCGGCATGGTGGGGCGAGGGGGACGAGAAGATCTTCGTGGACGGGGAGGTCTTCCCTTCACACTTCGGCACGGGCACGGAGGACTACTACGGCTACGCGTGGTGCCGCCCTCAGTCTTTCGAAGCACCGTTCCTCGCACAGCCGACAGGCGCCGGCAACAACACGCCCGGCATGAGCGTCAATTCGCGCTATCGCGCCCTGGATGCGATCCCGTTCACCCGCTCGCTCGAGATGAACATGGAACTGTGGCACTGGAAGAAGACCGGGATGAACTACGCACCGGCCACCTTCTGGTATGCGCGGCCCGGCGCCACGTGCAACGTTGATGCCGATCCGGAGAGTGCGGCGCTGCCCATCGCCCGCAAACAGGATGACCTTGTGGAGGTCTTCCGCATCCCGGAAGCCATCGAAGCGGAGAAGCTCCAGATCGCCCAATGCACGGGCGGCAAGACGCAGGCCCAAACGTGGCGCGAGGAAATCTGGAGTGGTGGCGAGCAAGTCTGGTGGACCGAAGCGAAACCGGACGATCGCCTGACCGTCAAGCTCAAGGGTATCGAAGCCGGCCGCTACACAGTCAAAGCCAACCTCACCAAGGCGGACGACTACGCCATCGTCACCGTTGCCGTTAACGGCAACGCGATCCTGAAGGATCTGGATCTCTACAACCCCGACGTCATCGCGGAGATGATCGCGCTCGGTGAGGCCGACCTCGTTACCGGCGAAAACGCAATCCAATTCCTCATCACCGGCGCCAACGAGAAGGCCAAGAAGGCGTACATGGTCGGGGTGGACTGTTTTGTGTTGGAGAAGGTGGAGTGACAGGGGACGGGCCGTCAGAGTACCGGCTTCAGGCGCTTGAGTCCCGGGCTTGTCTCGGGAAGGCCACCGCCGCTCTGACTCTGGCAGGTGCTTCTCCAGTGACTTCTCGAGACCGTTCAGCATCCGGATACATTCCTTGTAACGGCTGCGGTAGGATCCATACACGGACTGATCAATGTATCCTTTGAGCTTGGCCATGAACAAGTGGTGGATTGTTTCGCCCGCTTCACCCCTGCTTCGATTCACACCCTCGATTTTGTTGCGGATATGGCGGTCGTCGTGCTTCTCGGCCAACTGTGCCGGGGAGCTGTTCGAAGAGCGCCGCACCTGTGATCCCAGTTCGTAGCGCTCTTCCCGCGGCCAGTCATGACTCAGGTCACAGACTTCGATGTGCAGCTTGCAGAGTCTCCGATAGACGTCCAGATCCTCGACATCCATGTATGATTTATCCATGACGGCCTCGTCCTCCCGGAAGTTGAGTCCATCGGCTCCTCCACTCCACAATGGGGCGGCCGCCAAAGCGGAACTGTCCAAACGTCTTATGAATAGTATGAAACGAGGATCGTCGATCTCTGGCCATGCTTGAAAGGTCGGAATCCGCGTCAGAACGGGAGATTAGGGCGAAAGATTAAGGTTATGGCTCTTCGTCCCTAATCTTTCGCCTTAATCTTTCGCCCTAATCTCCGGTTGTTGGGTCTGTGGCGGGCCAGAAAAACGGGGGAGAAGGTCAAGATACGGCTAACCCCCTATAGGAAAGAGAATTGGACAAGAAAGAGTACTGTCAGTTTTGACAGTACGAGCGATCGAATAGGGAATAGCTATGTCAACTGGACGAAAAGAGTGGCCCGCACTCAAATCATACACACGTAACCATCTGCTCCGCCTGGCGATGCCGATCGGTGGTATCGGCACCGGGACGGTGTCCCTCGGTGGGCGCGGGGACCTCCGTGACTGGGAGTTGATGAACAATACAACAGGGAAGAAGGTCGAGGCTTCCGTCTGCTTCTCTCTGCCCAACTACATCGGTGCGGATCGGCATGTCGGCGAGAAGAACTGCTACGCAACCATGCACGAGTACGGTCCGGCCGACAACCGCAATGACTCTCAGCGGGGAGATGGGGTTCAGGGCATCCTGATGCGTTCGGATGGCGTTCCGGAGGATCATAGTGCATGGGGCACCATTGCCCTGGCCACTGATGAATCACTTGATACGACCTGGCGCACGGCGTGGGCTCAACTGAGTTGGGGCGACACCATGCTCGATTTCTGGGATGACTTCAGCGAAGACGGGCGGCTGGTGGGGGCCGCCCGGTCGGCTTCTGCCGCCGCGAGGCTGCCCAACGTCGTGGTGATTCTGGCCGACGATCTTGGCTATGGCGATCTCGGCTGTTACGGCGCCACGGCCCCGGGCATCGCCACGCCCAACCTGGATCGACTGGCTCAGCAGGGCATGCGATAGTTCCGAGGTCGAGGGTTTGGGCTGGCTTAACAACGCCCTATGATCTGAACTCCTCAATGTCAATCGATCCATAGCGAACATCTATAAACGGCTTTCCATCTTTAAGGCCACAGAGACCGAAAGCATGATTCTGCATTATGCAGAGGTGATCCGTGAGGATGATCTGCGAGAGGAATTTGCCAAGCTGGAGGATTCCAGTGGAAAATGAGTGGAAGTGGATCTTCGGTACTGAAACCGCACTCCGTATCGATTTCCGTAAGTACCTGATAGAGAAAGACCTTCATGCGTCGATTGCGCATGAAGGTCTGTAGAAAGTGGCGGGAGCGACGGGACTCGAACCCGCGACAACCAGATCGACAGTCTGGGACTCTAACCAATTGAGCTACGCCCCCACAGTTCTTCGAAGAAGAACGCCGGAATAATAGTGATACGCACGGCGCGCGCAAGTGAAAAAGAGAAAAAAGTTCGCGGGGGTCTCGAATCGTCGGTAGGGCGACCAGTCCCCCTCCCCTCACCCGGGCCCGCTCCGCGGTCCCGACGGGGCTGTATCGAAAGGTCGGAAGTTCCGTTGCGCTCCGACCGATCCACGGCACTCCGTCCGAACCAGAGCCTTCGGCACGGTTTCGGACTGCGAGCCTAACTAGACCCCATCCGAAAAGGGTCGGCGGCCGATTTTGGCCTGAAACGCCAGGGAA
>CAZKRK010000117.1:0-18667 GCA_964555035.1 uncultured Victivallales bacterium | reverse complement strand
AACCGCGAAGGGCCGGGCAACTTGGGTTGTGGGCCCCGGCCCGCCTTGTGGTGATTCAAAGGCAGAAAAATGGGTTGGCAGAAAGATGGGGATATTGAGAGAGTCATTTTTCTGCCAGCCCATTTTTCTGCCTTTCATTCCTATCCCAACGGCGCTGGTCTGACGGATCTCCCGTCCTTCTACGCAAAACGCACAGAACCTGCGGGTTCAGACTCTAATCTATCCCTGTCGCAGGGCGGAACATGACAAGTTTCTGGTCAGTCCCCCCGCCCGGAGTCACTCGCCCGTTCCGGCCTTTACCAGTTCCTCGATTCTGGCTTTGAGTTTGTCAATGCCTTCACCGGTTTCGGCGGAGAGCGGGATGGGATCGGTCCCGGTCGCTCGCGCGAACTCGGTCAGCTTAGTCTCGGCCTGCGGGAGGTCCATTTTGTTGGCAACAACCAGAAACGGGCGTCTGACGAGGTCTTCCCGGTGCAGTTCCAGCTCGCGGCGCAGTTTTGCGTAGTCGTCATACGGTTCGCGCGTGTCTACGCCGGCCACGTCGATCACGTAGACGAGGAATCGCGAGCGCTCGACATGTCGCAGAAAGGCGTGTCCGAGCCCGACTCCTTCGTGTGCGCCTTCGATCAGTCCGGGTATGTCTGCCACGGTAGCGCGCGTGTAGTCCTCGAAAACGATCGTGCCGATGATGGGATTGAGCGTGGTGAACGGATAGGCGCCGATCTTGGGGTGGGCGTCGCTGACCTGCGTCAACAGGGACGATTTGCCTGCGTTGGGGAAGCCGATCAGGCCTATGTCAGCCACAATCTTGAGCTCCAGGCGAAGGGTTACGGATTCGACGCGCACGCCGTCGGTGTGCTCCCGCGGCGCCTGGTTTGTCGACGATTTCCAGTGGACGTTTCCACGCCCGCCGCGTCCGCCACGCGCGACCACGCACTCCTGGCCGGCCGTTACGATGTCGTCGAGGAGTACGTCCGTGTCCGCGTCCCACACCTCTGTGCCCAGGGGCACCTTGACGATGCGGTCGGAGCCGTTCTTGCCGTGGAGTTGTTTGCCCTTGCCGTGCCCACCGTGTTTGGCGCGCTGGTGCGGGGAGAAGTACAGAGCGACCAGTGAGTCGACGTCCTTGTCGCCCCGCAGGATAACGTGACCGCCTCGTCCGCCGTCACCGCCGTCCGGACCGCCCTTGGGCACGAACTTCTCGCGGCGGAAGCTGACGCACCCGTCGCCCCCGTTGCCGGCGTGGGCAAAGATCCTGACATGATCGATGAATTTGCGGCTCTTCATCCTATACAAAGAAAAGGCTGGTCTCACCCTCGGCGGGGGACGCAGCCTTTTCTCTCTGTTCCATCAAGACAAGGTTGAACTCGTCGCTATGCCGTGGCGGCTTCGGTCTCCACAATGCTGACCACCTTGCCGCCTTTCTCGAACTGGACCGTGCCATCGCTGAGCGCGAAGAGCGTGTCGTCCTTACCGCGTTTCACGTTCTGTCCGGGGTGGAATTTGGTTCCGCGCTGGCGTACGAGAATGGAACCCGCGCTGACGCGCTGGCCCGCGTAGCGTTTGATGCCCAAGCGTTTGGAGCGACTCTCGCGTCCGTTCTTTGCGCTGCCGCCGCTTTTCTTATGTGCCATGGTTTGTCTCCTGGTTGCCGCTGCCGCCTGCCGGCAGGGACCGGTTACTGGACAGCGTCAATCTTGAGCACCATCAGCTCCTGGCGGTGCCCGATCTTGCGGGTGTATCCTTTGCGGCGCTTCTTCTTGAAGTTGACGACCTTGTCGCCGCGAACGCACTCCACTACCGTAGCTGTGACCTTGGCGTCGGCTACGGTCGGTGTCCCAACTTGCAGGTTTTCCCCGTCCGAAACGGCCAGTACGCGGTCCAATTCGATCGTGGCACCCGCCTCTGCGTCCAAGCGTTCAACCCGCAGTTCGTCGTCCTTCTGGACTCGGTACTGCTTGCCACCGGTCTCGATTACTGCATAAGCGTCCATCGCAGATTCTTCCTTCTGATTACCTTCCAAGGGCATAGTCCACCCCTGGTTTGTGCCCGAAAAACCCGGTGACAGTAGGTTAGCGGGGCGGTCGGTGTCAAGGAATTGGGCAAAAAAAGTGCGTGATTGGGAGTTTCGGTCAGTACCTCGCCAGCACCGTCTCTCCCGCCCGCATCGCATCGTCGACCTTGACCAGGACTTCCAGGGAGTCACTTCTGGGGATCGGCAGGTCGACCTGGGAGCCGAACCGGATCGTGCCGATGCGTTTGCCGATGGTGATGTCGTCGCCTTCGGCGACGAATGGGACGATCCGGCGCACCATGCGGGATGCGATCTGGAGCATGCCGAGCGTGAGCTCGGGACCCCGAATGAGGGTGTAAACGCGTTCGTTTTCCAACAGCGCTTCGGTCATTTCGATCCCGATGTGGACGAACTCCTCCGCCGGGAAATCCTCGGAGGTGAACTGGCTTATCGGAATGCTGCGTCCCTTCTTGACGGCGAACGGGAAGGTGCCGTCTGCGACCTCACTGATGTAGACGATGCGGCCGTCGGCAGGCGAGACAATAATGCGGTCGTCCGTGGGAGGCGTGCGTTCGGGATCGCGGTAGAAGAGATAGAGGATGCGGAGCAACGTGATCCCGAAGGCGGCGCCGCTTCCGAGAATGAACAGTGCCCAGGTGTGGAGTGACGGCCAGACAACTGTGAGTCCCGCCATGAACGTGGCGCCGGCTATCAGCATCAGGCCTGTCCAGAGCTGGACGGTGTGCTTTCTGAAGTCCCATTTCCGTCCCAAGGCGAAAAGGGCAACGGAAACGAAGAGCGCAAATGCGATGTAGGCCATGCCGGTTTACCCTCGGCAAACAGTTGGGTGACTATAGTGCCCGTGTTTGTCTGGCGTCAAACGTAGGTCCGATTTGTAATCGGACCCAACGCCGCCCGGATTTGGCGTCCCTCCGTCATTGGGAGAAACCGGCGCGGTTCGGGTCCGATTGCAAATCGGACCTACGTTTGCCAATCATCAATCAGAACACCCTGTTCCAAATCAAGTACGGCAGCAGGGCAATTTCCGCGAAAAAGGGCAGGGGATCCTTCCAGGATAGCACGGCGCACTCCTTGCGGCCGAAGAGCTGGCCGAGGTAGGTGGTGAGCGGGAGGTTGCCGCGCGCGATTTCCCGCAGGGCGGTCGGTGCGTCCGTGAGGATGCGCATCCACTTCGCGTCGTGGAGCTCAACCACCGGCAGCTCGCGATCGGTGAGGTGGCAGAACATGGCGTAGGGGATGTTGGCGCCGGCGGCCTTGGCGAGAGTGTGCCATCCCCAGGGGCGGCCGTTGATCTCGATGAACTTGTAGAGGCCCGCCTTTTCGTCAAGCGGATCGTGGAACGTGTTGCCCTTCAGGATGGGGATAAGCCAGTAGAGCGAGGCGTAGTTCGGCGTTGTTATGTAGAGTCGTCCGTCCGGCCTCAAGTTCCGCCGAGTCCGCTCGCATGTCCCCTCCAGTTTGAATAGACCGCGAGTGTGTAGCAAATTGCAGGTGGGACCGGCGGGGCGGTACGGTATCAGGTTGCGTCGGGCGGAGTTGCGCCCGGCAGGAGGCCCGAAAGAAGCCCGCGCAGCTTGGCGAGTGAGTAAGGTTTCTGCAGGCAACCGGCGAGGCCCTTGCCGGCGAAGCGCGCGGACACGTCGCTTTCGCTGTAGCCGCTGGCGAGCACCACGCGGACGGCGGGATCGATCTTGCGGAGTTCACGGTAGGCTTCTTCCCCGTTCATGCGGGGCATGGTCAGGTCCAGCAGAATGACGTCGATGTCCGCCTGGCGCTCGCGGTACGCGGCGATGGCCTCTTTCCCGTCCGCGGCGGTCACAACCTCCAGTCCCAGGCGCTGCAGCAGCTTGCCGCTGACGGCGCGCACGCTCTCTTCGTCGTCAACCAGCAGTACCGTCCCGGTCCCTGTCCAGCCCCCTTCTTCAGGGTGCGTCTCGCTCTCTTGCCCCGGACCGGTCGCCGCCGGAAAGAGCGCCTTGAACGTTGTCCCTTTGCCGACTTCGCTGTAGACCCTGAGGGCGCCGTTGTGCGCGCGCACGATCCCCATGACTGCCGACAGTCCCAGGCCGCGTCCGGTGAACTTGGTCGTGAAAAAGGGCTCGAAAATGTGCCGCTGCGCTTCCGGGTCGATTCCGCAGCCGGTGTCGGACACCTCTATGTAGACATACAGTCCGGGCTCCAGGGCCTCATCGACGTAGTTCTCGGCAAGATACTCGGCCGGGCAGTCCATGGCGCCGGTGGAGATCGTGACTACCCCGCTGCGGTCACCGATGGCTTCGGACCCGTTCATCACGAGGTTCATCAGTATCTGGCGTATCTGTGCCGGGTCGCCGTGCATGCACGGCAGCTCCTTCTCCAGGTTGAGGTTGAGAATGCACTTCTTGGAAATGGACGTCTTCAACATGTGCAACACTTCACCGATAAGCCCGCCAAGGTCGATGTCGCTACTCTCGAACGAGCCCTTGCCGGAGTAGGCCAGCATCTGCGAGCACAACTCCGCCGCGCGCAGGGAGGCCGTCCTGATCTCGGCAACGCTCGCCCTGGCGGGAGACATGGCCGAAAGGTCCTCCATGGCCAGGTCGGCGTGGCCCATGATGCCCATCAGGATGTTGTTGAAATCGTGCGCGATGCCGCCCGCCAGTACCCCCAGGCTCTCCAGCCGTTGTGTCTGCTGCAGACGCACTTCCATCTCGCGCCGGCTCTCCTCCCGGCGTTTGCGCTCGGTAGTGTCCATGGCCAGGGCCTGGACGCTGGCGATGTTGCCGGCGTCATCGAGAATGGCGCGGTTCCAGTCCTGTACCCACACCACGTCGCCGCTCTTCTTGATGAGCCGGTACTCCTGGGACCACTGCCACTCCCCGCGTTCGAAGTAGCCGGCGACCTCGGCTTCGAGGCGGCCTTCGTCGTCCGGATGCGTGATCCCCGGCCAGGACACCTCGCCCGACATGAACTCCTTCGCCGTATACCCGGTGAGATGTTCGACGTTTTCGCTCACGAATTCGACCGGCCACACTTCCGCTTCGGCCCGCCACAGAAAGATGACGAAGGGGCTGCCGTTGACCACGGCTTCCATGTCACCCAACCGTTTGCGGCTCTTTTGCACCGCCTCTTCCGCCTGCTTGCGCTCGGTGATGTCCAGGAGAGTACCGGTGAAGTGGGTAACCGTGCCGTCTTCGCCCCGATCGAAGGGCGTGTCCCGCGACAGGCACCAGATCCAGTTCCCCCCCTTGTCCTTGAAGCGGTACTCGATCTCCAGCGTCTGCCCGTCCCGGGCCGTCAGGACCTCTTGCATGTGGGCGAAAACCCGCTCCCGGTCGTCCGGATGGAACAGCTCCGCAAATTCATCACTGGCCATCGCATTGATCTCGTCAAGCGTCCAGCCGGTGATCCTGGTATACTGGGGGTTGATGTATTCGTTGTGACCGTCGACGACGTCATAGACGTAGATGCCGCAGAGCGCATGTTCCAGCGCACGGCGGACGAATTCCTGGTGCGTGGTATGCCCGTTGTGCGTCGGATGTGTCTCTGACTCCGGAGTGCTGTTCATGCGCGAGCCTCAGCTTTCCCCTGATATTGCTCGATTATCGTGTTTCTGGCAAGGTGTTTTCATAGTACAGCGGTTCATGGGTAGAGACACCGCGGGCCTGCCTCTCACCCGCCTCCGCTACGTTGCGCTTCCGAGGCAATTCGGCAGGGAAACTGCAAACCCGCCCTGTCATCCCGAGCGCAGCGTAGCGGAGTCGAGGGATCTCGGGGATTGGAAACCACGCCGGACGTGCTTGGCAGTTCTCGAGATCCCTCGACTCCGCTCCGCTGCGCTCGGGATGACCGGGCGGGGATCGAAGTTTGTGGTAGGCCCCACCCATCCCCGTGCCGCGACTGTCCGGCTACGGATTGCCGAAGTGCTGCCGCCGCCAGGCCGCGGGGGCCATGTTCTTCTGACGGCGAAAATAGCGCGAAAGGTGTTTGTCGTCCGGGAGTCCCATGGCCAGGGCGATGTCGAGAAGGGAGAGCGCGGTGTTCTCCAGCATCCAGCAGATTCGCTCGATTCGGGCGCGCGTGATGTGGTCGTGGACGGACCGTCCGAGAGCACACCGGAAACGGTCGAACAGGTTGCGTTCCGGTAGAGCAACGGCGCGGGCGACTTCAGATACCAGAAGCGGTTCGTCAACGTGGGAATTGATGTAGTCCAGGGCCTTGGCCACGTAACGGTCCTCGATGGCCAGGATGTCGGAGGAACGGCGGACCTCCACATGAGTCGGTACGACCGGAACGGTTCGCTTGCGCGGCTTCCTGTCGTCCATGAGGACCGCCAGAAGCTCCGCGGCTTCGAATCCCGCTCTCTGGACGTTGAGAGCGACGCTGGAGATGGGAACACCGGCGAGGTCGCATACGAGATCGTCGTTGTCGACTCCCAGGATGGCGACGTCTTCGGGTACATTGAGTCCGGCGATTTCGCAGGCCTCGACGAGGTCCCGGGCGCGATCGTCGGTGCACGCCATGATTGCCGTCGGTCTTGGAAGCCGCTCCAGCCATTGGGCCATGATGAACTGTTCCTTCCCCCAGAGGCGTTCCGTCTTGGCGCGAGGTTGCTTGTAGTGCTGCGTGTCATAGCCTGCGTCCGCAATGACCCTGGCGAAGCTGGCCGCGCGTCGCCGGGACCAGAACATCTCCTCGAGTCCGCAGTAGGCGAAGTGACTGAATCCCCGGTCGAGGAAATGCCTGGCGGCCATGTTGCCGATCATGGCGCAGTCCGTCATGATGGAGGGCAGGTCCGGTTCCAGCGTCATGTGGCTGGCAACGATTACGGGGGCGCCGAGAGCGAGGACCCGCTTCATGTCGTGGGGAGGTAGCTCGCGGGTGATCACGCCGTCGACGCGTGTATTCTTGAGGTCGGACAGTTTCGTGCGGCTGCCGCTGTGATAGAACTCCGGGCGCGTCTGGAAGAGCCAGGGCCCGTGAACACGGGCATACTTGCTGATCCCCCTGAGCAGACCTCGCCCGTAGGCGCGTGAATCTTCGATCGCGAGCAGAATTGAGGGTATTCGTTTCACTAGCGGGACACGTTGGCAATGGGACGCCCGGATGTCAACCGAAAATGGCGGGTTTGCCACCGGAATGGGAGTTTACTTTGCGCGCCTTCTTGCTTCATAGTCATCCGTTCTTGTTCACCCCATTCAGCGTGCGGATTGCATCCCCGGCGCAAGGAGGAAACCCTATGCCTGTCCCCGTAGCACCAGAACTACCCTCGGAGCGTCTGACGCGGAGACGTTTCCTGAAGCGTGTCGCGGCGTGCGGCGCGGCCGTGGCGTCACCCGCGATTATTCCCGGGTCCGCGTTGGGCTTGAACGGCGCCGTGCGTCCCAGCGAGCGCATCGTGCTCGGCGCCATCGGTCTCGGCGGGCGCGGCACGGGCGTTTTGCGTTGGATGATGGGCGAAAAGGACGTGCGGATGGTGGCGATCTGCGACATCCGTAAGTCACGCCGCGAGGCCATCAAGAAAATGGTCGACCAGAAGTACGGCAATACCGATTGCAAGATGTACCCGGACATGGACGAGTTCCTCGCCACCCGAACCGACATCGATGCCATTCTGATGGCCACGGGTGACCGCTGGCACGCGCTGGCGTCGATCAAGGCCATGCGGGCCGGCAAGGACGTCTACACCGAGAAGCCTTCCTGCATGACGATCGCCGAAGGGCAGGCCGTGGTCGAGACCGCGCGCCGCTACGGACGCGTCTATCAGACCGGTACGCAGCGGCTCAGCGTGGGAACCTTCGTGGCCTGCATCGAGATGGCCCGCGGCGGGCGGCTCGGTAATGTGCACACCGCCTACGCCCACATCGCGCCGTGGGACTCGGCCCAGCTCAAACACACCTGGCTTCCGGAGGAGCCGCTGCCGCCCAAGGACGAAGTCAACTGGGAAGCGTGGCTGGGCCCGTGCCCGTGGCGCCCCTACAACAAGTCCTACGTCAGCGGCCGGTGGCGCGGCTACTACGACTTCCACACGAGCTGCATCGGCGAATGGGGATCGCACACCTTTGCCCAGGCCCAGGCCGGCCTCGACGCGCTCGACACGGCGCCGGTCGAGTACGGGTACGTGGAGAACGACTCCGGCGACGGCATGGTGGCCAAGTTCGCCAACGGGACGAAGTTGATCCTGTCGCGGGGCAAGGCGCTCTGGCGCGGTTCATGCGGCATGCGCTTCGACGGCGACGAAGGCTGGTGCGCCAGCGCCGACGGATACTCGAAGCCCGACGTTTCCTCACCGTCAATGCTGGGCGAGGTGCCCAAGATCCTCAGCGACTACCAGATGCGTACGCAACGGCCGTTGAACCACGTGCGCGACTTCTTCGATTGCGTCAAGTCGCGCCGCCTGACCGTGGCCAATCCCGAAGCGATGTACCGGTCAATGACGACCGTCCACTGCGCGAACATCTGCATGTGGCTGAAGCGCGACATGCGCTTCGATCCGGTCAAGGCGGAGTTCATTGACGACCCTGAAGCCAACCGCCTGCGTTCACGCGCGATGCGGGAACCGTACATCGTCTGAAATGGCGACAAATCTGGAGCCGGCCGTCTCGGCCGGTGTTGTAGCGGCGGAGGAGCGCCGTCTCCATTGGTTGTGGTTTGGCGTAGTTGAAAAAACTGGAGCCGGCCGTCTCGGCCGGTAATGTGGGAGATACTGAATAATGATGAGAAGACACGCATGTTTGCAGGCGGTTTGCATGACGGTGCTGGTGACGGTCGCCGCGGTTTTCGGGCAACAGGCCGAGCGTAGCGAGGACGACCTGATCGCCGTCCTGAAATCCAACGCTTCGCGCAAGGAGAAGGACGCCGCGTGCCGCGAGCTGGTGCTGGTCGGCACGGCGAAGTCCGTTCCCACGCTGGCGGCAATGCTGGGGGACGCGGAGCTGTCGCACATGGCGCGCTACGCGCTCGAACCGATCCCCGGTCCCGAGGTGGAGGCGGCCTTGCGTGATGCGCTGGGAAAGCTGAAGGGGCGCCGGCTTGTCGGCGTCATCGGCTCGATCGGCGTGCGGCGCGACAAGGCGGCTACGGAGGCTCTGGCAAAGCTGCTCGGATCGGACGATGCCGAGGTGGCCGCTGCGGCGGCACGCTCGCTGGGGCGCATCGGCTCCGCGGCTGCCGCCGACGCGCTGGCGAGCGCGCGGAGCGCGGCTTCTCCCGAACGGCGGCCGGCGATTGTCGAAGGCCTGTTCCGCTGTGCCGAGGCGCTTGCGGCCGGGGGCGAGCAGCAGAAAGCGTCGGCGATCTACGACTGCCTGCGGGGCTACAAGGCCGCGCCGCACCAGGTTCGGACCGCGGCCCTGCGCGGCGCCGTACTGACAAGAGGGGAGGCCGGCCTGCCGCTGCTGCTGGAGGCCCTGCGCAGCGATGACTTCCGTGTGGTGGGCGCAGCCGCGCGAACCGCACTGGAACTGTCCGGACGCAAGGCCACGGTTGCGTTGGCCGAAGAGCTCGGCAAGCTCCCGCCCGATACGCAGGTGCTGCTCGCGCAGGCGTTGGCGCGGCGCGGCGATGCCGAGGCGTTGCCGGGGTTGATCGGACTGGCCCAAAAGGGCGAGAAAGCGGCACGTATCGCAGCCGTGCGCGCGCTGGCAGAGCTCGGCGACGGCCGGGCACTCTCCGTGCTCGTGAAGCTGCAGGGCGATGCGGACAATGACGTGGCCGGAATAGCCGGAAACGCGCTGGCCGCATTGGAGGGCCCCGAAGTAGACGCCGCGTTCGCGGAGATGCTCAAAGCGGAGAACGCGGACATCCGGCTCGCCGCCATTCGGCTGCTCGGACGCCGCCGGTCGTCCGGCGGCGCCCTGCCGGCATTGGTCGCGGCCGCTCGTAAGGGCGACGAAAAGGTGCGCGCCGCGAGTCTGGGCGTGCTTGCGCAATCCGCGGGTCCGGAAGAGTTCCCGATGTTGCTCGATATCCTCACTCGCGCCGACAGCGCGCGCGTGCTCAAGTCTGCCGCGGCGGCACTTTCGGCCACCTGCGGTCGGATGGCGCAGTCGGACCCGGGTCGCGTCAAGATCGTGAAGGCCTTATACGGCGACTTGCCGGACGGAAAGGCCAGGGACGTTACCAGGACGGTGGCCGCGATGGTGGCAAAGGGCAAGTTGAGCGTGGCAGCGTCCAACGGTCCCCTGGGTGGCGATCCCGCCCAGGGCACTCGCAAGAAGCTGCGCGTGGACTACAGCGTGGATGGCGCCACTTTCAGCGAGACCGTGGACGAGAGCGGGGTGATTGCCATCCGGGCCGGCGCCATGCCCGATGAGGTCGTGAACAAGCTGTGCGCGGCATTTGACAAAGCCGGCGGCGCGGCAAAGGTCGCGTTGCTGCGCGTTCTCGAATCGGCGGGTGGCGGGAAAGCGCTGGCTGTTGTGCGTTCGGCCATGGCGAGTGGCGATGCGGACGTGAAGCGCGAGGCGGAGACCGTCTTCTGCGATTGGCCCGGCGTTGAAGTGTTGCCCGCGCTGCTCGCGATGGCTCGCAAGTCCACGTCGACCCGGAGCAAGGTCCTGGCGCTGCGCGGCTGCTGCCGGCTGATCCCGCGCCACAATGCTCCGGCGGACGAGAAGTTGGCGCTTGTGAAGGATGTCCTGGAGTTGTGCGAGCGCGACGACGAAAGACGACTGGCCCTGTCGGCCCTGGCGGACCTCCGCGTGCCGGGGGCTTTGAGTGTTGCCATGGCGCATGTCGACAAGCCGGGCCTGAAGGAAGAGGCCTGCCTGGCCGCGGTGAGCGTGGCGGAGAAACTGGGTCGCAAGGACCGCTCGGCCGTGGCTGAAGCCATGGCGAAGGTCTGCAAGACGACCGCGAACCGGCAAACCAAGCGACGTGCCCGGGTTGCGTTGGACAAAGCCGGGGGCAGAGAGTAGTCACTGAATAGGGGTGGGGGTGAACGCGTGAGAAGTGAGGTCCGTACTGTTTTGGCGTGTGTGGCGGTCTTGGGGGTGGTTGCGTCTGGGAGTGGTACTGACAGGGCGATGGCCCTCTATGATCGCCTACGGGTACTGAAGAAGGCTCCGCATCAGGTTCGTGCAGCGGCGCTACGGGGAGCTGTGCTTGCAAAGGGCGATGAAGGTGTTCGGCTACTGCCGGAAGCACTCCTCGGGAAAGACCCCGTCATGGCACTGGCCGCGACGCGCGTGGCTCTCGAGTTGGGGGGGCGCAGGATTGTCCGCCCTGACCGAGCTCGGTGTGGTAGGTGCGCTAGGCGTCGCCACGTCTTATGTCGGTAAGGCGGAGCTCAAGGAGGGAGATTAAGTAGAAAGATTAGGTAGATAGATTAAGAGTCGATGGGCATGCTTGATCTTTCTGCTTAATCTGCTCCTCCACGCGCCGCGAAATCCGCGCGGGCCTTTGCGGACACCGTCTAGCTCGTTGGCGAGCGGTTGGGGAGAGGCGAACCGAATCCGTGTTACCTCCCCCCTTGACGTCGGTGCTTGAACCGGATAGCGTGCCGTTTGTGCGCGTGTAGTGTAGAGACAGGAGACGACCAGATGAGCCAGAGTGAATTGGCAAAGAAGGCCCTGGACCAGGGCAACGGCATTGTGCGGCTGGCCCCCAACTGGGTGCCGCGATCGTTCTGCATCCCGGGCAGACGAATTAAACTGCACCCCGACGACTACTACGCCCTGGGCGGCGAGCGAGGCGGCATCGACGAACGCTGGTTCTCTTCGACGACGCCCGCCGACAACGGCCCCTTGACGGCCGAGCACGAGGGGCTGAGTTTCGTTGTCTTCGAGGATGGCGCGAGCCGGGGGCAGGTGTTGCTGCGCGACGCGGTCAGTGAGCTCAAGGACGAGCTGGTCGGCGATCGCATCTGGGAGGCCTACGGCTGCTGGCCGATGTACTCCAAGTTCTTCGACAACCTGGGGCCGCTGCCGCACCACGTACACCACCGCGACGAGCACGCGCAACTGACCGGGCAGATGGGCAAACCCGAGGCGTATTACTTCCCGCCGCAGGTCAACAACCACGGCGGGCGGTTCCCGTTTACCTTCTTCGGCTTCAACCCGGGCACGACCAGGGAGCAGGTGCGCGAATGCCTGGTGAACTTCACCAAGGGCGACAACAAGATCACGAACCTCTCCCGCGCGTATCGACTCGACCCGGGCACCGGCTGGGACGTGCCGCCGGGTGTGCTGCACGCGCCGGGCAGCTTCTGCACGTACGAGCCCCAGAAGGCCTCGGACGTCTTCGCCATGTACCAGTCCCTGGCGGAAACAACCGTTGTCCCCGAAGAGCTGCTCTGGAAAGACACGCCCGAGGACCGCATGGGCGACTTCGATCACCTGGTCGATGTCATCGACTGGGAACTCAACGTCGATCCCAGCTTCCAGGCCAACCGCTTCATGGCGCCGCTTCCGGTCAAGCCGCTCGAGGAGATGGAAGCGGAGGGCTACGTCGACAAGTGGATCTGCTACAAGTCCGACGCGTTCAGCGCCAAGGAGCTGACGGTGCTGCCGGGAGCCACCGTGACGATCGAGGATGCCGCGGCCTACGGTATGATCATGATGCAGGGGCACGGCAAGATGGGCGTATGGGACATCGAGACGCCCGCCCTGCTCCGCTACGGCCAGTTGAGTCACGACGAGTACTTTGTGAGCGAAGCGGCCGCCGTGGAAGGGGTGACAATCGTCAATCCGTCCCCGACCGACCCCATCGTGATGTTGAAACACTTTGGTCCGGAAAACCCGGACCTGAATCTGCAGCCTTAACCGAATCAGGAGGAGGAGTACCATGAGCGACACCAACAACTATCCGAAACTGCACAACGCAACCTGGCCCGGCGTAGTCGGAAAGGGACCGGACACGCCCGACGCCATCATCGAACTGGACCGGATGATCGACCTCACTGCCGCGGCGGAGGTCGACGGCGTGAAATTCGACGGCGTCGATCTGTTCCTGATGGCTCCGCACGTGGACATCGATTCCACGGATGCGGACCTGGAGCAGCTCGCCGGGAAGCTGCAGGCCGGGAACCTGGTCGCCGGTTCGCTGGTGGCGCCTGTCTGGGGGAACCCGACCACGGGAACCGAGGACAAGCGGGCGGGCTTCGTTGAGCAGGTCCGCAAAGCATGCGTGATCGGCAATAAACTGAAGGCGCTGGGTGTGCGGCCGGATGGAGTCATCCGGATCGATTCCTGCATCGATCCCGCCACGTGGGCGCAGGATTCGGAGGGCAACACGGCGCTGATCGCCGACACCTTCCGCCGCGCCTGTGACGTGGCCGAAGAGCATGGCGAGCGCCTGGCGGCCGAGGGCGAGATCTGCTGGGGCGGCATGCACAGTTGGAAGGAGATGGTCAAGCTGCTCGAGGCGGTCGACCGTCCGCAGACCCTGGGATTCCAGGCCGACATGGCGCACAGCATGCTGTATCTGCTCGGTTACAACGCGCCGGACGACGCGATACTGCCGGCGGACTTCGACTGGAACGACCAGGCGACCTTCCAGGCGGCCTACAAGCAACTGGTGTCGGCCCTGCGCGCGTGGACGATCGATTTCCACGTGGCCCAGAACGACGGCACCGTCAAGGGCCAGGGCTCGCACGATAAGACGGGCAAGCACTGCGTCCCGAACGATCCCAACGGCAAGCTCGACATCACCTGGGCGGCCGGGCAGTGGCTGCGTGACGAGGACGGCAACGTGACGAAACGCATCAGGCACCTCTGCTGGGACGGCTGCATGTTCTCGAACGAGATCATGCTGGCGCCGGGCATCTGGAACGACATTCTGGCCGCGATGGTCGACGTGCGCAACGCTCACGGTTGGAGCGAGTAAGGAGAGAACAATGAGCGCGAAGAAGAATCTCGACATTGGAATGATCGGCTACGGTTTCATGGGGCGCGCGCACTCGAACGCGTACGCTCGCGTGAGCAACTTTTTTGACCTCGAGTACAAGCCCGTGCTCAAGGCGGCCTGCGCGCGCAACGAAGAACGCGTCAAGGCGTTCGCGGACACGTGGGGGTACGAGTCGGTCGAGACGGACTGGCGCAAGCTGATCGAGCGCGACGACATCGACGCGATCGACATCTGCACGCCCAACGACATGCACAAGGACATCGCCATCGCCGCCGCCGCGGCGGGCAAGATGATCCTGTGCGAGAAACCCCTTGCCCGCACTCCCGAGGAAGGCGAGGAGATGTGCAAGGCCGTCGAGGACGCCGGCGTCCTGAACACCGTCTGGTATAACTACCGGCGGCTGCCGGCCGTGACCCTGGCCAAGAATATCGTCGACGAAGGACGGCTGGGGCGCATCTTCCACTACCGCGCCAATTTCCTGCAGGACTGGACCATTGCGACCGACCTCCCGCAGGGCGGCGAGGCGCTGTGGCGCCTCGATGTCGACGCCGCCGGCAGCGGCGTGACCGGCGACCTGCTGGCGCACTGCATCGACACCGCGATGTGGATCAACGGCAAGATCGCTTCCGTCACGGCCATGACCGAGACGTTCGTCAAGGAGCGCATGCACAACCTCACCGGCAAGGTCGAAGCCGTGGGAATCGACGACGCCTGCGCTTTCCTGGCCCGCTTCGAGAACGGTTCGCTGGCGATCTTCGAGTCCACGCGCTATGCGCGCGGGCACAAGGCGCTCTACACGTTCGAGATCAACGGCGAGAACGCCTCGATCGCCTGGGATCTGCACGACCTGCACCGGCTGAAGTACTTCGACCATGGGGACGATTCGGTCGTGCGCGGCTGGCGCAACATCCACGTCAGCGACAGCGATCAGCCCTATCTCGAGCACTGGTGGGTGCCCGGTCTCCAGATCGGCTACGAGCACAGCTTCGTGCACCAGGTCGCCGACTTCCTGGAAGGCGTCGCCAAGGGCGAGTCGATCAGCCCGACCTTCCGCGAGGCCCAGGAGACGCAGAAGGTCTGCGATGCGATCCTGACCTCGGCCAAGTCGGGGCAGTGGGTCACGGTCGAGTAGCCGAGCGAATTTGGCGTGTGTCGAGAGAACTGGAGCCGGCGGTCCTCCGCCGGTGGGGGGGGTGGGATCCCCCTCGGGTGTTTGTGACGGCGGGGGACCGCCGGCTCCATTGGACGTGTTTTCGCGTGTGTTGAGAGAGAGGACGATGACGAGAGTGGGCCTGGCCCCAATGGAGGACTGAAGATGCGATTCGGAATCAACACGTGGGCGTTTGCCCTGCCGGTTGACGAGAGCAACCTGGATGCGTTCCTGGAGTGGGCCGGCACAATCGGTATTCCCGGAGATCGCCCGGTGATAGAAGTGTTTGCGTCGCCCAGTCCGGATGACCTCGCGCCTGCCGCTGTCATCAAGGAGAAGGCCGGCGCGAAAGGGTTCGGCGTGGTAGCGTGCGGCTTCAATCCCTTCATGTTGGGGCCGGACCAGCCGAGTCCGCACCTGGTCGGCGAGGATGCGGACGAGCGCCGGGCTGCCGTGGAGCGTGCCTGTGGGTTTGTCGACTACGCCGCGGCCGTCGCCGTCGGGGACGATCCCGGCATTCTGAGCGGACCGTGGCACACGCGCCACATGTACTTCACGGGGGCGGGACTCACGCCGCGGGAACGCGCCTGGTTTGTTGAGGGACTGGCGCGGATCGCCAAGCGGGCCGAAGACCAGGGAGTTCTGGCCGGCTTCGAGGTGCTGAACCGTTTCGAGAGCTATGTCCTGAATACGGTTGGCGATGCCATGGAGGTGATGGCGGAGGTCGGCAGCAACAACATTGGCTTCAACTGGGATGTCAGCCACGCCTACATGGAGGAGGCCGAAGACGTCGTGACCAATCTGCGTCGCACCGTCGCCAGCGGCCGCCTGTTCCACGTGCATTTCAGCGAAAACCACCGCCGGGAGTACGGTACCGGCCAGATCGGGCCAAAGACGCGCGACATGCTGGACGTGTTGCGCGAAGCCGGCTATGAACGCGGCATCGTGCCCGAACTGTTCTGCGAGGATCTCGACGGCGCCGTGCACAAGTGGATTCGCCGCGAAGGCGACCCCACCGGCGCAGCGCAGCGGTCGATGGCGTATTTGGCGGGGTGCATGGGGTAGGTTGATGGCCGGCGACCGGCCTGCACCGCTGCTCTTCTCCTGCCCTTGCTCTACCCCTACTCGAAGAGAGAGTAGGGAAACGAGTAGGGGATAGAGTTCGCGATTGGGTTCGGGGGAGTGTTGGGGCTGGGCGGGCCTGGACCACCCCTCACCCGGTCCTCCTGCGTCGGCCCGACCTCTCCCCCAAGGGGAGAGGTGGCAAGCGCGCCATTCACCTCTCCCCTTGGGGGAGAGGTCGGGCCGACGCAGGAGGACCGGGTGAGGGGTGGGGACGGCGGTCGCCTTGTGATTTGGGACCGCGTACGAGGAAACACGATGACAAGTTCCGATAACCGAAACGGCATTCTCTGCGGGGGGAACTGGATCATCGATCACGTGAAGATGATCGACACGTTCCCGGCGCAGGACGCGTTGGCGAGCATTCTGGACCAGTCCAAGGGTACCGGCGGCGCCGCCTACAATGTTCTGATAGACCTGTCAAAACTGAAAGCGCCGTTTCCGCTGTCGGGGGTGGGGCTGGTGGGAGACGACGACGACGGAAAGACCATCAGGGGCGACTGCGAGCGGTTCGGGATCGATGCGTCGCAGTTGCGGACGACCGCCGATGCGCCGACTTCGTTTACCGACGTCATGACCGTGCGGTCAACCGGTCGGCGGACGTTCTTTCACATGCGCGGCGCCAACAGCCTTCTGGCCGAAGAGCACTTCGACTTCGAATCCTCCACCGCGCGCATATTCCATCTCGGCTACGTGCTTCTGCTGGATGCGCTGGATGAGCTTGCCGATGACGGCACGACCGGGGCCGCGAGGGTGCTGCGGCGGGCGCGGGAGCAGGGATTCAAAACGTCCCTGGACGTGGTCAGTGAGGACAGCGACCGTTTTGCCGCGCTGGTTGTGCCTGCCCTGCCGCATGTCGACTACCTGATCGTCAACGAATTCGAGGCCTCGCGCTCGACCGGAATCGACGTAACGGTTGACGGCGAGATAAGCATGGAACGGGCCTCGGAAGCGGCCCGGCGTCTGCTGGAGCTTGGCGTTCACGAACTGGTGGCGATCCATTTTCCCGAGGGGGCTCTGGCCAGAACCGGCTCAGGCGAGGAAGCGCGCCAGGGCAGTGTCTGCATACCGGCGAAAGATATCGTTGGCACGGCCGGCGCCGGCGACGCGTTCGCAGCGGGAATGCTCTTCGGATTGCACGAAGGGCGCGAGCTCCAGGAGTGCCTGCGAATGGCCGTGTGCGCCGCCGCCTCCAACCTGTCGGACGCCACCTGCACCGACGGTATCAGGCCCCTGGACGAGTGCCTCGCAACCGGCGCCGGGGCAGGCTTCCAGACAGTCTGAGCAGATGCGCACCAGGCTTCCGTACGACATGAATGGGGGAGAATGTGAACCCGAAGATACTACTGACAGTATTCGCGACAGTGTTTCTGGCGGAACTCGGCGATAAGACCCAGGTGGCAACGTTGCTCTTTGCCGCCGACAAACAGACCTGCAAGCTCAGTGTGTTCCTGGCAGCCGCGTCTGCCCTGGTGCTGGCCACAGCTATCGGTGTCACCGTCGGTGGCGCGGCGTCGCACTTTCTGAACAGACGAGTGCTGTCAATCGTTGCTGGAATCGGTTTCATCGCCGTGGGCATCTGGACCCTTGTCCAGGGAGTCAGGGGGCCGGTATAGAGCTCGGCACAGCAAGGCCGGAACCGGGTGCTGTCGAGGATTCCATGGAAAGAAACTCGCCCTAGAACTTGTAGGGACCGTTAAGTGAAGTCAGATCCGACCAGCTCTTGTGATCCTTGTCCTGGGCACAGGTGCCAATCGATGACACACCGTCGCCGGACGGGCTGGGCCGGAAGAATCCGCCGCAGACGCGTTTCAGGTCGTCCTTGCTGACTTTGGTTCCCGCCGGGATGTCGTTGATTTTGATCTTCATGCTTCTCCGCTCCTTCTTTCCTCTGTCTTCTGTTTTGGATTTGGTCCTTCGGTTAACTTGATCAATATGATTAGACTGTACCATATAGAGCGACTTGGTCAATGTCTTTTTGCCGATTTCCTTGTCAGGGCAAGTCTCTGCGTCCGTACGCTTCTCCTTGCGTACGAGCTGATCTTGTCTCGACTAAACCGATCAATGTGATAGGCTGCGAACAGTTCAATGGAGATACGCTATGGCCAAGGCCAGGATAACGATCGCGGACTTGGAATCGATACCGGCAACCAAGGCGAAAGTGCAGTTCGGCGACGTGCTGCATCAGACGTCGGTGAACGGGAAGCGATTCGTCGTCAAGCGGCAAGGCAAACCGGTTTCCGTCATTCTGAGCTATCGCGAGTACTGCGAGCTTGTGGGCGACGCAGACGCGTAGGGGAGCGTGGCGGGAGTTGGCTGCCGATGCTCAGACATCGTTACCTCTCCCGGGTCACGCCAACTCGTGTCGCCGTCACAACCATTTGTTGCTCCGCCGATTACATGGATTCCCGCGTCGATAGAGAGAACGGCACAGCGGAAGATGAGCGTGACACCTTTTTGCCGTTGCGATGTACCGCCCGTCCCCAACGGGGACACACGTCACAGCCCAGCGTCCCCAACGGGGACACACGTCA
>CAZKRK010000116.1:0-18732 GCA_964555035.1 uncultured Victivallales bacterium | reverse complement strand
GCGGCGCTTCGACAGTTTGCCGGCGAAGTCAGGCGTTCGCTCGAGGTCTGCCAGAGTGACGTTCAAGGAGTGTCAGCCCAACACGTTGTCCTGACCGGCGGCAGTCCCGCGGTCGAGGGACTTGCCGACGCGCTGGGAGCCGATCTAGGCCTTCGGGTCGAACAGGTGAGCAACTCGAATTGCGTGACGCGCGAGCCTCGCGGGAAGCCCCTGGCAGACATCGCGGCAAAGGGCGTGTCGCTTACCTCCGTCCTGGGGGTCGCGGCGGGACAGCAGAATCTTGTCTTCGGGTTTGTGCCGGACTCGGTGCGCTTTCGTCGGCGTCTGCTTGGCCGGGCACGGCGCACGGCACGTTTTGCGATGCTGCTGATGGTCCTGTTTGTTTCGTTGTCCTGCTGCGCATCCGTGAGTTACTACCTCCAGTGGGAGCATTTGAGTTCGCTCCGGGAGGAGACGTCGTCCAAGACCGACGCCGCCAACTGGGTTTTGATGATGCGAGGGAGAATCAACAAGATTCTCGGACGGACATCCAGCGAAGGCACTGTGATTCGGATGCTTGACCGGCTTCATGCGGCGACGCCGGACGGGATCGCATACGACCACGTGGAGACGGATCTTCTGAAGGCGCAGGCGACCTTGGAAGGTACCGGGAAGTCGATTCCGGAGATACAGAATCTTCTGAAGAATCTGAATGGAACAGATGTTTTTGAGGATGCAAAAGAGGACGGCGCAACTACTCTGGATCCCACTAGCAAACGCTATCGGTTCCGTGTTGTCTGCAAGCTGAAAGGGAAGGACGAGTGATAATCGCCGAGAAACTGGAGAAGCTCAGCGGCCGGGAGAAGGCGTGTCTTGTCGTGGCCGTCGTGTTCATTCTCGCCACCGGGATCGATCGCTTCGTCGCGTCGCCCGTTCTGGCTCACTTCAAGGAACTGGCCCTGGACACGGAGAAACAAGAGGCCTACCTGACATACAACATGCGCGTGCTCCAGCATGAGGCGGAAGTTGCCTCGGAGTACGAGAGCCTGAAGGGCAGATTCGGGGAAGTGTCCCTTCCCGGCAAAGCCAAGGACGAGTTGAAGGGGCAGATCCACGAGCTGGCCCGGCAGACGGGAGTCACCGTCATATCCAGCGAGCACCGCGAGCCGCAGTCGGGGGAGTTCTGTGACGAATACTCGGTTGAGCTCAAGCAGTTCAAAGCGGAAAACGATCAGCTGCTTGCCTTTCTCTACGCCCTTCGGGACTCTCCAGGGATGTTGCGGGTGACAAAACTGTCTCTCAGTCCCGCCGGCGCCCAGGTTAAGGGCATTGCTGGTTCCATGATCGTTACAAAGATGATGATCCCCGTATCTCAGTCGAGGTAACGGTGACATTGGATGAGGACAGACGCGTGCCCGATAGAGGTGAAGACATACCGACGACGGATGCCGTTTTGACTCGCGAGGAGGACGGTGACGCGCCCGCTGCCATGGGTCCCGTGATCACCATGGAGGTGGTCCAGAGATATGTCGAGGCGGAGCGAAACCGTCACAAGCGGGTCCTTCTGTTTACCAGCGTTGGGTCGCTCTTTTTCGTACTGCTCGTTCTCGTGCTTTTCGTGTCCATCGGCATCTTCGTCTTGGCCAACTCGCGTCGCGCCGCGGAGATCGCGGAAGGTGTCGAGGACCGTACGGCGGCTTTCGTCTCCGAAGTTGTCGACATATCCGACGACCTGGACACACTGGCGCGAAAGCACGACGACGTGGCCGAGGCGTTTGACAACACCGTGTCCGTGCAGACCAGGAACCGTGTTCGGCTTCAGACCGACCTCAAGCGCTTCAGCGACTGGATTGCATCGCAGCATACCAGCACGGAGGAGAGCTACCAGGCGCTGGAGTATCGCCTGCGGCAGGTTGAGGCCGCGGCCGCGCTCCGCGAGAAGGAACTGTTGGCCAAACTCGATCGCTACGAAAGGCTGGCGGCTCGACGTGAAGCCGCCGCGGACGATAACAGGGCGGGGGGTGAGATCCGGTCGGAGTCAACGTCGACTGAAGAGCCCACGGCTGTCGAACCGGGACCCGAAGACATGACCGTACCCGAAATCAACGTGCCGGAGGTCCGCGTTGCGGCCATAAAGGCGCCGGACCGGCGTGATCGGGCACGCGATACGTCAACCGTCAAGTTCCCCAATGGCGACTCCTACGAAGGTGAGTTCGAGAACGGGCTCTTCCACGGCTACGGCGTGTATACGTCCAGCAATGGCGACCGGTACGAGGGCCAGTTCCGGGAGGACGTCATGTCCGGTCAAGGCACAATGATCTACAAGAATGGAAATAAGTACGTCGGCCATTTTCTGAACGGGAAACGAAACGGGCTCGGCGAGCTAACCTATTCCAATGGAGATATTTACAGAGGAGAGTTCAGGGACGACCGTCGAACGGGAGAAGGGACTTACGTATTTTCGAATGGATCAAGATATGAGGGAGAGTTCCTTGACGGGCGTCGGCATGGGAAGGGGCGCTACGTCTATCCGTCCGGCGACGAGTACCGTGGTTATTTCAGCAACGGCAAGATGGATGGCGTGGGGATCTGCACCTACTCTAACGGCCAGATCATCAAGGGGTTATGGAAGTCGGGCCGTATGGTGAAGCGTCTCGACAAAGACTCCTGACTTTTGGGTGCTTTCAGTTTTTAATCGTATTTTGGCATTTTCTGGTTGACTCACGGTAGGGGTTGGCCCGATAATACCTGCGTTAACTGGAGATTGTACTATGTCACACACACACGCAATCCTCCCGACAACGCGATTCTGTTTGCCTGTCGTCGGGATCCTCGCACTCGTAGTCATGTCCGTGGTTCAGCCATGCCGGGCTTCTTTGCCTTGGTCCAATGACTTCGAGAGTTACACCCACGACGATCCTGTTACGTCCGCCGGCGGCGGCGGTGCTGACTGGACGGGGTCGTCCGGAGTCAAGATTCAAAGCAATGCCGTCCACGCCTGCACGGGGAACAAGTATGTGTACGTCCCCGCGGAAGAAGGCGCGACCAACACGTTTGCGTCCGACAATCCGACCAGAGTCTGGATTGACTTGAAGGTCAAGCCGAGCCGGCAGTCCCAGTATGCCACCGGCATGCCCGACTACGACACCGACGCCGCGGCGTTCTTTTTCTTCAACTCCAACGGTTACGCCGTCGTGCGTACCGCCAGTGGCTGGAGCACGAACTCGACGGTCGTCGGCGGCTCCACGGTTGTGACGTGCACGGTTAACCAGGCGAGCTACAACCGCGTCACGGTTTTCCAGAACTACACGAGCAAGAAGTGGGCCCTCTACGTGGACGACTACATGGTGGGCGAGCGGTTGAGCTTCATCAATTCGAGCTTGAGCTCGTTCGACAGGTTTGCCCTCCGCAACGGGACCTATCTCGACAACGTCTGGGTCAACGACTACATCTCGACGGACGACAACAACCCCCTCAATGGCGAGATGGACGGCAACGGCGCTGGCACGCAGGCGGACCGGGATGATGACGGCTCCCACGATGTATGGGAAGTGCATCACTGGGACACGGCCTCCCTGTATCGCAGCCGCTCGGATCCGGACGGAGATGGCAAGTTCAACGAGGAGGAGTGGATCAACGGCACCAATCCAAGACTCGCCGGCAGTTCCTCGTGGGGTATCCCGTATTTCCAGATGTTCGAGATAGCCACCGCGAGCCTGAACATTACGAACGCCTGGCGGGGGCTTACGCCCACCATTAGCGGCGGCGGCAGCGTCAGGATACTGGAAGCCACCCAACTCCAGGGAGAGCGGATAATGGCCTTGAACACGGCTTCGGTCGAGTTCGCCTCGGCCTATGCCGACACCGAGATGGATGGGACAAACGTCTGGGTGCAGATGTACAGCAAGCCCAGCCCCTACTACACCGGCGGGTCGGTCTTCCCGAACGTCGACTCCACCACGGTCGCCAGCTTCATAGTGCAGCGCGGCACGGGTCTTCTGTACATGTACAGCAACAACACCTGGGTTGCCGCGAATGGCGCCGTCACGACGGTGCCTACCAACAAGTGGCTGGGCTTCGCCGTTCACCTCGACTACAAGGAACGCGAGTGGGACCTCTATGTCTCGACCAATGCCTCCGGCGACGCCACGTATGGCGACATAATGCAGCGCGCCAACATTGCCCCCCTGGCGATGAACGTCACCGCGGGATCGGTTACTCAGTTCACCGGATTTGCGGTCGACACCGAGCTGCCCACCTACCTGGACGCCCTTGCGGTCTCTCCCGGCTACGAAGAGTGTCTCGCGACCGACACGAACCTGATCGTACAGGAGCGCATCGCGGACAGGCTCAGATACGTTACCCTGCCTCCGAAGAACTACGACGCGCAGACGAACGCCCCCCCCAGAACCGACAAGCTTGAAGGCCTGCTCGGCGACGATCTGAGCCGCGGGTTGGCCGCGCATGCGACCGACCACACGCGGGCCGGACGCGTCTATCTGTACGATGCCAGCTTCGCTTCGCATCGCGCGCACCATACGGGTGGCGGCAACTGGTCCGGTCCGGGCACCAGTGAGTCTGTCGACAACGGTGACGCCGTCATGATCAGCCGCGAGCCCGGCGCGGACTTCTCCGTCTTCTATCCGTTCTCGACCAACGACAATTCGGTCCTGGCGCTCCAGACCATCCGCGGGCCGGGCGACACCGGCCAGCACTGGACGCTGTTGAGCTATCGGAAGCTGATACCGAGTGAAATGGCCGGCGGCGACGGTACGGACTGGGACTTGCCGGTAACGCCGTCGAATTTCGACCAGATCTGGCTCTACCGCAACGGGCGCTACATCAACCTGTACTACTCCCAGTTTCACGGGGGCTGGCGTCGCGGCGCCAGCCTGGCCAACGAAACCCTGTATCCGGGCGAGGTTTTCTGGTACTTCCGCCGGACTGGTAACAGCACTTCTTACGGTGGGTAGAAGACCGTATATCGACCGCCGCGGTGCCGATGCGACACGCGACGACAAGGAGATGACATGACAAATTCACTATGGACCATGGCAAAGACCACTGCTGCGGTCGTTATGATGCTCAGTGTGACCGTCGGTGCCGACGTGGGGGTGGTGTCGGAGCCATTGCTCGATGGCGATGCGGGCAACTATGTTGACTTCATCGTCGGGACGGAAGGCGACCTCACGATACAGTTTACGAAACGGTCTCTCACCAGCATGCCGACGGACGACGTCTTCGGCACGGCCGATCCGACGGTTGCCGTTTCCCCGAGCTCCGGGGCCAAGTCGACGACGTGGAGGTCCTTTGTCGGCAACTACGTTGAAGGCGGTGTGCGAGGCGTTCAGTTCAAGGTTCGCAACAACGGTGAAGCACTGCCCACCAACATGCGACTGAGCTTGATAAGCGACGAAGTCGCGATTTGGGATTACGCCGACATAGAGGTCGAAGGGAATGGCAGCGAGTGGGTAACCAACACGATCGTGTTCGACCGGCGTGCGGGTTGGGACTGCATGCTGAAGCGCACAACCGAGGCGCAGAAACAGGCCATTTTCGAGCGGACACTGTCCGACGTGACCTCGCTGTCGCTCTACCTGCAGCAGGACGGCAGTACGCGGGACAAATTGCAGAGCGTGACGGTTGCCGATTTCGTACTCTTCGGCGACGGGTGGGCCACCGATCAAGGCCGTTTGGCTGTCGGCTTGATCCAGAACTTCGGTGTCAAGTCCAAGCACGAGCTTTCTCCGGACCAGCTTACGCAGGACTCCGACCGTGACGGTGTGAGCGATATCGACGCTATCCTGAGCGGGAAAGACCCCGGGATCGCGCTGCAGATCGTCGGTGTCGGACCAACGGGCGTCGTTATCGAGTGGCCATGTGTTGCACAGGGGGTGTACACGGTCTTCCGCGCAGACAGTCTGAACGGCGACTTTGCGGCGATAGATGTTGTTGAGGCAAATACGGGCGGGTACATGCAGTACTCGGACAGCGAAGCGGCCGCCGGTGCCGGGCCGTATTACTACAAGGTGCGGAAACGAGTCGGGCCGAACTAGGGCTCGATTCGACAATTGTCATTTCAAAGTGGAAGGCTAGTACTATGAGAGCATTTGTGACTTCGGCAATACTGCTGACGGCCATGGTTGTCGTCGCGAACGGGGCCGTCATCGTCCAGACGGACTGGTCCATTGGAGGCGAACACGACTGGTCGAATGCGGACCAACTGTCAGAGTTCGAGTATTACGGGGGTGAGCTCGACGGCTATGACGATCCCCTGGGCAACATTCCGGGGTCGATCGGGTCAACCTGGGACTTCTCGGGTAGCGCTGCTGACGGCTTGAGCGATCTGACCGGCACTATGAGTGACGAGTATGTTGCCACGGCGCACGCGGATTACAGGGGCAACTACCGGACGGGCGCCGGCCTTGGCGGTACTCAGGAGGCTGTACAGCGGATAGACTTTGACTTCTATTCCGACCCCAATGGGGGCGGCTTCTCGGCCCCCGCGGATCTGCGTGTCTTCTTCGTCTATGACGCCGATGACTCTACCGGCAACCGTTGCACCTGGTATTACGATGTGGCGGACCAGGTTACCACCGCCAGCGATTGGAATAGTGTCAGTGCCCACATGTACGACAGCAACTGGTACTCGCAGGACAACGACGGAGGTGTGTCCTGGGTGACGGCACTGAGCGAAGTGGACCGTATCGGTGTCTACATCGCATACCACCCGAGCTACGACGCGCAGGACTACGATATCGACAACTTCACTCTGGATGACGAAATCCTTATCCCCGAGCCCGGGACCTTCGTGTTCCTGGGCTTCGCGTTCGTTTCGCTGGGCGTGACTTTCCGCCGCAGACTGTCGGACTTCGTGGGCAAGTTGAAGAAGTAACCCGATCGCGGATAGTGTTCATCGCAGGCCGGCTCTCGCGAGCCGGCCTCCTTTTTTGTCGCGCCACTCACCGCGGGAGCAGCTTTTCCGCGAGTTCGGGGGGATCGATGTCGGCTTCCCGGATCAGTTCTCGCAAGAGAAGGCTCCTGGCTTTGTCGCGGTTCTGCGCCCAGATCATTCCCCTCACCTCTTCCCGTGACATCAGTCCGGGTGGCGTGTGTTCGAGGACCTGGACGATATGGTAACCGAATGGGGTTTCAATGACCCTTCCCACTTCGTTCGTCTTCTGGGCAAAGGCGGCAAGCTCGAAAGGCCTCACCATGTGGCCGCGGCCAAAACGGCCCAAATCGCCGCCACGTTCGCTTGACGAACAGGCGGAGTGTTCGCGCGCCAATGCGGCAAAATCCGCGCCGTCAACGATCTCCTGGCGAATGCGTTGAACGCGCTTGAGCTTCTCCTCTCTGATGGCTTCCGTGTCTTCCGGGGAGGTCTTGATCAGAATGTGGCGTGCATGCACCCTTTCGGGGACCGCAAGGCTGCCGCGGTTCTCTTCGAGGTAGGCCGTGACGTCTTCCTCCGTCACCGCCAGTTCGTTTGTCATGTAGACCTCAAGAAGTCGTTCCATGCAGATTCCGTCAGTGAGTTCACCACGCAGGCGGTCTTCACCCGCCGGGGAACTGGCGAGAACGTCTTCCACTGTCATTCCCTTGGGACGAAGATGCTCGTCGATACGGGCAAGGGCTCGCCGTTCTTCTTCACTGGTAGCGGTGATCCCCCGGCGCTTTGCCTCCTGCAGCAGGAGCGTTTTGAAAACGAATTCGCGGATGAGCCTGGCCCTGAGCCTGCTCGTGACTGCAAGAACTCGCTGCGGCGGGATCTTCTTCTTCACGGGATCGAGGCGCAGTCGAACGTCCTCGTCACAGGCTTCGACCGTGTACTCCTCGCCATTGACGCTGACGAGGACCGTCTCGGGGTCGAGCTGGGCTGCGTTTGCCGTTCCCCCCGGTCGCTTGACCGGTTCAGGTGAAACCGAACCGGAGTGGGAGTCGCGACACCCGTTCAGAAACAGCAAAGCCGGAAGAATCAGTAGTGCTTTCATACGCTATTCCCCTCGATAGCACCGGACGGCGCCACTCTCGGTGGTCATATAGAGGCTGTTTTCGGCTGCCACCAGGCCGTCGAAAGCAGGCAGGCAGTCGAGTTTGTGTTGGGCCAGCTTGCTGCCGTCTTTCTTTGAATACACCTGCATGACGGCGCCGTGTTTGCCTTCAAGCCATGCAGCTTGTTCTGTCATCTTCTGACGGAACGCCTTTTCGTTTGAACGACCCCACATCGCCTTTTCATCCACGATGTCGCAGGGGCCGGCGACAAAGAGCTTGTCGTTGGCGACCACCATGGCGCGGGCCATTATGGCCGGTTCCTCATGGACCCAGTTGTAGTCGAGTGCGCTCAGCCTTTCGCGCGGGTTCTGGGAAAGCTGTTTCCAGTCAACCGAGTTGGCGGCCAGCGACTTGTCCGCCGGGTGGGTGCTTTTGGTCCACTTCCCTTCGAGGCTCGGGATGCCAACCCTTCGCTTGGGTATCTTGCCGGCGCTGTAGAGGCGGTACTCGCTGACGGACGTATTGCAGTAGAGCTCGGGATCGCGCGCATAGGCGTATGCGTTTTCGTCGTCGATACAGACGATGCGCCCGCAGGGGACACGCTTCGGCGGGAACTGGAATTCGGCCCACCCTTCACCCGCGGCGCGACCGTATACCCAGTAGGTGCGCTGGTGCCAGTTGTCATCGAGGAATGAGATCGGCGAGAAGAGGTGGATCTCTTCGTCGTACTGCGTGTCGGGCCGTTGAGGCGTGACGCGGACGCGTTTGCCGTCGGGGGTGAACGTCTGCGACTTCATGTAGACGTAGCGGCCGTCGCCGGAGAGGATATCCGGCATGGCGACCGGCATGTGCTTGCCCATGAGCAGGTCGTCGAGGATCTTGTCCGTGCCCGGCACGCGGCGGTCCATGACGTTCTCTGAGATCGGCTTGCCGGTTGCCGGTTCGAGGATGACCATGCGCAGACCGCCGTCAAGGAACATTGAGCGGCCGGCAACGCAGTAGAGCTTGCCATCCTGCACGAGCACGCTGCCCGAGAGCGGCCAAACCGACTCGAGTTGCCCGTACGAGACAATCTTGCGGTCGTTTGGCGCGGCGCGGAAACGCCACGCAAGCTCGCCCGTTACGGCGTCAAGGGCGTAGATCCAACCGTCCGCGCAGCCGAAGAGGGCCAGGCCGCCGTGCAACGTTGGCGGCGAGTCAACACGGCCGCCCGCGATGAAGTGCCACTCCTCTTTGCCGGAGGTGGCGTCCAGTGCGTGGATTGTGTGGCGGTCGATCGCGCTTAGGACGAGGCGACCGGCGGCCACAACGGGTTGGCTCACCTTTGTGCCGAATCCCTTTTGCCATGCCAGCGTCGCGTTCGCGTCAACATCGGTGCGGGCATAGCCGCCGCGAGTGCGATCGTGCCGGAAAGTGGGCCAGGCGGAAGAATCCAGCTTCTGCGCGTCAGTCCCCGAGCTCGCCTGCTTCCCGTAGGCCGGCCCCTTCTGGAGTCGTCCGTCGTTGCGTGTGCCCGCCGCGTCGCTTCCGACGGGGGCAAGGGCATTGAACCCGTTCATCTTGGACTGGTAGTAGCAGGCGCAAGCGTGTGGTGTCGCGTAGACCATGCCGTTGGCGGGCATAACCCCGTAGATACAGCCGCCGCGCACCCAGTGGTTGTTGGACCACTTGTCCTCCTGCATGTCGTAGACCTGGATGCCCATCATCGGTGGAAGCTGGTAGCGTTGCGTGGCGCGTCCGGGGTAGCAGCGCTGGTGGATGTAGAACGACTTGATTGGGTTGCGGTGCTCGCCAACCTTGCTGCCGTCCTTGAGACTGTAGGTCGTGAACGCGCCGGCGTTACCGCGCTGAAGCACCCATACCTTGTCGCCGAGAACGTAGAAGTCCTCAAGACTGTAGTGGCCGGAGCGCGGCTTCTTCTTCACCGACCACAGAATCTTGCCCGTATCGGCGGCAAAAGCGACCATCTGTCCCATGGGTGACAGCAGAATCCGGTCCTCGCACATGACCAGGCGCGGGCCGGAGTATCCCGTTCCTATGCGTTCGACCTTGACGGTTGCCGTCTTCCACAGATCCTTGCCCGTCTCGCGGTCCAGGGCAACAAGGGCGGCGCCGTCGTGGAGGCAGACCTTCCTGCCGTCCGTGGCGAGTGTCATCGGGGCCACCGGCATCTCCCGTTCCCAGAGAACGTCTCCGCTCTCGGCGGACATGGCCTTGATGGCGCGGCTGCCGCCGGCGCGGTTCCAGCCCCAGCGTCTGCTGGCACGGTCCCGTTCTTTCCAGCAGTTGGCGTGTTCCTGGCGGTAGTCGCAAGGCTTCTCGTCCGCGGCGACGGCTGCCAGGATGACGCCCTTATCGACAATGAACTCAAACGTCGTCGCCGTTCCTTTGTAGGTGCGGACGGCCTTGCCCGAAGCCGCATCCAGGCAGACGAGCTCCTGCCCGATACCGGGTGCGAGGTAGACCCTGTCGCCGATAGCCACCAGCCTGCGCGGCAACCAGCCCGGCCCGCTCTTGAGCGGGAAGAGAGGGTTGGTCCAGTCGTGCAACTCCCGTTTCCAGAGAACTACGCCGTTGAATGCGTCGCGCGCGGTCAAAACCATCCTGGCCGGAAGCTGGATGGATGCGGCCGGACCTTCATCCATAACGTAGAAGATCCTGCCCTTGGCCGAGACCATGGCCTGCATGCTGGCGGTATGTTCGTGGCTGCGGGCCCAGAACGGGCCGCCCGTCCAGCGCAGCCCGTTCGGATGTCCGGCTACCTGGTCGGCTGAAACGGCCGTGCCGCGAGGATCGTAGAGGTAGTGGGTCCAGTCATCGATCTCCGGGGGGACGGGACGCCGGGTAAGGCGGTCGGACAGATCAGCCTGATCGGCCTGATTGGACAGATCGACCAACACCCCGCGAGGGGCCAGCACCCGTTCGGTCTCGGAGCGGGGGACTTGAAACCGGGAACTCAGAACAACGAGGTTGACGGAGTCGTCGGCGTAGGGGAGGTGCTTCCGGTCGAACAGGTCGGCCGAGACCGTGCCGTTCAGGCCGAGCGAGAGGAGCTTCTCGCGTGCTTTCGCGACGTTGGCGGGATCCGCGTCCAGCCCGTGAACGATGCTAGCGTCGTTGGCTCGCAGGGCCGCGGTCAACGTCCCGTCGCCACACCCGACGTGGACGATCAGTCCCCCCCGGATGCCGGCGGCCTTGAGGATGTCATCGCCCGTTGCCGCTCGGGCGGAAGAGCAGGTCAGGACGGTGATGAGGACGGCGGTCAGCGTGGTTGCTCTCATGTGCATTCTCCTTGATGTGCAAGCCGCACTGTCAGGAGTTCTCGGGCTCCTGACACTTCAAGTTTATTGTCTTGTCAACGGGTTACGGCGAATCCATCCTTCTCCCTCCCCCTTCGCATGGGAGGTCTTTTCATAAGACTTCTGACAGTTTCGCGCAAGCGCCGGCCGGGCGAAGCTGTTAGGCTGGGGGGCAGCTTCGCGCGGTTTAGAACAACTATCTCGCATTACTGCACGGGGCGTCAAGCTTGGGACGCATCCGCGATGCGCCCATTTGGTTCATGGAGGTAGACAACCGCCGTTGTCGTCAGGTACGGTACCAATGTCGGAAGAGGTGCATTCGCCTCACCGGGCGAATGCAACCCGTGTGGTTCCGGAAAGAAGAGCGGGAAGGAGACGCGAGAGATGAAGAGGATGCTGTCGGTGCTGGTGGTGTTTGCGGCCGTGACGTTTTCGGGCGCGGAGGACGGATTCAAGGATGCGGCCGGTTCGCATCTGGACATCCTGCATGGAGGCAAACCGCTCGTGCGTTACATGTATCGCTACGACCCGTCGACGCCGGAGAGTCGGCACGACACGTACAAGGTCTTTCACCACGTGATGGATGAGGATGGCGAGCAGGAGATCACGAAGGGCCCCGGCGGGAAGTTCACTCACCACCGCGGCATCTTCATCGGCTGGAGCAGGCTGGGGCACGGCGGCAAACGTTACGACCTGTGGCACATGAGGGGCAAAGCAGCCCAGGTGCACCGCGAGTTCCTCAAGCAAGAGGCCGGCGAGAAGGCGAGCGTGCTTTCAACAAGGATCAACTGGCTCACGGACGGCGAAACGGTCGCTATCGACGAGGCGCGCACAGTCACTGTCCAGCACACGGACGATGACGCTCACCTCCTGCTCGATTTCGAGACGCAGCTCAAGGCGGCCAACGGGGACGTCGATCTCAAGGGTGACCCGGAGCATGCCGGTTTCCAGTATCGTCCCCACAACGACGTGGTAGGGAACAAGTCCGCCAAGTACACCTTCCACAAAGACGGGCTGAATCTGAAAAAGGACAAGTCGCTGCCCTGGGTAGCCGAAACCTATGAACTGCGCGAAAAGGTCTACACCGTCCAGTACATGTATCATCCGGACAACCCCGAGGATGCCGTCTACTCCGCGTATCGCGACTACGGGCGCTTCGGGAGCTTCTTTCAGCGCGTGATCCCCGATGGCGAAACACTCAACCTGAAGTACCGCATTCGCATTACCCCGGGGCCGGCGCCGTCACGCGAGGCACTCCAGGCGCAGTACGACGCGTATTGCCAATAAGCGGTCAACACGGTCAACGAGGTCAACACTGCCCAACGCGGGTGTCGTCCGCAACCCAAGTGTGGCATAGGTAGAAAAATGGAATGGTAGAAAGATGATACAGTCAATCCTCCCATCTTCTTGCCTTCCCATCTTTCTGCCTATCGTCTCCTACACAGGGCTGAGCCAGACTTCTTGTTTCTCTTGCGCCCTCCCGCCCGGCTAAGTCACTTCGGCCAATATGACCGGGCTCGTCCTCATAGTGCCATCGGCATGTGCCCCGGGGTGTTTCTGTCCAGCCGGTCGCTCGCCAGGAGGACGTCGAGCTCGTGCAGCAGGCGGTCTCTGTCTTTCGGCAAGCGCCCTTCAAGCGGGACGACGTTGGAGGTGTGATTGGCGCGGAAGACCGTGCCGTTGAGCTCGAGCAGGGCCAGGCATTCGCGTATCTCCGCAACCGCTTCATGTTCCGTCAGAACGTCGAACTCGCCGCTCTCGAGCCCCATGTAGAGGGTATGCAGTTTCAGCCCGCGCAATTCCCTCAGTTGCTCCGCGGTCTTGTCGAGGATCGAGCGGCCGTTGGCATAGACGCTGACGCGCGTCAGGCGGGACAGGTTCCGGTTCAGCTGCACAAGCACCCGGTGCAGATCGTTGTAAGGCATGGCCATCGCGTCGCCGTCGGCGAGGAACACGCGGCGCGCACGAGGATTGGAGTGGGTGGCGCCGTCAACCAGGCGGTCAATCTCGGCCGGATCGTAAGCACGGTACCGCACGCCTTTGTACATGCCGCAGAACGTGCAGCGGTTCCAGGGACACCCGTCCGCAACACGCAGGATCAGGCTGTACGCTTCCGCCGGTGGTCGAAAGAGGGCATGGTCAGGGGCAGTTGTCATTGGCCCTGGCGGGAGTTGTAGATGGGACCGCCCTTTTCGGCATAGTCGACCAGCACGGCGGCGGCCTCGGTCCGCAGCACGTCGCGTTTGACGCCGATGCCGCGGCGCTGCAGCTCCTCGACCCAGTTCTCGGGTTTCGCCCCTTCATCCATGCCGATCCGTCGTGCGTCCTCATCGCGTGCGCCGCACACGAGTCCGCGCACTCCCGACCACGGAATGGCGCCCAGGCACATCGCGCACGGCTCCGTACTGGACACGAGCTGGCAAGGGGGTTGTCCGGCGCCCCCCAGGTCAAACGTGGCCAGGGCGCGTTGTGCCATCATGATCGCCACGATTTCGGCATGGCAGACAGAGCATTGCGCGGGTACGACCAGATTCACACCCACGGCGATGAGTTTGCCGGTTTCTTCATCGAACACAGCGGCACCGAAGGGACCTCCGCCGCGACCTGCATTCTCTCGAGACAGGTCGACTGCAAGCCGCATGCGCGCCTCGACGGTGTCGGCGGGATCGTTCTTGTCTTGCAGGAAAGCCTCGATCCAGTCGGGAAGGGAAACGGTCACGGTGTGGTTGGAAACTGCACTTTCGATCATGATCCAATGCTAACGCGTTGTGGCGCCGGTGTCGACAATTCCTGTCATGTCATCCCCGAGGGCCACCACGGCCGGCCCCTCACCCGCTTCCGCTGCGCTGCGGCGACCTCTCCCCCGAGAGGAGAGGTGAATCGCGCGCCAGCCGGAAACTCGAACTCCGCCCTGTCATCCCGAGCGCAGCGGAGCGGAGTCGAGGGATCTCGAGAACTGCCAAGCACGTCCGGGCTGGTTGCCAACTCCCGAGATCCCTCTACTCCGCTCCGTTGCGTTCGGGATGACAGGTAGGTTTGCAGTTTCCCTGCCGAATTGTCCAAGGCCCCAGCGCCTTGGGGCGCGGCTGACCAGAAAAAAGGATTGAACCTGAGGCGGGGACGGGGTTGAATGCTGCTCTACGTGATGTGACAACGGGAGTAACGATGAGAAGAGTTCTAGCTCTGTTTCTGGTTGCGGTTTTCTGCACATTGGCGATGGTGGCCGGTCAGGAAGACAGGGGGGCTCTGCTCGACGGCGTTGCCGCCCGTGTGAACAGACATACGATCACAATCGGCGACGTCATGTCGGCGCTGATGCCGGTGAGGCAGGAGCTTCAGCGGAAGCTCTCGGGCGCCGAGCTTGAGCGGGAGCTCAAGAAATCCTACACCAACTCATTGGACCGGTTGATCGACGAGCTTGTGATTGTGGACTCCTACGAGGAGCAGGAAGAGGCGAAGATTCCGGAGTCTGTCATCGATCGGCGAGTTGCCGAAATCGTGTCGCGCCGTTTCAGAGGCGACCGCACGGCGTTGATGGCGGCCCTGGCGCAGGATCGGATCGGCTACGTTGACTGGCGCGAGGACATGCGCCGTCACATGATTGTCGCCAGCATGCGCCGTCTATACGTTGGGCAGAACGTGAAGGTGTCTCCGGTTGAAGTCCGTCGAGCCTACAATCGCCGTGCCGAGGAGTTTGTCAAGCCTGCGCGGTTTAAGCTGCGCATGGCCGTTGTGAAAGCGGGTAAGCGCAGCGACGGCGAAACGGGTGAGCAACTGGCCGCTCGAATAGTGAAGTCCGCGCGTGGCGGTCAGGCATTCGAGGAGCTGGTCAAGACCTATTCCACCGGTAGCCGTGCCGAGTCGGGTGGCGACTGGGGATGGGTAGATGAGGGCGATCTGCGCCGGGAGATGCGAGACGCTCTGGTCGGCATGTCAGCCGGCGATGTGAGCGATCCCGTGCGCATTGATGATGAGTTCTACGTCTTGAAGGTCGAAGAACAGGAAACCAGCGAGACGCTTGCGTTCGAGGATGTTCAAGCCGACATAGAGCGTGAACTGCGCGAGAAGGAGACCGAGCGTGTCTATGCCGCCTGGGTTGCGCGCCTGAGGGAAGAAGCGTACGTCAAGGTCTTTGAACCGGGGAAGCTCTTTGACTGATGGGATGAACCTGACCAGTCCCACGGATGTCCGCCGCTTTCTGCGTGACAATGATCTGCATCCCAACCGTACGCTGGGGCAGAACTTCCTGATCGATCGGAATATCCTCAACATCCTTCTGTCTGCTGCCGAGCTTCGTCCTGACGATGTCGTGCTTGAAGTCGGTCCGGGGCTGGGCGTGGTAACCGAGAGCCTGTTGGGATCGGTTGGCCGTGTCATTGCCGTAGAAAAGGACCCTTGCGTTCACGGAGTACTGGAGCGTCGGCTGGGTGACCGGGAGGGACTCAAGCTCATTCTGGGCGACGCGTTGGAGGTCGACGCCGACGCGCTGCTGCGTGAGCGGTCCGACGGCACGCATTGGAAGATGGTGTCCAACCTGCCTTACTCGGTCGGGTCGCGCATTCTGGTCAACATGGCCCAGCTTGACCGCAGGCCCACCCACATGGTCGTGACGGTCCAGCAGGAGGTCGCAGAGCGCCTGGCGGCTTCACCCGGCGGCAAGGAGTTCGGTACGCTCAGCCTGCTCGTGCAACTTGCGTACGAGGTCGAGTTCGTCAAGCGCGTCAGCCCGAACTGCTTCCTGCCGAAGCCGGACGTATGGTCGGCGATCGTGTCCATGGCTCTGCGGCCGGCCCCCCTGCTTGACCGTGCATTGGAGCCGCGGTTCCGGGAGCTCGTGAAACACATCTTCACTCACCGCCGCAAACAGCTCGCCGCTATTCTGCGAAAGGCCCCCGTGGGGCTGCGCCTTCCGCAAGAGGAGACGGTGGGGTTTCTCGAAACCCGCGGCCGCGATGCCAGGTCCCGCCCGGAGGACCTGTCCGTGGAAGACATGTGTGCGTTGGTGAGGCGGATGGGGTAGGTCGGTTTCCGCGTAGCGTCTCGATACGGGCGCCGGCTCACACCGTCCAGGTTCGCTCACCGCTTGACAACTTCGAACGGGATGGCCGGGAGGGGGCCGACGGAAACGCGTCGCTTGGGGCCGCGGGGTTTGCCGTTCTTGTCTTTGGGCGCCCGTTCCATGAAGGCGTTGATGATAAGGTTGCCTTTGAGACCGTCTTCAACGTTGTCTCTGTCGGCGCCAAGGACGAACTCCATGCCGAAGTCAACCGGCGTCGTCCTTTCGATAGAGATGCCCTTCGGCGGCTCACTCAATTCAAACTGAATGTCCTTGGGCGGATTCCTGTTCGGAGTTTTGAACTTCACTTTTGCCGTACCGCCGGCCCGGATCAGCGTCTTGCCCTTCGAGGCGAGCCTGGTCGGTGGGCGCTTCCACTTCTGGGGGATCTTCGTGACGATCAGGTCCGTCGCCGGCACCAGATGGCGCCAGAGAAACGCCTGCATCATGTCCTCCGCGGCAACCGCCGGCTTTTCGATGGTTCGTCCGGCATAGGTGGTGTGGCCTTCCAGCTTCAAGGACATAGGCCGGTCCGGCAACTTGGCGGGCGCGGACAGCGTGACGCGCACCTTGTCCAACCCCCTCGGAACCCAGCCCCCGTCCAGGAAGAAGCCGTCGGGTGCGTCTTTCAGCTTCAGCTCGATGTTGCCGTTGAAACCGTCATGGCGCACCGCGTGTACGTCGAGCGTTGCCGTGGCCCCGGGGCGCATGCTGAGGCTGGAAGGAACCACGCGCAACTCGAAGCCGATGCGCGGGGGACTGATGCGCAGGCGATAGGCGTACTCCTCGCCGCCCTTCTGCTGCGTGTCGCCAAGGTGAACGTAGTAGTGACCGGCGGCCGGCAGACGGGCTCGCAGGAACGAATCGGCGTGATGCGTGACCAGCCCCGAGCCTTTGTCTACATGATCGTCGTTCACCGCGATTTCGCCGCCTTTGGCGTCGGTCAGTCTCAGAACCGAATCGATGGGGGAGTTAAGTCTGCGTCCGTACACTTCCGCGACGATTTCCTGCCCGGCTCGTCCGCTGAACCGGAACACGTCCCAGTCGCCCGGTTTTCCGATGCGCCCGTTGATTGTGACCCGCGGTCTTACGGATTGAGACTGCCTGAGGCTGTCATTCGGTTCCGTGTCGCGCACCTCTTCGAGGGTGTCCACCCCGTAGGCGATGGGATTGGACATGCGGCCGTTTCTCGTCACCGCCGCCTCGTGCCGCCCGGGGCGGAGGTTCCTGCCGTCGAGTGTGAGACGCGACATGGGCAAATTCCACCCCCTCAGGGCCAAGGTGGTGCGTGTGCCTGCGCGCAGTCCCAGGGGAAACACGCTCGTCACGAAGGGCAGTTCGCCGATGGCGATGCGGTAGACGAAGTCCTCGCGCCCGCGGTAGATAGAATCACGAATCTCCAGCACATACTCGCCGTTTTCGGGGATCGTGTAGAGCAGAACCGGATCGGGGTCGAAGCGGAAGTCATCGACAAAGGCCAGTTCCCTGCCTTCCGTGTCGTAGAGCGCGACCGTGGCCTGGAACCACCCCGGCACGGCGTCGGCGAGGTACGGCACCAGTTTGCGCGCCTGGGTGGCTACGACCATTCGTTTCCCCTTGCCTGTCTTGAAACGAAAACGGTCCACGTCGCCCGGCATGATTTGGCCGTTCAGTACCGCCGGCAGGGCCTTGACGGCGTTTTTGCCGGCCTTCATGTCGTTCGGTTCCGATTCAAGGTGTTCCGGCAACCGGCCTACGTGGAAAGCCATAGGGTTGGATGCGCCGGTTTTCGTCAACAGCCGGATCTCCCGCTCTTCCGGTTTCGCCTTCGGGGAGACTTTCACGCGGATCACGACCTTCTCGGCGAGCTGCGCGTTGGGCTGCGCCTTGGGATCGTAGAGCCTGGTCCGCAACTGGCCCAGTCCCTTGAGGCTCAGTTTCTCTATGTCCACGTCGCGGAGATCGGCCGGCCAATCAGTGAGCTCGACTCCACCGCTCTTGCCCTTGTTCTTCTTCGCCTCCTTCTGCCGTCGCTTCTGTACCTCGCGCATCTTCTTGTTCATCTCGCCGCGCTCGTTGTTGCCGATCGGCTTGACGTATTGGCGAACGCGGGCGTAGACGCCGTGTCCGGTGACGTACACGTTGGTTGCGTCCCTGAGGTACTGCCCGCCAAGCGTGATGTCGACCGTGGCGCCCTGCCTGGCGCCCGCCGGGTAGAGGTAGCCGATATGAGGATCCCGCTGCTGCGCTCGCGAGAGCGTGGCGACGAGCAGCACAAGCACGCACAAGAGAGCGCGGCGATGCGCCCCGTGCCCCGGAAACGAACTCAGAACGATGTGGGATGTGGGATGTGGAATGTGGGATGTGGGGTGCGTGGGCGAGACATACGCAAGGCTGCGGAGCATACGCCCTGTCATCATCCCG
>CAZKRK010000115.1:0-18964 GCA_964555035.1 uncultured Victivallales bacterium | reverse complement strand
ATGTTTGCAGACGTTTGCGTAGGAATCGGCGGTTCAACTGCCGAATACAGGCTCACGAATCTCTCTGTAGTGAGTATCCAAATGCTCTTTCTAGGGTAAACGGTGCTCATTGGCCGCACCCATCGCATCGTCTACCGATCACCGATCACGGACTACCGGTAACTGCCGTTACTCTGTCACCATCTCCCGTACGGCGCGATCCCACTCCTCTGCGCCGCCTTTCCCGGCGACGACGACCACGAACGTGGGTTGATCGGGACGGTACTCTCCGCCGGGCTCGAGGAGGTGCTGCAGCTCGCGGCGCGCGTCGGGGTGCCGACCGCCGTGGTCGTTGAGCCAGAACGAGACCCGTATGCCGCTGCCAAGGGGTGCGGCGGCGCCCCAGAAAACGCCCGCCTCCGCGTCGAGCCAGGCGTCGCCGGGGAGCCGTCCCCACAGGCGCGGAGCCCTGTCCCGGCCGAGCGGCAGGTCGTTCTTCGGACTGCCGCCGATCACCGAGTGCGGCCGGAAGAAGACCGCACGGATGTCGAGGGGCCGGTTGCCCGTGTTCTCGGCACGGAGGAACTCGACCAGGAACCACGGCTTGTCAGGGAAGAGGGTCAGGCGGTAGGTGACCTCGAACGGCGGCTCTCCTCTCCCCGTCAGCACCATCGTCAGGGCGTTTGCGTCCGCCGAAATGCCGACGGACGTGAGCTCTCTCACCCCACTCCACGTATTCCCTCGTGCCGTCCAGCGCTGCAGCATGCCGTTGAACCGGCCAAGAGGGACGCCGTCGAACGTAACCAGGTCGGTCAGCATGTCGCTTCCCACGCATGCCTTTACCTCAAAGCGCTTCGTACGTGCGATGTGCCGGTTCCCGTCCTCGACGATATGGAGATCGGGATGGCGTCCGGGTGCCGGCCGCTTGAGATTCACCAACCATCCGGCGATCTCCCTCCCGTGGTTTCGCGGGGGCGCCGGTCGGGGCAGGCCCTTCAGCCCCTCCTGGCGCACCTCCCCTGCGCGGTGATGGAGAGCGGTGAACGTCTTTGTCAGTTCTGCGTAGGGCACGCTGTCGATGTTGATGAGTCCGTAGTTCGAGTTCTCCGGGAATTCGGGCGTGATGCCGAGGGCGGGTTCATCCACCCACATGAAATAGTCGTAGCCCACCATGAACGGCATACGCAGGACCGTCTCGGCGAAGATCCCGCTGGCTTCTGCACGTTCCGCCTGCGTGCGGAAGCGTTGCCCGGCCCCCTTTGTGCTGGGTAGTCCCGCGTCCAGCGCGGGGAACGACCATTCCGTGACCATCATGGGGCGTTTGCCCATTTGGTGAAACTCGGCGAACACCCCGGGCAGGGGCGGTCCCATCTTGCCGTCGTCCGAGCCCAGGGCAATGCCCCGATCGAGGTCGACGTCGCCGTAGTAATTGAAAGAGCAGATGTCGCAGTACTTGCCGGCAACTTCCCATACATCGCGGGAGACGCGTCCTCCGGCGAAACGGCAGCCGAGAATCATGTGGTTCGGATCGGCTTCGCGGATGGCGCGGGCCATCGCACCGAAGTACTTCTCGGCGACAAGCCGCGCGAATTGTCCTTTGCAGGTAATTACGGCCTCCGGTTTGCCCTTGGCGCCGGACAGTTTCGCGACACGCGGCACGTGGTCGAACGACTCGAGCGACGCGCCGAAATCGGCGTTGAGCGACGCGATGTCGTTCCCGTACTCCCGTCGGAGAAAGTCACGCAGGGCCAGCTTGGCCGTGTGGTCGGCTTTGAGCTTCATGACGGCGTCGAACAGCCCTGTCTCCAACCCATGGTCGCCCCAACTGCGTCCCCACCAGGCGAGCTCGTTGTCGAGGAAGTACCCGAACAGCCAGGGGTCGTCGGCGTGAGGCCGACACTCGCGTTCGGCCCGGTAGCGGCAGAAGCGTTCGAAATCGGGATGAAAGACGTTCGGAAAGGCGGTGCAGGGGCGCTTTTCGTGGGGTGTGATGTAGAACTCCTCCCCGCACACCGTGGCCTTTGAACCGATCCCGAGCGGGATCGTGTGCGCCATGCCGCGGTGGCGCAGCTCGGGAGCACCGCCGGCGGTCAGCAGGTTGAAGCCCCAGCTTGTCAGGCGTGACAGGGTCTCTCCGGCCCACGCCTCCCGGTCCGGGTAGCGGGCGTCGTTTCGCTTTTCGTGCGGGTGGTGTCCCAGCGCATGGCACCAGTGCCCCGAGTAGCGCACGTGATCCACGCCCAGCGGTATGAAACCGCGGCCGAGCGGATCGATCGCCCACCAGAGGTCGCCCAGTTTCTCCACGTGGAAGAAACCCGTCTTCTTGCCGCGCACGTCCTGGACGAAGCTCTTTCCCGAGTAGGGAACCGTGGCCGGTTTCTCTGCCTCCACATCGCAGGGATCGCTGGTTTCCGCCGCGATGCTCTTGTAGGTGGCGTGGAAGCCGCCGCATCGCAATGCCGGACGACCTACCGTCACCGCGGGAGCAGAGAACGCGATCCGCCGCATGAGCAGTATCTCGCCCGCCTTGTCCTGCACCTGTCCCTCGATGCCGGAGGGATCGATGCGCAGCGTCAAGCGGTAGCTCTCCCCGTTCTTCCAGGGCTTGCCGGAGCCAATGTTGGTTTCCACCCGCAGGTTGTGGTGCGCCAACCACGTGCCGTTCCGCATTTCGGAGAGCTCAAAACGGTGCCTCTTTTCCGCCGTGTCCGGTTCTTCGACCAGGGCCATGTGCCAGAAGTTGCGGGCATCCTGCACGAGTGCCACGGCCGCGATCTTCCATTCGACGCCAACCGCCCTGTGGACCGTGACGTCCGCGGTAACGGTGGCCCGCTTCGAGACGGGGCTGTGCCGGTACTCCATCAGGGCCGCTCTGTCGCCGCAGGCGACGAGGGCATCTGCTTTCATCTTCCACGTCAGGGGATCTCCGAACCAGTGCTCTCTGGCGAACGACAGCGGGGTGGGGGCGGCGGGCACGCACAGCGTGGTGGACAGCAGCCCTATGAGGGACAGGCAACACAGGCGATGGGGGGTCATCATGAGGCATCCTTTCCGCGGGTAGCGCGCCCCTAACTACACCAGTCCGCCGCGGCGGGCAAGCGCAACGTGGGAACTCTACGCGAAGACCGCGGATCCCCCTCTTTCGTAGACTCGCCGTAGGGCGGCGCATCGCGCCGCCCGGAGACGAGAAGCTCGTCGGACCAGCCTGCGCCCTTCGGTGCGGCTCACGGAGCCGCACACTACGGACGCTCTACAAAGCGAGTGGTCCCCGCCGCCGTAGCGTTCGCGCTGGATCGACGATTTCGGTTCTGGTATACATTTCCACTTGCGTCCCCAATCAGCTCAGGAGCCCGCCGTATGAGAGTTCTGTTTCTGGATATCGATACCCTCCGACCCGATCACCTCGGCTGCTACGGCTACCACCGTGCCACTTCGCCCAACATCGACCGAATCGCGGCCCAGGGCACGCGTTTCACGAACTACTACAGCTCCGACGCTCCCTGTCTGCCGGCGCGCGCGGCGTTGATGAGCGGCCGCTTCGGAATTCACACCGGCGCCGTCGGCCACGGTGCCACGGCGGCCGACATGGCCCTCGACGGCTACGACCGCGGATTCCGTTCCCGAATGGACGTCGAGTGTCTTCCCGCCATCTTCCGCCGGGCCGGCATGAAGACCGTTTCCATCAGTCCGTTTGCCGAACGCCACAGTTCGTTCTGGTTCTACGCCGGCTTCAACGAAATGCACAACACCGGCAAGGGGGGGATGGAATCGGCCGAGGAGGTCACCCCGGAAGTGCTCAAGTGGATCGAGGCCAACGCCGCCAACGACAACTGGTTCCTGCACGTGAACTACTGGGACCCGCACACACCCTATCGCGCGCCGGAGGAGCTCGGGAACCCGTTCGCGGATGACCCGCTGCCGGAGTGGCTTTCCCAGGACATCCTGGACGAGCACCGCAAACGTCCCGGCCCGCACGGTGCGCACGAAATCGGCATGTACAACTCGGACGAGCACCCCCAGTGGCCGCGCCACCCCGGTTCATTGAAGGACATGAACGACGTGCGCCGCATGATTGACGGTTATGACTGCGGGATACGCTACGCCGACCAGCATGTCGGCATGATCATGGAGGCCCTGCGGAAGCAAGGTGTGGCTGACGACATCGCGATCATCATCAGTTCCGATCACGGCGAGAACCAGGGCGAGCTGGCCATATGGGGCGAGCACGGAACGGCCGATCACGTCACCTGCCGGATCCCGATGATCATCCGTTGGCCGGGCGGCAAGCAGGGACACGTTGACGACGGCTTGCACTACAACCTGGATCTTGCCCCCACGCTGTCCGAGCTGCTGGGGCAGGAACGGCAGCCGGCGTGGGACGGCAGCAGCTATGCCACGGCGATCACGGCAGGCGCCGAGTGCGGACACGACTACCTCGTCATCAGCCAGTGCGCCCACATCTGCCAGCGCGGTGTGCGCTTCGGACCGTGGCTGTACATGCGGACCTGGCACGACGGCTACCGGCTCTTCCCGGACGACATGCTGTTCAACCTCGAGGAAGATCCGCACGAGCAGACCAATCTGGCGCAAGAACGTCCCGAGCTCTGCCGTGAGGGCGCCTACTACCTCATGGAGTGGCAGGGCAACATGATGAAAAGCGCCGACAGCGCCGTCGATCCCCTGTGGACGGTTTACCGCGAAGGCGGTCCATTTCACGCGCGCGGCCATCTTCCTTCCTATTGCGAACGGTTGAAAGCGACGGGGCGCGGCGATTGTGTGCCGGAGCTGGTGAAGAGGCATCCGTACGAGTTTGAGTGATACCGGCGTGCCTGGTAGCCCCGTCCCCTCACCCGGCTCGCTCCGCTCGCCGACCTCTCCCCCAAGGGGAGAGGTGGGAGCGCGCCAATCACCTCTCCCCTTGGGGGAGAGGTCGGCGAGCAGGGCGAGCCGGGTGAGGGGACGGGCGGGAGTGATTGTGATGACGTATGTTCTGACGATGCTGATCACCTCCGCGCTGGCCGTAGAGGCGGCCGGCGTGCTCAATGAGAGCTTCGCTCCCGCCGATTCCCTCCAGCGATGGCAGGGCAGTGCGGGGCGGCTTCAGGACTCGGCACTGGTCATCCGCAGCGACGATCCCAAGTCGTCGGTCAACCGCCGTCTGCCGATCGACGGCAAGGACATCGCCGGGCGGCTGATCACGGTCCGGGCCCGCGTGCGGGCGTCCGGGGTGACCAAACCGCCCCGCTCCTGGAATGGCATCAAGGTCATGCTCATTCTCGAGCTCGACGGGGGCAGGCAGTATCCGCAGCTTGACATTCCTCACGGCACATTCGACTGGCGCGAGTTCAGCCGCACGATGCGCGTACCCTCCGGTGTGCGCGGGGCCACACTGGTGCTGGGGCTGGAGCAGGTCGCCGGAGAAGCGGCCTTTGACGAGGTCGCCGTACGTCTCGGCTGCCCGGTGCGGGGCGGAAAGCGGCAGGCCGAACGGTTCAAGGGACACGAGCTGCCCCGGCTGCGCGGCGTCATGCACGGTCCGCGTTTTGACGAAGAGAACATCCGCTACCTGGCCGAGGAGTGGGGAGCGAACCAGGTACGCTGGCAGCTCAACTGGACGCCGATGAAACGGGCCGAAGTCTGGGCGCGCGATCTGGCGGCATTCGACAAGTGGCTCGACGGCGCCCTGGAAGACTGCGACAAGGCCCTCGACGCGTGCTCGAAGCACGGCATACGCGTGCTTGTCGACTTGCACACCCCGCCGGGCGGCCGCATCGAAGGCGGGGTCTGTCCCCTGTTCACGCGGGCCGACTGCCAACGGAAACTGCTGGACGCGTGGCGCCGCATCGCTACCCGCTACAAGGGACACCCCGCGGTCTACGCCTACGATCTTCTCAACGAGCCGGTCGAGCCCAAGGGCGGCGGAGACATCACCTGGCGCGAGCTGGCGACGAAAACGATCAGCGCGATCCGCGAGATCGATCCCGGCAAGCCAATCGTCTTCGAACCCGGTCCGTGGGGCGGTCCGGACGGGTTCGACCTGCTCACCCCGCTGGACGTCGAGCGCGTGATCTACAGCTTTCACATGTATAAGCCGCACCGTTTCACTCATCAGACGCTCCACGGTATTCCGGGCGGCAAGACCTATCCCGGCGTGGTCGAGGGCGAGCACTGGGACAAAGCGCGGCTGCGCGAGGCCATGCGACCGGCGATCGAATTCCAACAGGAATTCAACGTGCACATGTACGTCGGCGAGTTCAGCGCCATCCGTTGGGCGCCCGACAACAGCGCCTGCCGTTACCTGCGCGATCTGACCGACCTCTTCGAGGAGTACGGCTGGGACTGGTCCTACCACGCCTACCGCGAATTCCACGGCTGGAGCGTCGAGCACACCACCGACCGCGCCGACAACAACCGCGCGACAACCCCGACGGCTCGCGAGAAGCTCTTGCGCGAGTGGTTTGGGAAGAACGCGCGGCCGTAGCGTCAGGCAAGCTTGCCTCTATCGTCCGGCATAGCTGAACAGGCGTGTCTTCAGTGGGCCGGATTTGCAATCCGGCCGAGAAAACGCGGCGCATACCGGGAGAATCGCAGACCCTGGTCCGCTCATTCTCGACAGCATGCTCGACTCCCTCTCGGCCGGATTGCAAATCCGGCCCACTGCAGACGCACATGAACCTGGGTCACCGGCCGAAAGCCGGCGCTACAGCGACCACCCCTCCCGGTAGGGCGGATTCAGGTAGACATCGGCTTCGGGGGCGTTGGGGAAGCGCATGTTCCGCGGGTCCCACTCGAGGCGTTTGCGGGCACGAATCGCGGCGACTCCGAGCATGACGATTTCGGCGAGCGGCGCGGCATGACCGGGGAAGTTGGAGCCCGGGGTCTGACCGCCCTTGCAGGCGTCGAGCCACTCCTTGTGATGGCCGGGTGAACGCGGGAGCGTGCGCGGCGGCCGGCCGAACTCCTTCATCTTCCTTTCGGGGATGAGGCGGTGGCCGAGCATGACACCCTTGTCGCCGATCACCATCGTGCCGTCGCCGCCACCGAACTGACGGTTCGATTCGAGCTCCGGCGGGCGCGGCGGCATCATGCCTCCGTCCCACCAGGTCACGGTCAGGCCGGCCCGGTCGTCGGTGGCGGGAAAGGTGTAGCGCGTGATGGACGCGATCGGCGCGGTTTCGCGCCTGACCGACTCGTCGGCCTGATCGCTGGACGAGCGCGCTTCGATCGAGGTCGGACTGCCCAGCTTGAGGGCCTTGTAGAGGGCAGACAGTTCATGGCAGCCGATATCCCCCAGCACGCCGGTTCCGAAATCCCACCAGCTTCGCCACCTCCAGGGGCAGTAGGCGGAGTGGTAGGGGCGGTGGTTGGCGGGACCGAGCCAGAGATCCCAGTCGAGCGTATCCGGGACCGCCGGCGTGTCCTTCGGGCGCGCCATGCCGCGCGGGGCAATGTAGCGTCTTCGATTGGACCAGGCGTGGACTTCGCGCACCGTGCCCACGGCCCCCGCGGCGAGCATCTCGGCCACAACGCGGGCGCCTTCGCTGGCTTGCCCCTGGTTGCCCATCTGCGTTGCCAGGCCCGTCTCTTTGGCGACTTCCGCGACTTTGCGGCATTCGTAGACGGAGTGGGCCAGCGGCTTTTCGCAGTAGACGTGTTTGCCCGCCCGCAGCGCCGCGATCGTGATGATGGCGTGCTGATGATCGGGCGTGGCGATCACGACGGCGTCGATGTCCTTCTGCTTCTCCAGCATGACGCGATAGTCCGTGTACACCTTCGCATCCGGGTGCTCCTTGAACGTACGCGCGGCGTAGCCGTGATCGACGTCACAAAGGGCGACTATGTTCTCGCTGCGCATGCAGCGGATGTCGTGGCGTCCCTGGCCGCCCACGCCGATGCCGGCGATGTTGAGTTTTTCGCTTGGCGGTGTCTGTCCCGGACCGCCCAGCACGTGGCGGGGTACTACCGAAACCGTGGCGGCGGTGGCTGCCGCAGCGAGAAAGGAACGGCGGGAAAGGGTAGGTTTGGCATCGCGAGTCATGGCAGATCCTCCTTGCTGAGGTGTGCAGATTAGCACAGTCGAAGAGGCCATTGCCAGTGTTTCGCTGGAGTTGGAGCGGTGGGGTGTTGGAGCGGTGGGAAGCCGTTGTCTTTCCAACCGGGAATCTCCACTCCTGCCGGTCATCCCTCGATTCTGCTGCGCTGCGCTCTTAATGACATCGCTTCACTGCGCACCCCGTACCAAGTGTCGTTACGGTAGAAAAATGTGTGGGTAGAAAAATGGGGAGGCAGGAAGATGCGAAAATCGAATGTATTATCTTTCTGCCATCCCATCTTTCTACCATTATCTCTCCCCGCGGAGACTCACACCCCTACTCTCTCCCAAAAGAGTAAGAGAGTGAGTAAGAAAGAGAGTAGGAGTCAACGCCTCTATTCACGCCCCGTTCTGCGGACGTTGTGCTCTCATCGCGGTTTCGTCTCGTCTACGACGGCTCGCGAGGACGCTCGCCCTCCAGCTGCGAGCATCAAGGACTCCGTGATGTCCCCCATTGGAGGGCGAGCGTCCTCGCGAGCCGTCGTAGACGAAGTGGAACTGCACCGAGAGCAAGACAACACCCGTCGAGTCCGCGGTTCTTGGTCAGGGCCTGGCCACAAAGCGAACACCATCCAGGAAGAACGTCAACGGTCGTCCCTGGCCGGAGAGGGACCAGTAGAAGCCGCTCTTGATACGGCTGAGGTCGCGGCCGTGCAGGGGGACGTAGAATGTCTGCCATTCGGGTTTGAGGCGGATGTTCTCGAGCTTGGACTTGTCCGTGTCGTAGTACGGTTTGTCGTCGATCAGGCCCACGCCGAAAGTGACCGTTTCGCCGCCCTGTTCGCCGCGCGCCCGGAACCGCAGGTCGGTGGCGCCCGCCAGGTTGAACCCGCCGGGTTTGTCGCCCCAGTCGTCGGCCGGCGAGTGCCAGACCACGCCGGCCCAGTTGCCGGGTGCGGCGTAGTGCACACGCAGGCAGTGCTCGCCTTCGGCCGGGTTGTCGGTACAGGCGGGGTCCATCCGGATTGCACCCGTGTTCCCCATGTAGCCGGACGGAACGTACGGCCGCTCGCCGGCGTCGTCCGCATAGACAACGAAGGGCAGGGTCACTTTTGGGGCCGGGAGCGTCTTGACGGGGCCGTCGACGATGAAGGGCGCGTTCGCGACCGCCGCGTTGTCCTGTCCGTCGTAGGCGTAGGCGAAGAGACGGTAGCCGCCGCCGCTGTCGGGTACGCGAATCGTTGCGCTCGACGAGTCGGACCGCTCGACGGCATCGGGGATGCCCGGCTGCGCAGCCTGGGCGTCGCCGCCGGTGGCATAGATGCCGGACTCGCGCCGCAGCGCCCACTGGACGGTCAGGGGGTCGCCGTCCGGGTCGGCAACGCTCACCTTTGCCTGCAGCCGCTCGCCGGGCTTGACGCCTTGCTGACGGTCGAGTTCTACGTCGCCGATGGTCGGGCAGCGGTTTTCCGGTTTCGCTCCGCCCCAGAGCTCGCCCATCGTCTCCACGGCCGCTGTCCGGGCGCCGTCGTCAAGGAACATTCCGAACCAGGTGGCGGTGGTTTCCTGTTTGAAGCCCCACAGAAACGCGTAGGAACCGAGGCAGAAGCCGGGATGACGAAGAACGCACTTCTCGTAGCCTTTACGGTAGCGCAGCGCCTTCTCCGTGCTCGTCTGCTCTTGCGGGATCGTGCCGGCGAACTTGCCGACTTCCCATTGCCCGAGGGGGCCGAACTCGGTGACGATGACGGGTTTGGCGCCGCCGGCCTTGCGGTAGCGTTCAATGAGTGACGGCATGCCGCCGTATGAGTTGATGCCGGCAATGTCGATGCTGGGGCAGTACTTGTGGAGGTTGGGGACTTTCCGGCCACCGATCTCGGCAATCACGGTCATGGTCGGGTGGTCGGGATCGATTGTCTTACACGCCTGGGCCACCTGCTCCACCGCCTGCCAGACAGCGGGGTTGCCGCCGTCGCCCTCCATCTCGTTTCCGAGCCCCCAGACCAGCAGGGCGGGGTGGTCCTTGTACCTGGCGATCGCGGCCTTGGCCTGCTCGAGCTGCTTCCGAACGGCGGCGTCATCGTCATACTTGAACCCGTGGCGCTCGTGGCCCAGCCAGATGCCGGCGGTCACGGTCAGGCCCAGCGCGTGTGCGCGATCGAGGAGCGGACCGAGACCGTCCGTGCCCCACGTCCGAATCGAGTTGCCGCCGCGGCGGGCAAGCTCGTCGAGCCGTTCCCGGCCTCCAGCTCCTTTGACGAGGTAGGGTTTGCCGTCACGCAGGAGCCGATGGCGGTCGCCGTCGCCGGTGAGGGTCACACGGAGCGGTGTGGCGCGCAGGGCGAGGGGCAGCGCGGCCAAGGTCAGGATGGATATCGTTCGGATCATGGTGGTCCTCGTGTCTGGCTCCGGGGATTTGAAAAGCTGACGATTGCTATCTACAGGGCCATTCGCTATCCTGTCCAGCGTTTTCCCATTTGTCCGATCCAGAGGAACCGACTATGTCATTTTGGAAACTCGTCATGCCGCCCCCGGCCAAGGCCCGGCATGTCAAACGCACCCTGTTGTTCAGTCCCGATGACGATCCGGGCAAACCGTCGCGCGAGTTGATCGATCTGGTATTGCACGCATCGCGGCTGGCGCGCGACATCGATGTTTCGGATATCTCCGAACGCATGCCGTCCGAGCCCGCCTGGACCGAGTTCTGGCCCGGCGAGCACTACCGTCTGCTGGCCGGTATCGTGCAGATCCTGCACCCGAAGACTGTGATCGAGATCGGCACGTTCACCGGGCTGTCCGCGCTCTCGCTGCTCAAGTTCATGCCTAGCGACGCGAAGCTCTACACGTTCGACCTTATCGACTGGCGTGAGATTCCCGGCTCCTACCTGCGTGAGGAGGATTTCGCCGACGGTCGCCTGGTGCAGGTTCTGGCCGACCTGGCGGACAAGGAAGCCATGAAGGAGCATGCCGACAAGCTGAAGGATGCTCCTTTCCTGTTTGTCGATGGCCCCAAAGACAAGAAGTTCGAGCCTGCCTTTCTCGAAAACCTGCGCGAGGTTCCTTTCGAAGATGAGCCGTTTCTGCTGTTTGATGACATCAAAGACTGGAACATGCTCAAGATCTGGCGGGAGATTACGATGCCGAAGATGGATGTCACGTCGCTCGGGCATTGGACCGGGACGGGGATGCTGCAGTGGAAGACGGGCGGGGACAAGTGACCCGCCCCTCGCCTGGTCCTCCTGCGTCGGCCCGACCTCTCCCCCGGGGGGGTGAGAGGCGCCACTCCCACCTCTCCCCCCGGGGGAGAGGTCGGGCCGACGCAGGAGGACCGGGTGAGGGGGCGGACCGCGGAGGTGTGATGCCCAGACGGGCTATGAAGGCTATTGCGTTGCTGACCCTGGGCCTGTTGCTGACCTGCGCTCACGCCGGACCGCTGGGCCAACGCGAATGCGAGTCACTGCGACTCGCGGTCGAGGATCTGTCGCAAACGTTCGGCAACCGCTACGCCGGCGACACGTTTCTGCGCGAGCTTGAAACACTCCGGGCGGACTCGCAAATGGCGCCGCCGGCCGCGCAGGCGAAGTTCAGGGCGTTGCGCCGCCGCGCGCTGCTGGCCAATCCGTTGCTCGATTCCCGACAACTGCTGTTCCTGAAGCGCAAACGCGGACAGATGGGGCTGCCCACGAATCACCAGTGCAATACCGCACTGAAGCGAACCGGCTACGACAATGAAATCGCGGTTCTGCTCTCGGTCCGCAAAGGCAAGCAGAGGCGCACGGTCTTCCGTCCGAAAGACGGCGCCTACGTCGGCGAATTCGATCTGCATTGGGACGCTGACCGTCTGCTGTTCACGATGCCCGTGGGTCCGACGTGGCAGATCCACGAAATCGGCATCGACGGCAAGGGGCTGCGCCAGGTCAGCCGCGGGCGCTACGACGATGTGGACAATTTCGATGCCTGCTACCTGCCCGACGACCGCATCGTGTTCGTCTCGACGGCATGCTACACGGGCGTGCCCTGCTGGCACGGCAAGGAGCGGGCCTGCGCCATCTATCTCATGAACGCCGACGGGAGCGGCGTGCGGCAGCTCTGCTTTGACCAGGACCTCGATCTGCACCCGTCCGTTTTGCCCAGCGGCGAGGTCATCTACAGTCGCTGGGATTACACCGGCACGATGCATATGTACCTGCGCCCGCTCATGGTGATGAACCCCGACGGCACGGCTCAGCGCGCGGTGTACGGCACCAATTCCTATTGGCCGAACACCCTGTTCTTTCCGCGGGCCATTCCCGGGCAGCCGGGCTGGATCGTCGCGTGCCTGACGGGCTATCACGGCTCCAACCGCGAGGGCATGCTGGCGCTGCTCGACCTCGGCAGGGGGCACCGCGAGGCCGACGGCATTGTCCAGATGATTCCCGGCCGGGGACAGCCGATCAAACCCGTCATCAAGGACCACCTGACGCAGCACGTGTGGCCGAAGTTCCTTCATCCTTACCCGCTCAGCGGCCCCTCGACAGGGCTCGGGGCAGGGAAGTACTTTCTTGTCAGCATGCGGCCCACCCGCAAAGCGGCGTGGGGTATCTATCTCGTGGACGTCTTTGACAACACGGTGCCGGTGCTGACCGACCCGAAACACGACTTCTTCGAGCCGGTGCCGCTGGTGAAACGTGAGCGTCCGCCTGCCATCCCGGATCGTGTCGATTTGTCTCGGAAGGATGCGGTCGTCTACCTGCACGACATCTACTCGGGGCCGGGGCTGGCCGGCGTGCCGCGGGGAACGGTCAAGCGCCTGCGCGTGGCAGCCTACAATTTCGGCTATCCCGGGCTCGCGGGGCCGGACAAGATCGGATGCGGCGGGCCGTGGGAGGCGATGCGAATTCTGGGCACGGTGCCGTTGCGCGCAGACGGTTCCGCCGTGTTCACCGTTCCCGCCAACACGCCGTTGACGCTGCAGCCGCTGGACGCGGAGGGCAAGGCCGTGCAGCTCATGCGGTCGTGGTTCACGGCGATGCCGGGTGAGAACGTGTCGTGCGTTGGCTGTCACGAGCGACCGAACGAGATCACGCCGCCGGCTCCTGCCATGGCCGCGCGCGTGGTTCCTGAGCCGCTCGAGCCCTGGTACGGGCCGGCGCGCGGTTTCGACTTCGAGCGCGAGGTGCAGCCCGTGCTGAATGCCTACTGCATCGGCTGCCACAACGGGAAGCGACGTGACATTCCCGACCTGCGGGGCGAGAAGGAGGTCACGGGATACGTCGGCAGGACCCTCAACCGCCTGGGAGCCCAGCGACTGCACCCCGATCTCGAGCAGCGTTTCGGTGGGCCGCTGATGAAGTACACGCCTGCCTACGAGGTGTTGATCTCCTACATCCGTCGTGTAGGTGTCGAGGACGACGTGAACCTGCTCGTTCCCGGCGAGTATCACGCCGACACCAGCGAGTTGATCCAGATGCTGCGCAAGGGGCACCATGGCGTGAAACCGGACGCACAGGCGTGGGACCGGCTCGTGACCTGGATCGATTTGAACGGTCCCTGTCACGGCACCTGGGTGGACATAGCGCCGATCCCCGGCAAGCCGGATGAGCGGCGCGGCGAGCTGGCCAGGTTGTATGGTGAACCGGATATGAATCCCGAACGCGTCGTTTCCGTCACTCCGCCGCGCTTTTCCGTCAGCGCGTTCGAAGAGCCCGAGCCGGAAGCCGCTGCCGTCACCGCTGCCGGCTGGCCGCTGACCGGCGAACGGGCCGGCGAACGCCAGGCTGCGCTCGGCGCGCACACCGCGACCGTCGACCTGGGGCGGGGCGTGTCACTGCGGTTGGTGCGCGTGCCGGCCGGTCGGTTCGTGATGGGTGGCGGGGTGGCGGCGTATGCGGACGAACGTCCCGCTACGGTTGTTGCGGTCAACAAGGCCTTCTGGATCGGCGCCTTTGAGATTACGAACGAGCAGTTCCGGCGTTTTCTGCCCGCGCACTTCTCGGGCTACTTCATGAAACGCTATCCCAACCGCGACGGCCCCGGGCTCGATCTCAACGGCCCCAAACAGCCGGTCGTGCGCGTGTCCTGGACGCAGGCCATGGACTTCTGCCGGTGGCTGTCGGACCGCACCGGGTTGAGCTTCCGTTTGCCAACCGAAACACAGTGGGAGTATGCCTGCCGCGCGGGAACCGACACGGCCATGTCGTTCGGCGCCGTGAGCGACGACTTCAGCCGCTTCGCGAATCTTGCCGACAAGCGCATGAGCATTCATCCGGGCGTCACGGGGGGGGTGGATTCGAGCATAACGGCCTTCAAGAGCAACGGCATCTTTGCGGAGTCGATCGATGGCGGCGATATCGTGTGCGACGTGCGGTTCGACGACGGCATCATTCCCACCGCGGCCGTAGGGACATACCAGCCGAACGCGTGGGGCCTGTACGACACGCACGGCAACGCGGCCGAGTGGACGCTGAGCACGTACCGGCCGTATCCCGGCGTAGACGGGCCGGACGAGGCGTCGTCGGCCCCTTCGGCCCGTAAAGTCGTTCGCGGCGGGTCGTTCCGTGACCGCCCCCGGCGGGCTACCTCGGCCTTCCGCCTCTCCTTCCCCGCCTGGCAGCGCGTCCACAACGTCGGCTTTCGCGTAGTCTGCACGGAAGACGCCATTCCGTCTTCGTAGACTCGCCGGAGGGCGCGCGCAACGCGGGCGCCCGGAGACGAGAGGCGTGGGCATGTCCGGCCTGCGCCCTCCGGTGCGGCTCCGTGAGCCGCACCTGCGGACGCTCTACGAAGGGGGCGTTTCCCCTGCTTCGTAGACTCGCCGGAGGGCGCGCGCAGCGCGGGCGCCCGGAGACGAGAGGCGTGGGCATGCCCGGCCTGCGCCCTTCGGTGCGGCTCCGTGAGCCGCACCTGCGGACGCTCTAACGAAGGGGTGCATCTCCGCCGATTCGGTCTTGCGCCAGCGGCGCGAATCGTGCGACACTTTCTTATCTCTTAGCGCTCAACACCGGTGCGAAATCCCGTGAGCTCTTCTGTTCGATCAACGTGTACGCTTCTCATCGCCGCCGGCCTCGCCACGCGCGCGCTTCTCGCCGCCCCCGAGCTGCCGGACGCGACCTTCGACAAGCTCCCGCGATGGCGAGGTTTCAATCTGACGGAGAAGCTCTACAAGGGCCGTCACGATGGGCCGTTCCGGGAGAAGGACTTCCAGATGGTCTCCGGCTGGGGGTTCAACTTCGTGCGGCTTCCGCTGGACTACCGGTGCTGGATCAGGCACGGCGACTGGCGTTGGATCGACGAGGACGCGCTCAAGGACATCGACCAGGCGGTCGAGTGGGGCAAACGGTACGGAGTGCACGTGTGCATCAATTTCCACCGGGCGCCGGGCTACACCGTGGCCAAGCCGCCGGAGGGGAGTGACCTGTGGACAGACCCCGAGACGCAGAGGGTTTGCGCCCTGCACTGGGCCACGTTTGCGCGCCGCTACAAGGGAGTGCCCAACTCGCACCTCAGTTTCAACCTGCTCAACGAGCCGAACAAGATCGACCCCGACACCCACTGCCGCGTCGTCAAGATCCTCGTGGATGCGATTCGGCGCGAGGATCCTGACCGCCTGATAATCGCGGACGGCCGCGAATTCGGCAAGGTGCCCAGCGGTGGGCTCGTGCCGCTGAAGATCGCCCAGGCCACACGGGGATACCATCCGTTCCAGCTGACCCACTACAAGGCGAGCTGGGTCGACAGCAAGGACTTTCCCAAGCCGTCGTGGCCGCAGGTCACGATTCCCGGCACGCTCTTTGCTCCTTCCAGGCCTGAGTTCCGGGCGCCATTCAAGATCAAGTGTGACCTCAAATGTGCTGCTGCGATTCGTGTCCATGTCGACGTCGTTTCGATCAAGTCACAGCTTGTAATCAGGGCCGACGGTGTGGCGGTCCTGGATGAGACCCTTCCGTGCGGACCGGGGGAGGGCCCGTGGAAGAAGGTCGTATACAACAAGGAGTGGCACTGCTATCAGAACGTCTACGATCGTGATTTCGAGGCGAAGGTCCCGGCTGGAACGAAGCTCGTCACGCTCGGCAACGAGGTCGGGGACTGGCTGTCGTTCACGGAGCTCGAGATCCGACACTCGGAGAACGGCACCTCGGAATCATGTTGCGTGCAGGCCGGCGGCGAGTGGGAGGAGAAGCAGGGACTCGTCGTATTCGACCCCTCCAACCGGGCAAAGCCTTTCGATGCCTACAACTGCAAGGACAGCGACTGGCTGTGGCTCGAGTACGTGTTGCCGTGGCACGAACTGTCCCGCCTGGGCGTCGGCGCCATCGTGGGAGAGTTCGGATCGTACAACAAGACCCCTCACGACGTGACCCTGCGCTGGATGGAGGACTGCCTGCGCAACTGGGAAAGCGCGGGCATGGGGTGGGCGTTGTGGAACCTGCGTGGTTCGTTCGGCATCCTCGACAGCGGGCGGGAGGATGTCGACTACGAAGAGTACCAGGGCCACCAGCTCGACCGCAAGATGTTGGAGCTGCTGCAGAGGTACTAGCCGGAAACTTCAACTCCTGCCTGTCATCCCGAGCGCAGCGGAGCGGAGTCGAGGGATCTCGAGAACTGCCAAGCATGTCCGGCGTGGTTGCCAATTCTCAATGTCCAAGTTCACTTGAGCATTGAACATTGAGAATTGAGCATTGAACATTTCTCCCGCTACACTCTCCTCTGTGACGCCCATCCGCAACGGGCGTTGTACTCTGTGGTTCTGGACGAAAGTTCCAGGGACTGGTGCAGCCAATGGACAAAAGCCGGGAAAAGGAGCTGCTGGCGCGGTGTCGGACGGACCCCGAAGCCTTCGGCGAGATTTACGACGAGAACTTCGACGCCATTTTTCGCTATATCCAGCACCGCGTGTCGGATGTGGCGTTGGCCGAAGATCTCACCGCCCAGACTTTCCACAAGGCGCTGCGGAAGCTGGGCCGTTTTCGCTGGCAGGGCGTTTCGATTTCGGCCTGGTTGTACCGCATAGCCGGAAACGAGGTGAACTCCTACCTGCGGAAGCTGTATCGCCGCAAGAAGTACGAGGGACCGTGGGCCGACCACTACGAAGCGACCGACACCTATGCGCCCGACCGCGAGCTGGCCGACGCCGAGTCTGAAGTTGCAAAACATGAGCTGTTCCTGGCCCTGAACAGGCAGATAAAAAACCTGGATCCGGTGGACCAGGCGATCATGACGTTGAGGTACTTTGAGAAGAAGAGTTACGCTGAGATTGCGGAAATACTGGGGAAACGTGAGGGCACGATGCGCATGCGCGCCAGCCGCGCCCTCGACAAACTGAAGAGGCTCCTGGCAAAGGAGGATATCAGCCATGAACGATACAGAGAGACTGCTGCAAAGTACGCCCCTCCCGGAGGTCAGGGCGCCGTACTTCAAGCAGAGACTGCGGGTTAGCCTGACGGATGCGGTGCGCTGGCGACAGCGTTCGTACGTGGGGGCATTTGCCGGTGCCGCTTCCGCGGCCGCACTTCTGCTGATCGCCGCAACGACCTTTGTCGTGCGGCCGGAGACGGCCGGGCAGCTACGCGTGGCGCTGGGCGGCAAACCGGTCGTCGAAACGCCTGCCGCCGTGACTTCGGAAACCGCGGTAGCGGTTGCTCCCACGCCAAGACCGGCAGCGTCGCGGCCGCCATTCGTTGCCAACACGGTCACGATCCCGCGGATTGAAATGGTCCCCTCCGGGGATCCCGACGCCGAGCTGGTGCGCCGCATCGCCGCAGCGACATCGGAAAGCGACACGGTCGACGCGCGTCCGGTCGGGAGCGTGCAGGTGAGGGAATACGAATTGAGCAATGGCCAACGGATAATGGTTCTGGACCGCGTGCAGCCGAGGGAACGCACCACCCGCAAGGCGCAACCGGCCGTTTACTACTAAGGAGACAGACCCGTGAACAGGTTGTTGATGAGTTTGAGCATGCTTTGCGTCGTGGGGGTTCTCGTCGCTCACGGCCAGGATCCGACCCTTGCGGCCTCCATTGCCACCAACGGCAGCACGCAGATTCAAGGTACGGTGCGTCCCTTTGGAAGCCTCTTTCCTCCCCCGCCACCTGGATTCGTGCATGAGAAAACCGTCATCTTGAACCCCGCCAAACGGCCGTACATGGGCGTGCAGATTCGTGACCTGAGCGCGCAGCTCGCGAAGTTCTTTCAGGTCGAAGACGGGGGCGTGCTGGTGGAAGCGGTCGAACCGGAAGGCCCCGCCGATGAGGCCGGCGTCAAGGCAGGCGATATCCTCGTTGGCCTGGGCGACACGGCGATCACGGGAACGGACGTGCTCTTTCGGAAACTCGACAAGCACGCGGAAGGCGACGAAGTCACGCTAAGACTTGTCCGTCGCGAGAAACGCTGGGAGACAAAGCTCACGCTTGCCACGGGCAGGATGCGAAGCAGCACGGTGACCCTCGCCGATGGAAACGAGCGGCCATCGCAGAGCGGAAGCGTGGTCTACTCCCCGAAGCAGATCCCTATCGACATTCAGAGATTCCTGCAGCTCATGGAGCCTCCCATGCCTCCGGGCGTCTTTCCCGGTCGCGCCTCCGCCCGCGAGCAGGAGGCCTTGCGCAGGGAATTGGACGCGCTCAAACGCGAAATGCAGGAGCTTCGCAAGACCCTCCAGCAGGTCCGGGAGAGCATCGGAGACGGGAGCGGCAACGGGGAGTAGCGTCCGATTTGTGCCCCGGGGCAAACCACGGGACTGTATCAAAGGGTCATGGGCCGCTTGCGAGTGTCGGCGCGTAGCGCGCTCCAACCGGTCCACGCCACTCCGCGCCGATCCGCTTTGCGTCTCGGGCTGCGTGGCTCACTACGAGCAGGGAGCGCGTGCGTTGGGTTTGTAGTCAGGCTCGCAGTGAGCGGAGCGAACGGAGTGCCGTGGACCGGTTGGAGCGCAACGGACTTCTGACCTTTTGATACAGCCCCGTCGCCGCAGCGCAG
>CAZKRK010000114.1:0-19004 GCA_964555035.1 uncultured Victivallales bacterium | reverse complement strand
TTCTACTTAATCTGCTCCTCCACGCGCCGCGAAACCCGCGCGACCCTTTTCGGACACCCTCCGATTAGCGAGTGTGATTGGCCGTTGTGACGCAGTGGTTTGCCCTGCGCCTCCCCCCCTCAAAGTCTGCATTTGCCTGCACACCCGCACGGTGCTACTCTTCCGCAACCTCAATCAACCCGGAGCCCCGTCATAGAGAGGCGTCCAGAACAAGGAGTGTCAGAGGATGAGGAAGTGTCTGTTGTCTGCTGTCGTCGTGTTTGCGTGTTGTTGTGTGTGTGGTGCGGCCCCGGCCGGCAAGCAGCTGCTCGAGCTGCGCAAGTACTCGTTTGCTTCCGCGGAGAAGCAGGCGGCGTTCGAGAAGTTCCTTGGTGAAGTGGCGATACCGGCGTTGAACCGTGCCGGCGTGAAGCCCGTCGGCGCCTTCAAGATGCTCGCGGCGGACAACGAGAAGATGAAGCTGAAAGAGGATCCGACGGAGCTTTACGTTTTGCTGCCGCACGATGCTTGCGGTTCTCTGCTGTCCCTGCCCGGCAAGCTTGACACAGACAAGGCCTACACCGAGGCGGGCAAGGGCATTCTGGACAGCGCCAAGAAGGACCCGGCCTACAAGCGCGTCGAGACGACGCTTATGCTCGCCTTCGACGGCATTCCCAAAGTGGAGGTGCCCACCACGGCCGCGGGGCGGATCCTGCAGCTGCGCATCTACGAGAGCCACAACGCGGATCGGGCGCTGCGCAAGATGGAGATGTTCACCGATGGCGGCGAGCTGCCACTGTTCCGCAAGGTTGGCCTGGCTCCGGTGTTCTTCGGCCAGGCCATGGCCGGCACGCTCATGCCCAACCTGACCTACATGCTGAGCTTCGAGAACGACGAGGCCCGCAAGGCCGCGTGGGACAAGTTCCTGGCGCACCCCGAGTGGAAGGCGATGCGGAGCGATCCGAAGTACAAGGATACGGTGTCGCGGATCACGAACCTGTTCCTGCGCCCGGTGGCGGGATCGCAGATCTGATCGAAAGATGTGATAGGTCGAGAGGATGCGGGACGCAATACACACATTCTTCGACCTACCCATTTCCCGACCTTTCTCTCTCCCTCGGCCCTGCGCATGTCTTGCCCGGGAGCCAACGGGGCTACTCGCCCGTGGGGGCCGTGCAATCTGTGGTCGCCTTTCTGTACGTTCCATCGTTGCGCCTTTGCGGAGAATGAAAGGGCGTAGGCGTCTCTTCGCGTTGGCCGTGACGGGCGTCATCGTTCTGCTCGTGCTCCTCTCCGGTCCCGTGGCGACGTGGCTCCAGGCGCGTGAACTGGTGGTTGCGCCCGAGGAATGGGACGGCCCGGTCTACCTTGTGGCCGGGGCGCGGGCGCAGGAACGCCGGGTCACCGCTGCCGTCGAGTTCGTGTGCGCCATGGGCAATGCCGTGCCGGTCGTCTTGATCGGCAACGACACCTCGGCCGGCCGTTGGTGTTCCGACGAGCAGCGGGGGCTCACCATGGGCGAGTGGGCGATCCGCAAGACGTCCGTCCGGCTGCTCGAGCGCGGGCGCTTGACCGATGTCACTCTGCTCAGCCGCGGTTTCCTGGGGACGCATCGGGAGATGGAGATTCTGGGGCGGTACCTTTCGACACATCCAGTGCCCAAGCGGGTGGCGCTGGTGACTTCACCCTACCACGCCCGGCGTTGTGTGCAGCGACTGGCAGCGCATACCGACGGCAGCATCGAGATTCGTGTCGTTCCGGTCGAACCGTTCCCCGGCGACCGCGCGCCGTGGGTCGTGGCAATCGAATTGGGCAAGATGATACGCGACGGTATGGGATTGAGCGAGTGTCCGCTCTTCACGCGCCGCGGCTGGCGCTGGGCGCTCAGGTTCATCGGGGTGGAATGCTAGCTCGCCGGAACGTCCGGGGTGGTTGCCAATTCCCGAGATCCCTCGACTGCGCTGCGCTTCGCTCGGGATGACAGGTCGTCTGCCGAGAGGCGCGACGAGACCATTCGGCGTTGTGATGAGCGCCGTTGCGCGCGACAGACGGCATCAGGCGATGAAGCCGGGGCAAGCAGGAAGCGCCCTGGGCGGACAAAGCAGATGACCTGTCATCCCGAGCGCAGCGTAGCGGAGTCGAGGGATCTCGAGATGCACAATCACGTCCGGCATGCTTTCTGCCGCCGCTCCCGCCACCACAGCAACGCGAGCACGACCGGGGCCAGGAGCCATGCGGGCGGGGCGGGGGATTCCTGGTGTTCGTCAAACTCGAGGGCGTGGTCGGCTTTGAGGGACTGCTTCTCCTTTTGCGTGAGCATCTTCCATTGGGCGTCGCTCTCGACGACGATGAAAGAGGTCGCGGGGATCAGAATCCGCTCCCGGCGACTGTCGTGCACGAGTCGTGGCAGGAGCTCGTTCATGAGCTGCGGGTTGCGATCGGCGTGTCGCTGTTGGGCCCAGAGCTGCAGGCCGCGCGCGTAGCGGCCGTCGCCGTCGAGCGTGGTGCAGTCGCAGACCTGCCTGCCGTCCGCACCCGCGACGGCGATCGCGCCATCATGTCTGGGCAGGGCCAGGAGAGCGCCGGGGGCGTTTTTCAGCGCGACTGCTCCTCCGGCTTCGTTGACGATCGGGATGACCGGGGCGAGCTCGTCGGGTACCTTCCGTGAAGCCACGTGCCCCGTACGGAATTGGGTCCTCTTGAGCGAGCCGCCGTCGCGGACGAGGTAGTAGACCGGATGGTCGGGCACGAGGCGTTCAAAGGGCGCCAGGTCGCCGTCCAAAGCGACGTTGGAGTCCTGTTCCGCGAGTGCTACAAAGACCGGCACTTCGAGGAGTTTGCGGTCGGGATCGTCGCGCGTTAGCAGATGTTTGATCGCACGCTCGGGGCAGAAACCGCCGGTGCGGGGGACTTCGTTCCAGTCAACCGTTCCGAGGGTTTCGCGAATGGCCGCGGGCGTTACATGGCAGGGCGGCAACGTGGATTCGATGCGGCGATTGACGAGGCTGATGACGCATGTGCTCGCCGCGGGAAAGCGCGGCAGCATCGCGGCGATTCGTTCCTGCCAGCCCTTTGCAGTCGTTTCGGTGCCGGCAGCGACGTCGAGCAGGAAGTGCAGGTGCGGCGTGCGTTCTGTTGCCGGCAGCGCCTGCAACGAGGCCTTGTTGAGGTAGACGAAGGTCGTGTCTTCTGCGTCGGTCCTCAACGCGAGCGGCGTTTCGGCCGCATCGGGCAGCGCCAGCGGCACGTCTCTCTCCGCGATTCGCACTACCGGTGCGGCGCCTTGCGGGAACATGAATGTGAAGCCGGTTGTGCGCGTCTGTTTGCGCTCGAACGGAAAGACGTTCAGGCGGAGAGTCTCGGGGTTCCTGTAGACCAGCAGTCCCGGGTCGCGCCGGGTGGCGTCGCGGATCATGTGGTAGACCCACATCGCGGTTTTGCGTTCGAAGACGCGGCCGGGGACCTTGGTGCCTTCGACGTCGAGCCAGTAGTCCGAGACGAGGACGCCGGGGGGAACGGCGATGTCGGCGACGAACTCGGCGTTCCATTGGTCGGTGTTGCACAGCGTGAGCGCGACGTGTGCGAGGGCGATGCCGTTGGTGGTGTTGTGCGAGACGGCGACGTCGGCAAGCCGGACCGTGCGGGGCGGCGGCGGGGTGCCTCCCTGCATGGCGCGGCGCGCGCCCGACCGCGTGCCGAAGAGGTCGGTCATTGCGCCGCGTCTGCGGTCCAGGCCCTGTTCGAGGTCCTCGCCGAACAGGGCGGTGTAGACGCGTTTCATCTTGTAGTCCGGCAGGACCATGTTGTCGAAGACGATGCGGTTGTAGTACTCGGACAGGAACGGCACGTAGATTCCGTTCTTCATGCGGTTGAGCTTGTTCAGTGCGCGCCTGGCCGGCCGCAGGGGGAATTCGGGTTCGGCGTTGGCGGCGGGGTCGACACTGTAGACGTAGTCCACGGCGTTCATCAGGGCGCGCTTGTCGAGGAGGGCGCGCGCGGTGTACAGGGCCGGGATTGTCGCGACGCAGGCGACGAGGAGGACCAGTCCGGTCGTGAGGCCGAGTCGCGCCCTGACGATCGGCCATTCGTCAATCAGCCGTCGTGTGTGGATGGCAAAGAGGAGTGTCGGCGCCAGAATCAGAAAGCCCGCGCCGGCGGCGATCATGGCCAGAAGCGAGAGCGGCAGGAAGGGCAGGAAGACCATGAAGAAGTACAGTGTGAACGGATACATGACCATGCGCAGACACCAGGTGGCAAGCGCGTACTTGCCGTCGCGCGCGGAGGGGAGCAGCAATACGATCCCGTTGATGACGGTCAGAACGTAGACCCCGGGCGCCTGGAAGTCGTAGGGGAAGGGGATCCCCTTGTTCAGCAGCAATCCGCACAGCGGCGCGGCCAGGCCAGCCAGCGCGGCCAGCACGATGCGGCCGCTCCTGTAGGTCCCGATCCACGTGTAGAGATACATCAGCACGCGGAAGAACGCGAGCATGGTAACCGTGGTAGCCGCCACGACGAAGACCAGGATGAGAATTTCCTCGATATCTCCCGGACTATGCTTGAACAGGCGGAAGCCCACGATCAGGATCAGGTATACCGCGGCTGGTACGCCGACCAAAGCCAGGACGCTTCCGACAACGTCCCAGACGCGTCGCACCTTGATTCCCGTGCAGGACAGCAGCAGCGCCGCATAGAAGATGGCCGGCATGATGAAGGCGTACTGGTGGTAGAGAAGGAGGGACTCCGGCATTATCCACAACACCACGTTCGGCGGAAGCAGCTTGCCGATCCAGCCGGTGAAGAGCCACAGGTAGGCGGCATGGACCAGAATGGTGGGGATGCAGAGCATCCAGTTGACGCGCAGGCGCTTCGCGAACCATATCGCGGTCAGCGCCGTATTGAGGCCGAGCAGCGCGAGCTCGAACACCACGACGTACGTTGCCGTTTGGATCTGCTCTGGGGACATGTCGTCGCCGACGAGCAGCCAGGTTCGGTAGTTCAGCAGGAGCAGCAGAAGCTGCGGCAGAATCACGAACCATAGCAGGAAGTGCGGGCGTCTGAGGAAGTCCGGGATCAGTTCCTTGGTTTCGGCAGTATCCATTTGAGTTCTCCTTTGATGATGCCGTGGAAACAGACCAGAAAGACGAAGAACACGACCGCGCCCGTACAGAGGTGGATGCCGGCGTGGTAGTTGATGGGCAACAGGGCCCGGGCGAGTCGTCCGGTGTGCCATCCCGCCACTATGCGGCAGGCATTGGCGATGACGGCCGCGCCGTAGATAAGCGGGAGCGCGTAGACGAAGCGCAGCACGTGCATGCGGGTTGCTCTCGGGACCAGCGTTGCCCCGGCCAGCGCCGCCAGCAGCAGGAAGAACCCTGCGCCGCTGCAGGCCCGGGTCACGAGCACCGCCGGTGACGCGGCGGCCAGCAGGAACCCCTCGGGAGTTTTCGAGCACGGTGCGCCCATGAGAAGCCCCGCGAGCCGGGCCGACGGTTCCGTGAGAAACGTCCGCCAGAACGCGTCGCCGACCGTGCTCAACGGCAGCAGTACGGTCAGCCAGACGGCACACAAGAGCACCGGTCGGGCGAAGGCATGGCGTGTGGACGTTTCGGTCGCGTTCACTTGGCGAGTCTCCGTGCGAAGGCATAGTCAACCAGCCAGACCGCGAGTCGCGCGGCAACCAGTCCCGGCAGAGCGAGTACGGTCACAAAACGTACAACGAGGAACACCCCCGCGAGCAGCAACTCCCAGACGGGCGCAGCCCGGCTGGCGGCGAAGATCCGCGAAACGACATCCGAATCCGCGACGTATGCGTGGAGTGCTGCGTGGAGGATGCAGAGGACGCCGACTTCCGGTGCTACGGATGGGGCCACTTTCTTGAAAGGTCGTATGTGAGATTTCATCGGGTTACCAGGTATGAAGCAACGGGTATGACGAATCTGCCGTCCGACGCAGAAGTGCCGTGTGTGTGGCAGTCAGTTCGGGGACATAGCACCGCCCTGTCATCCCGAGCGGAGCGCAGCGGAGTCGAGGGATCTCAGGAATCGATATCGCGCTGGACGTTGTCGCAGCTCTCGAGATCCCTCGACTGCGCTGCGCTCCGCTCGGGATGACAGGGCGGCGGTTGGTGTTTCCGGGTTCAGACCGCCCCAGCGCTACGGGCCGGCGTACACCGTTTGGTGGCGTGTTTCTGGTACGGCCTTGTCGGTCCGGCGCAGGAGGACCGGGTGAGGAGCGGGCTGTCAGCATTGCGAACAGGATCGCGTTGCCGAGGGGGCCGCCGGTTGCGAAGGTGATTCGGTCGCCCAGGCGGCGCGGTGCGCCCCAGGCGTGGGCGGTGGCGTAGAGACGTACGAACGTGTCACGGTCCCCGTGGATGCGGCTGCCCGCGAGGGCAAAACCGGTGGCGGAGAGACCGTAGCCGAGCACGATCGGGCCGGAGTCGATGTCTCCCCGTGCCGATGGACCGTTCACGCCGGCAGGATACTCGCGAACGCCGCCGAACCCGAACACGGGCCGCAACAGGTGCGTTCGGAGGGCCGCGTACAGGTCGGCCGACAACTGCGCGTCCATGAACGACAGGAAGTAGATACCCAGTGCCGTGCCCGAGCCGCGCGGGTGGTCGATCGCTTTTCCGGTAGCGGCGCTGACGTTCTGGATCATGAGGCCGGTTTCGTTGTCCATGTAGCGTTCACGAAACGTGGCCTTCCACTTGCCGAGAAGCTCTGTTCTGTCTGTTTGCGTTGCCCTGGCGTGGAGGGCAATCGATGCGATCGCGGCGCAGTTGTCGATCGGGTAGCATTCGCCGGGATAGGTCTCCAGGAGCATTATGCGCGACTGGCCCAGGCGGCGTACCAGGGCCTCGGTGATACTGTCGTTCAGGTTCGCGAACTCCGATTCGGGATTGTGGAGGCGATGATAGCTCAGGACGAGGTTCAAGTACCCGAGATAGGCGGCATGGCCCTCGGGGCCGTCGAGCGATTCGATCGGGTCGGAGCCCCCCCAGGACTCGCGGTCAAAGGCCCGTACCTGCTGGGAGAGGAGGCGTTCGATGCACGTGCGCATCGATGCGAGGCATTTCTCGCGACGCTCGGGATACAGGGACGCAAGCTGCCCGTATCCCATGCCGGCCATCATGTAGGTGCCGAAGAGCCACTCGCCGTCGAACTGGGAACTGCCCGTGGTGAAGTCATCGCGTGTCAGCGGGTCTTCGACAAAACTGCTCACCGTTGCCGCAAGTGCGGCGGCGCGGTCGGGCGGCAGCTCGTACCAGGTCGAGCCATCGCGGGAACACCAGAGGAACGGAATGAAACTGACCCCCGCGACTAGACCGGCGAGGGCAGCCGCGACACGGAGCGCGCGGTGCACCAGCGCGCGCTCGCTGCCGGCGCTGCGTATTGCTGTGTCGTTTTCCCTGGTCATGTAGGATTATTTCTACACTTCATTTGAATCACTGTCGTGACAATGTTGTGACAATTCGCGCGGCCGTATCGGAAACACCCGACGAAGCCGTGTGCGATTTCCTGTAGCGCGGAAATCCGTTCCGCGCCCGCGCATGACAAGAGAAATGCGGGTGAGAAACAGGTCTGTGGGTCTGGTGTCTCTCGTCATTTTCTCTCCGTATGCTCATGCGCGGAACGGATTTCCGCGCTACGGGCGCCGAATCGCCGGCCGGCTGTCCACATGATGCCAGCCGCCAGTAGTAGTATCGGGGCGATGACGACAAAAGCGAGATAGAAGAGCACGTAAAGCAGTCCGAGAACGGGCGCGAAGACGGATTCGAGTGCGCCTTGCCCGACCGTGCCGCATGGTTTCGTCGATTATGGTGTCGATGACGTCGAGGCATGAGTCGCGTCGGCCGGGGGTCAGCTCGGCCATGTTGGCGAGCGCGAGCACGAAGTAGGTGCGGGCCATGAAATCCCACTCGGCGTTGCTCTGGCGCATGCGGGCGATTTCGCGTTCTCTATGCTTGGGGCTGGACCACAGGTGGAGATGTCGTTCGGCGAGACGATCGGCTTCGACGGGAATCGCGTCCCCGTCGAAGTAGCGGTCTACGTCGCGTGTGAAGAAGCGGTGCATTTGCGTCAGCCAGAGGGTGGCAGCGCAGATGAGCGAGAGGATGCCGAGGACTACGCGTTTGAGGTGAGATCGCCCCCTGCCGCATCGCGCAACAGGAGCGGGGGATTGGGTAGAAGATGTCCGCCCTTCAGTCTTCCGCTCCTGCGACGCAAGGTCGCAGGGGGCGTGACCATTATGGCTGTCGTTGAGTGTCATGCGCCGACTTTGTTACGGCGGAGGACCGCCGTCTCCATTGGTGAGGGCAGAGGTGCGCGCAGCCATTCGCGGATTGTGCGCCTGGGGTACGCGACCAGTCTGGCGAGTTTGGCCACGTTGCGCATGCCGAAGACCTTTCCCAGTGCGCAGGCGGCTTTGCCGAACTTGCGATACAAGAGGGCGAACTGCAGGTAGGCCAGGCGTTGGGAGCGGTCCTGGGGGCATCGGCGCAGGATGCTTTCCCAGGAGTAGAAGCGGCGGTACATCCAGCGATAGCCCTGCTCGAGCTCGTTTGCGGTCATGCGCGCCGGTCGAAACACGGCGTGCGCGGTGTTGTAGTGGGAGAGGTCGTGGTCGATGATGCGGCCCTCTGCCTGCAGTTTGCGGTAGAGACGCGTGCCGGGGTAGGGGGTGAGGATGTGCGCCGTCATGGTGGCCACGCGGTTGCGGGTGAGCCAGTCGAGCGTGGCGGGAAACACGCCGGGATCGTCCTCGTCGAACCCGAACGCCAGACTGGCGTTGACCATGATGCCGCGCTCGTGGATCTTGCGGATGGTTTCGTCGTAGCGGCCGCTGCGGTTCTGGGTCTTGTGGCAGCATTTCAGGCTGTCGGCGTTGACGGACTCGAAACCGATGAAGAGGCTCTTGCAGCGGGATTCGCCCATCATGTCGAGGATGTCGTCGTGACGGCCGATGTCCGCGGAAACGGCCGCATGCCAGGTCAGGTCGCGCCGTTTGAGCTCGGGGATCAGCCTGCGAGTGAAATGCGGGTCGCCGATGAAGTTGTCGTCGATGAACATGACGTGATCGATGCGCAACGCGTCGATTTCACGCAGGATCCGCGGGATTGACTTGGTGCGATAGCGGTTGTCGACGTTGTCGGAGCTGTTGTAGCAGAAGTCACACCGCCAGGGGCAGCCGCGGCTGATGCGCATGGTGTTGGTAAAGAGGTAGCGGTCCTGCCTGAGGAGGCCCAGCCGCGGGACCGGCACGGATTGGATGTCTACGGGTCCGTCGTTGCGGTAGGTCTGTTCGAGGCGTCCGGCCTGCGCATCCTGCAGCAGGCGGGGCCAGATGGCCTCGGCCTCGCCCACGACAACGGTGTCGGCGTGGCGCGCGCACTCTTCGGGGCAGGCCGTGGGGTGAATGCCGCCGAAGACGACCGGGACATTGCGCTTGCGGTAGACCGTGGCGAGCCGGGATGCGCGTTGCATGGTGTCGACCTTGACGGTGATGCCGACCAGGTCGGGTGAGTCGTCAAGGCGGACCTTTTCCACGTTCTCGTCGGCGATGCGGACGCGGTGTTCGTCCGGGGTCAGCGCAGCCAGGACGGCCAGGGCGAGGGGAGGAGACATCTGCGTTTTCCAGTCCGAATCCATCGGGCGCTTGGTTGCGCGGGGTGAAATCAGTTTGATGTCCACGTCAGTGCCCTTTCTGTGGGTGAACGGGAGAAGCGTGAAGCCATTTGTCCGGCCATGAAGACGCAGCCACCGACGATGCCGAGGAGCATGTCGAGCAGCGTGTCGTCGAGACCGAGCTGAAGAGCGGAGCCAAAGGCGCGGGCCAGCGTCCACTCGAAGAATTCCCAGAAGACCGTGGCGGCGCATGTCAGTCCGAACACGAGAGGCAGTTGGAAGTACGATTCCAACGGCTGCGTCAATTTGTGCTCGTGCAGAACCGATATGGTTCCGGTGAAGAAGAAGGCTACGGCGACACCGCCGAGGAAATGCATGGGGATGTCGAAAGCCGGCCAGCGCGCATAGGCATTGAATACGCTCACTCCGATCGCATGGACGAGGAGGACCGCAACGGGAAGCCAACCGAAGCGCAGGAGGATCGCTCGGACAGTGGGCCGGATTTGCAATCCGGCCTGAGAGAGTGTCGAGCATGTCGACGCGAATGGGCGTCCCTTGGACTCGTTCATTCTCGATACATGCACTTGATTCTCTCGGCCGGATTGCAAATCCGGCCCACGGGAGGGGCGTTTTGGGAGAAGCATGTCGGCGATGACGGCGCATTCGAGGCCGAAGGGAAGATAGCCGGCGTAGCCGAGCACGGGCATTTCGAAGAGCTTGAAGCGATTGACGTATGGTACGGCGTAGATCCACTTCGACACGCTGTGGTAGTTCCACATTTCCCAGAAGAAACCGCAGATCAGCGCCGCGGCGCCCAACAGGTAGAGGCGCCGCCAGTCGCCGCGGGCGACTGGCGAGAACAGTGTTTCCCGGCCGCGCAGGGCCTGGATCGAGACTATGATGAGCAGCGGCGAGACCCACAGGGCGGGAAAGAGAAGATCGGGACGAACACCGATGCAGGCGGTTGCGGCGCAGGACAGGCCGAGCACGATCGCGGCCGTGAGTTTCGGACGGGCAACGGGGCACTTAACGAAGTTGTCGAGTCCGTGTCCGGCTCGCGGGAAGGAGTCGAGGAACTCGTAGGTTCCCAGGATCGCGGGCAGGACGGTCGAGAAGGGGAGGGTGGCGAATACGAAGTACTGTGTTGGACTGAGCCCTTCGATCCCAACGTAGTACCAGTTCTGCACAAAACGGTTGAGATACTCGAAGAACCACCAGAAGGCGGCACTGGCCAGGCAGAGGGACAGGAGATAGCCGGGGCGGTTGCGCAACATGCAGCGGCCGGTGCGACGCTGTGTCAGGGCGTTGACCACGATGATGTAGCCATACCAGAGCGGACTGAACGTGAAAACCTGCAGCCGCGCGAACCAGGCAAAACGGGTCCACGCCAACACCCAGGCCGCGAGCACGAGCCCCACGCCGAACCAGCCCCAGCGGGGGAATGGGTGCCGGGGGGCGGCTTGCCTGGCACCGCGCCCGCAGGGCCCTGGCGCCCGGGTGCGGAGGGCGTGGAGATCGAAGGGAAGCACGACCGCTATTATGCCTATGGCGAGGCAGACGAACACCGTCCAGGAGAAAGGCGCGTGCTCGACATACTGGGTGAGAGGCGGAAACTCGGCGTACTTTGCGATCGGCTGCCCCGTGCAAAGGACGCCCACCAGGGGCAGCCCCAGGAGCAGGGCGGCGACGATCGGGAATACAGTCCAATGTCTGAGTCTTTCGAGCATCATGCGTCCTCCTGCAGGCTCCTGCTCTCTCGCGAATGAGTCGGAGAGAGAGTAGGGGACGATTTCGACTTTCCGGTCGGCAACGCGCCATGGCGCGCTGCGACTTGAACAACTCGGCAGGAAAACCGCAAACCCGCCCTGTCATCCCGAGCGGAGCGGAGCGGAGTCGAGGGATCTCGGGAATTGCCAAGCACGTCCGGCGTGGTTGCCAATTCTCGAGATCCCTCGACTCCGCTCCGCTCCGCTCGGGATGACAGGGCCCGCGTCAGATCAGCGTATGTGTGGCGAAACGTGGGCCGGATTTGCAATCCGGCCGAGAGAGAGGCGAGCATGACACGAGAATGGCGTGACCGCGGGCTGCCTATTCTCACCGATATGCACAACTCTCTCGCGGCCGGATTGCAAATCCGGCCCACTGAAGCTGAAGCTCCGCCCACCACTCTCATTCCGTTTGCTCCGTGCTTAAGCAAAGATCTCTGCGTTGCAAAGTTCATGGCGTGCCGGGTCTTCCAGGTGTTTCCATTTTGTGGGTTCATTACGCTCGCGCCAGATGCGGCACGCCAAGACCGGCGGCATTCTGACCGGCGGGAATCGACTTGCGAGCGGCCTTGAGAACGCTGGCAAGCGCTTCGAGATACTCGTTGAAGCGGTCCAGTCCGGTGGCCGTGACAAAGACGGTTGTGCGCGGTTTGTTGTCTACGAAAGCCTTGTTGATCTCGATCGCCTTGCCGTCCTCGAGCACCTTCAGATGCCGGTTCAGGTTCCCGTCGGTCAGTTCGCAGGTGTCCTTCAGCTCTCTGAAAGTGAGGCCCTCTTCGGCCGCGCAGAGGGCCGACATGATCGAAAGACGGTTGGGTTCGTGAAAGAGCTTCTCTAGCGCTTCATAGGGTGCTCTGGCGGCTGTCATGTCGCATCTCCGGTTGCTGTGCGTCGGTCTGTGGAACTTTGTGCTGGTGTTTGGTGAGATAGAGGATGGTCCCCCCGATCCACTCGCCGGCAAAGAAAACGATGCCCATCGGCCATGGGTTGGTGAACCTGGTGCACGGCGATGCCAGGCAGTAGACGCCGCACAGGATGTAGCCGACGCCGACCGCGTAGATGCCCGAGGGCAGCGACTGCCGGTAGGCCACCTGGGCCAGTCCGTACAGGGTCATCCAGGCGCCGAAGAGCAGATCGTATTGTTCGCGCAAAACCAGTGCGAGGGAAAACGCGGCGCCCACGGCCAGGGCGGGGAGGGCGTCGACTGCCGGCCTGAGCATGACCGGGTTGCGGCGCACGTGTTCGTTGAACAGGAACCAGTAGGCCAGGGCGGCATAGTTGAAAATGATGCCGAGAAAGAGAACGACACCCCAGCCGATGAGATGGGCCATAGGGGTGTCGTCCACATGGGAGGAGGCCATGATCATCGCACAGAGGAGGGCTACCGCACCGGACAGAATGCGCGCCAGACCGGAGTAGCCTTGAAAGCGGCGCTTGGTGGCAACCAGGTCCTGCATCCTGCGGACCTGGGATAGCGCATCGTCTATGTTGCTCGGCGACATGCAGTCCCTTTCCTCTCGTTGCTTATAGAACATAACTCACGACAAAGGCCTTTGCAACACAAAGAATGCATTTTTGTTCTGAATAAACCTTGGTTCAACCGCGTCAGAAGGAGTAGGATCATAGTGAAAGGATCAGGTCATGAAAGTTCTCCTCATAGCTTTGGTTGTACTGATGTTGTCAGCGTGTGCTGTTTTCAGCGATGTGCCCACCGTCGGCGATTCGGTTGAACGGGCGCGGGAGCTCCTCGGGGAGCCGGACGGCTACATCAAGACGGGAGCGTACGAGCTGCTGGTGTACGAGCGCGGCAGGGTGGAAGTTCGGGACGGGGTTGTCTCGAAGATCAAGCTGATGTCGGCGGAAGAGGCGGCCGTGGCGCGTGCCGAAAAGGAGCGTGAGCGGCAGGCCAGGCTCGCGATGGAGCTGAAGCGGCGCGAGCAGTTGCGGGCGCGGGGAGAACGTATTCGTGACGAGATGCTCATGGATCCGGCGTTTCTGGCCAAGCCGGCCGGCGATCAACTGGCTTTCTGGACGACCTTCTTGAAGAAGTACCCGGGAGTTGAGATCGACCCTGCCTATCGCGCCGATCTGATTGCCCGCCACACGCAGGAGCTCAAGGAGGCCGCAACGGAGCAGCGGTTGCGGGAGATGGAGAACCGGGTGGCGGCTGCCGAGGCGCGGGCCGCGCGGGCCGAGCAGGACGCGGCCGATGCGCGCCGGCGTTCCAACTCCTACGTGAGCTACGGTTATCCTGTCGTGCGCTACCGGTCGCCCGTTGTCGTAACGCCTGCCCCGTACTACTATGGCCCCTCCAGGACCACCACGGTCAGGAAGAGACCGCCCGTGACGTCCACCGTCGGTCCCTGCACGGGACGCTCCATCTTCGCTCCCAACCAGCCGTACGTCTACACGCCGAGCTACTCGTGGCTGGGGCGCTACGGCACGTCATCCCGCACCCAGTCGCGCAGCAGCAGTGGAGTGCACGTGCGCGCGAAGGTGAGTTTCTAGTTGAGCTCGGCGTAAGTAGCGGTGATACATCGCGGGAGACGACCGATAGTCCGTGACCCCCTGATTCGCCCGTGTGGGCATGAGCGGCAAACGTAGGTCCGATTTGCAATCGGACCCTAACCACGCCGGTTGTTTCGAATGAAGCAGGGGGGACGTCACGTCTGAGCGGCGTTGGGTCCGATTGCAAATCGGACCTACGTTTGCGAGCCGAACAGAAGTGTCACTATCGTTCTCGGCTACGCGCTCTCTTGTTTCTCGCGTCCCATCCACATCGGCGTCACCACAAACCACAGGATTGTGGCGACGGTCATGGTGGTCTTCATGGCGCCGAGCTCCATTTTGCCCCCGAGAAAGAGCATGGACGGAACCACGGTCAGGGCCAGGGCGATCCAGGATAGTATCTGAAGGACGAGTCTCATGGCTTACGCTCCCTCCGGGGCCGCACCTTCGTGCGCCCGTTTCTGGTAGATCTTGCAGAGTACGATGTAGAGGACGGCGGCTACGAACCATCCGGGCAGGCTGACGAAGAAGATCTGTACGCCGGCCAGTTTTACCAGGGCAACGCAGATTCCCACGGTCAGGAAGTAGGTCAGGCCCGCGGCCAGGTTGAAGTTCGTCCGGCTGGCCTCCGCGTAGTTGCTTTGCAGTCCGAACTTCTTGAGGAGATAGTAATCCACGAAAATCACGGCGCCCATCGGCATTAGAATCATGCCGTAGATAGCCACAAACCCGAGCAGCTTCATGGCGAGAGCCGGGAACATGGCCGCGATCGTCGCAATCGCACCGGTCGCGAGCGTAACGGCGAACCGGGACTTGTTGGGCATGACCGCCTGGAAGGCGAGACCGGCCCGGTAGATCGTTGGGTTCGCGGTCGTCCATCCGGCGATCACCACGCAGATCAGTCCCGTGACCCCGCAGGCGGCGTATGCCAGGGGGCCGGGGAGCACGTCGGTGTTCTCCGGGGTCAGGTGGAGCTGCAGGGCATACAGGATCGAGGCCGACAGCCACGCCATGAAGTGCCCGACGTACATGCCGGAAGCGGAGGCGATGGCATACCAGGACTTCTTCGCATAGCGGAAGACCGAGAGATCCGACATGCCGACGTGCATGGCCATGTTGCAGAACCAGGCGAAGAACGTCACGTGCCAGAAAGTGAACTTGATCTGCCCGGGCAGAGGATCGCCGCCTTTCCAGATGGCAGTCTTGGCGAGCTCCCAGAACTCGGCGCCCGAGGAAACCGTCGTCCCCGTGGCGTCGATGAACTGCTTGAGCCCTACCAGGCCGAAGGCCAGAAACACGAGCACCATCCAGGGCGCGGCGATGTTGGCGAACTTCGACACCGTCTTGTAGCCGTAGGCCGCAACGACGGAGATCAGGGCACCCACGGCAAGTACGGCAAGAACCCATCCGATACTGTTGGGATAGAAGTCATTCAGACCGGGCATGGGGAACTTGCAGAAGACGCCGACCGCGGTGGCCGACACCGTTATCATGGCTCCGGCCAGGAAGCAGAAGGCGACGCCGTTGAGGAGGTTGTAGATCGTTACGAGCCGCTTCCCACAGATCTTCTCGAGCTGGTAGTAGAGCGTCAGGCGGACGCGGGTGGCGATGGGTGCGCACAGGAACGCCCAGCTCAGGACGGCCAGGGCGTTGCCGACGATGAGGCCGACCACCACGTCAAAGGCGCTGACGCCCGCGGCGACGAAGAGCGGACCGATCATCAGCTCCGTGCCGGCGCAGTGCTCCCCAGCGTACATGCCCACAAAACTCTTGAAACCCAGCAGCGCGCTCTGCGGAACGGGTTCGCGTTCGAACTCGTTTGCGCCGTGGTGCTGCTCCTGCTCCTGATGCGAATCCTGTGCTGTCATAACCGGGATATATGTGGGTAAAGCGGGGAGGAAGTCAATGGTGGAATGGTGGAGGGGTGGAATGGTGGAGTGGTGTGCATCTGCGATTTGCTGTACCAGGCCCGGAGGGCCGGCATAGTAGAGCCTGGGGTGGAGCGTAGCGGAACCCCAGGTTTCCGGCCGGAACGCCACGAGCCCCGGAGGGGCGGCATAGGCGCTGCGTTCGCTTGGGCCTTGCACTCGCGGCAACCGCGCTGTCGGGCGGGAGTGCCTATGTCGCCCCTCCGGGGCTTGGTTATTCCGCGTCCGGTCCCCTGGGGTTCCGCTGCGCTCCACCCCAGGCTCTATTATGTCGCCCCTCCGGGGCTCGACTATTCCGCGCACGGTCCCCTGGGGTTCCGCTGCGCTCCACCCCAGGCTCTACTATGCCGCCCCTCCGGGGCTTCTCAGTCCCCGGTAGTCGCGAAAAAGGACGCGCAGCACCAAGGGACGTGCAAACGAGCAGGTGCGACGTCAGGTTGCAGGTTGGAGCGTTCCAGATCACAGATGCCTCCTTCCGTCTGTACACAGCGGCGGCGGCCTGGTAGTGTTGTATGCGTCACGAGGGGAGTGAAGATGAGTTTTGCCACGGCAGTGAATTGCATGGATGGGTTGAGCTTTCGGGCAAGGTCGAGGAGGTGTGCCGAACGTGTCTGATTCCGCGCATAAGAATGTGTTCGGGCATTGGCGCACGGGTAGCGCCTGCCTGATCCTGCTCGCAATTGTGCTGGGAGGATGGCAGCGCGGCGATCAGGATGCCGTGTTGCCGCCGTCGTTCGAATTCGGGTGCGTAGAGCTCCGACGAGACGATGCCCGGGAACAGGGCGGTTCGCCGATCAGACTTCACAGGCTGTCTTCCAGCGCGCTGACGGTCGAGGAGGACCCCGGCTTCGACGCTGTTCAGGAGTTTTACGTGGGGGAACGCAAGGCTTTCCAGGGCGGGGGCATGCGCTTTTACCGGCCGCGTGGCGGCGGTGCCAGAGAAGACGAGGAAGAAGACACCGGGCTGTTTGACGGCGAAGAAGAGGACTCCATTGACGAGGTCGCGTTCGAGCTGTTTGGTGACAAAGACCGCGAGCAGTCTCGCACGGACCGCGGCTGGCTGGCGGAACGCGTGCATGAGGTCGAGCGGCGTGAGCAGCGCGACCTCCGGCGGGCAGCCGTCATTCGTGATACCCGGGATTGGGACACCGGGCCGGCGCGTGGTTGGGGGCTGGAACGAATCGACAGACCTCCCGCGGGTTTCGGCGAGCGAATGCGGCCGCTCTCGGATAGCGCCGGGGCTTCACCGCCGGCCGCCGGGGCGGGCGCATACGATCGCTACCGGCAACCCGCGACAAGGTGATTGGCTGCTTTCGTTCGACCACGGCAGTGGGCCGGATTTGCAATCCGGCCGTGAAAGCCTCGGGCATGTTTCGGAGGATAACGAGCCCGGAGGTCGCGACATCTTCACGCTATGCTCCCGTCCTTCTCGGCCGGATTGCAAATCCGGCCCACCGTGTGGGGCTCTGCCGGTTATGACAGGATGACCTTGCGGTCGCCCGCTTCGATCTTTCCGATGAGCTTCGCGCCGGTTCGCAGTTCCCGCAACGTCTTCATCGCAGTGTCCGCGTCTTTGCCCCGTACGACGATCACGAAGCCGATGCCCATGTTGAATACGCGGTACATCTCGTCGCGGTCGACTTTGCCGTGTTCGGCAATAAACGTGAAGATGGGTGGAACTCGCCATGCGGTCGTATCGATCGCGGCCGTGGTCCCGTCCGGCAGGATGCGTGGGATGTTGTCGTAGACGCCGCCCCCGGTGATGTGGGCCATGCCTCGTACGGGCACGCTCTCCATGAGTTGGGTTACGGGTTTGAGAGCGCTGCGGTGAACGGCCAGGAGCACATCGGCCACGCTGCGCCTGGTGCCGGGAAAGGTGTCGTCGATTTTCAGACCGGCGGTCTCGAAGATCGCCTTGCGCGCGAGCGAGTATCCGTTTGTCTGCAGTCCCGACGAGGGCAGGCCGATGATTGCGTCACCCGGTTTGATGGCTTTGCCGGTGACGATCTTGCGGCGGTCGACGGCCCCGACGATTGTTCCGACCAGGTCGTATTCGCCCGCGGGGTAGAGGCCGGGCATTTCGGCGGTTTCGCCGCCGAGGAGCGCGCACCCGTTTTCGCGGCAGGCTTTGCAGAGTCCTTTCACGACCTGGCGAAAGACCGTGCCGCTGAGTTTGGCCGTACCGAGGTAGTCGAGGAAGAAGAGCGGGCGTGCGCCCTGAACGAGGATGTCGTTGACGCAGTGGTTGACGAGGTCCTGCCCGACGGTGTCATGCCGGCCCGCCATCAGGGCGACCTTGAGTTTTGTCCCGACGCCGTCCGTGCTGGACACCAGTACGGCGTTCTTCCCCGGGGAGGCGAACAGTCCGCCGAAGGAACCGATATCACTGAGAACGCCTTCCACGGCGGTAGACTTGACCATACGCTTGATGGCGGAGAGCCCGCTCATCATTTCGTCGATATTCACGCCGGCCTGCGCGTAGGCCGACTGTTTGGTCTTCCTGGAGTCTGGTTTGCGACGTGCTGTCATAGTGTCGATCCCCGTTTCGTATTGATTGCGACGGCGGCAACAGATTCCGAAAGGTAGGGGAGGGGCGCAAGGAAAAAAGGAGGCGAGGATGTGGGATGTGGGATGTGAGGTGTGGGATGCGCATGGCCGGCCAGGTCGACCGTCGAGGTGTGTCCCTGTCCTGGCGCCGGTGAAAGGTGAGCGCTTGAGTGATAGAGCAGACGACCTGTCATCCCGAGCGGAGCGTAGCGGAGTCGAGGGATCTCGAGGTTTGGGAAGAGGCCGAGGGTGATCCCAATCCACGAGATCCCTCGACTCCGCTACGCTCCGCTCGGGATGACAGGTCGTCTGCGGATATGGCGGTTCCCTCATCGTGCGAAGAGGGGGAGTGAGGGGAGTGAGAGGGACCGACATGCGCAGGGCTGTGTGGGGAGAGAGAAGGGTCGAAAGATGGGTTGGTCGAAAAATGTGTCTGTTGCGTCCGGCATTTATCGACCCTAACCACACTCGGCACAGGCTGCGGAGCATACGTCCTGTCATCATGCCGAGGGCACCGCAGGCCTGCCCCTCACCCGCCTCCGCTGCGCTGCGGCGACCTCTCCCCCGAGGGGAGAGGTGGGAGCGCACGATTCACCCTAGAAAGAGCAGTTGGACTACCTCTACGGGGAGATTAGGGCGAAGGATTAGGG
>CAZKRK010000113.1:0-19315 GCA_964555035.1 uncultured Victivallales bacterium | reverse complement strand
ACCGGCACAAGGCCGGCGGTGGCCCAAGCAAGTGCAACAAATCGCAGATGCGCCCTTTCGCTCCCGCGCTTGACCTGCCCGATCGCGTAGGATACCTTCCGCACTATAGAAAGCGCCTCTTCTCGCCGGCAGGTGCGTGCCCGTAGTGGCTGGGGGCGGTTTCCGGTCAACCAACACCCTATCTGCGTCCATCTGCGTCATCCGCGGGCTCCAGGTTGAATCCTGACCGCGCGGCGCCAGCCAGGAAGGAACGGTACTTGCAGCTATGGAATCCAAACCGAAGCAGGAATTCGAAACGCCGAAGAGCAAAGACGACATCCGGGCGGCCGAGAGTCTCGGCGAAGCGACCCGCAAACTGAAGGCGGAAGTGCGCAAGGTGATCGTGGGACAGGACGCGGTGGTCGACCAGTTGCTGATCTCGCTCTTCGCAAACGCCCACTGTTTCATGGTCGGCGTGCCCGGCCTGGCCAAGACCCTGATGGTCTCGACCCTGGCCCGCGTGCTGAACCTCAGCTTCAAGCGCATCCAATTCACGCCGGACCTTATGCCCTCCGACATCACGGGTACGGAGATCATGCAGGAGGACCCCGAGAGCGGCCACCGCCGCTTCGAGTTCGTGCCCGGACCGGTCTTCGCCAACCTTATCCTCGCCGACGAGATCAATCGTACGCCGCCCAAGACCCAGGCCGCGATGCTGGAGGCCATGCAGGAACGCCAGGTGACCTGCGGGCGCGAGACCTTCCCGCTCGACCGCCCCTTCTTCGTGCTCGCCACCCAGAACCCGATCGAGCAGGAAGGGACCTACCCGCTCCCCGAAGCCCAGCTCGACCGCTTCATGTTCAACATCCTGGTCGACTACCCCCAGGCCGACGAGGAGTTGACGATCTACCGCAACACGACCGTCAAGCAGGAACAGAACCTCGACGTGGTGTTGACGGGCGAGGACATCCTCGGGCTGCAGGAAATCGTTCGCCGCGTACCCGTCGGCGATCACGTCTTCAAGTACGCCCTTGACCTGGTCAGCCGCACCCGTCCCGGCAAGAACGGCAGCGCGCCCGCATTCGTCAACGACTGGATCGACTACGGCGCCGGTCCCCGCGCGGGACAGAACCTGATCCTCGGCGCCAAGGCGCGGGCGCTGATGTCCGGCCGCTTCTATGCCACCTGCACCGACGTCGAGTCGCTGGCCCTCCCCGTCCTGCGGCACCGCCTGGTGACCAATTTCAACGCCGAGACCGAGGGCATCACCACGGACGAAATCATCCAACGCCTGCTCAAGGAAACGCCGAAGCACGAGGAGAGCTGAGCATGCCGCTGCCGAAGCTGAGCGGCCGCGAACACGGCGGGCGGTTGAGCGTCAAGGACATCGCCAAGTTCCGCCACCTCGAACTCTATTCCCACAAGGTCGTGGAAGGGTTCATCACCGGCCAGCACAAGTCGCCCTTCAAGGGATTCGCCATCGAGTTTGCCGAGCACCGGCAATACGTGCCCGGCGACGACCTGAAGCACCTCGACTGGAAAATGCTGGCCAAGCGCGACCGCCACTACGTCAAGCAGTACGAGGAAGACACGGCCATGCGCGCGTTCATCCTGCTGGACGCCTCCGGCTCCATGGACTACGGCACGGGCCGGCACACCAAGTACAACGCCGGTCGCTTCATCGCCGGTGTGCTGTCCTACATGCTGATCGGCCAGCAGGACTCGACGGGACTGATAACCTTCACGTCACGAATGGAAAAATACCTGCCGCCGCGCTCCACCTCGCGTCACCTGAAGAACATCCTCGACACCCTGGCCGAAACGCCCACCGGCGCGGACACCAGGCTGGGCGAGGTCATGCACCAGCTCGCCAATCGCATCAGGCGGCGCGCGATGGTGATCCTGATCTCGGACCTGTTCGACGACGCGGACAGCATCGTGCGCGCCCTCAACCACTTCGCCCACAAGAAACACGAGGTCATCGTTTTCCAGGTGCTGGACCGAAAGGAAATGGACTTCCCCTTCCGGGACCTCACGCGGTTTGAATCGCTGGAGGGCGAGGAGCTCCTCCTGACCGAGCCGCTGCGCCTCAAACGCGAGTATTTGGAACAGTTCAACGCGCACCAGAAACGCATCCGCCGGGCCTGTCACGATCTGCGCATCGACTTTGTTCCGATGATGACCGACGAGCCGGTGGAGACCAGCCTGGCGAAGTACTTGACGGTGCGGTTGAAGCGGGGTTGACAGTATGTTCTCGTTCCTGAATCCATGGATGCTGCTGGGGATGCTCTTGATCGCGATCCCGATCCTCATCCACATCTTCAACCGCTCCAGGTACAGGATCGAGCGCTGGGGGGCGATGATGTTCCTGCGGCAGGCGATGCAGGTGCGGTCGCAACGAATCCGGGTCGAACAGATTCTGCTGTTGGTTCTGCGCTGCCTGTTCCTGGGGCTCCTGGCCCTGGGTCTGGCCCGGCCCATCGCCAACTGGGGAACCGGCGCCTGGGACGATCCGACGACGCACCTGCTGGTCTTCGACGACTCCTATTCGATGCACCAGGGCCAGGGCGAAGAGAACGCCTTCGAGAAGGCGCGCAACGCGGCGCTTCACATCGTCGACGAGATGAACGACAAGGACAACATGTTGATTCTGCGGGCGGGCAATTCGCCCCGGTCGATGTTCAACCGGCCGTCGTTCGACAAACCGTTCCTGCGAAGGACCATCGAAGAGATGAAGCCGGGCCGGGACCAGGCCATGGACCTGCCCAAGACACTCGACCAGGCCTACTACATGCTCAGCCGCTCCACGCTGCCGCGCCATCGCATCTACCTGCTGACCGACGGCCAGCGCCACGGCTGGCGGCCCGAGGACGAATCGCGCTGGACCAAGGTCTCCGAGAACCTGGAGAAGCAGAAAGTGGCCCCCCACCTCTACGTGCTGAACCAGGCGCCGGACGACGAAATCGAAAACGTGGCCATCGCCAGGGTCTACCCGCGCTCGCCCGTGGTTGACATCTTCCGGCCGTCCACGTTCCTGGTCGAACTTCACAACACGCTCTCCGAAAAACGAACCGTGAAGCTCACCTTCAAGGTGGACGGCATCGTCCAGAAGGAGAAGGACTTCGACTGTCCGCCCGGCGTGCATCTCGTCGACTTCGACCACCACTTCACTGCGCAGGACCCGCTGCGGAAAGCGCTCGAGCAGGGCGGTGACGAAGAGGGAGGGCCGACCCGGTCGCACTACGTCGAGGTGAGCATCGACGAAGACGATCTACTGCCGGACAACGACTTCACGCTGGCCCTGGAAGTGCGCCATACGATCCCCGTCCTGATTGTCGACGGCAATTCGGCCGAGGATCTCTGGGCCTCGTCCGGCGGCATGATGGCGCTGGCCCTGAGATCGGCGGGGGTGTTCGGCCGCGAAGGATTGTTCACCGTGGCCCATAAGAGCCTGACCGCTCTCGAGGACCTCGACGCGCGGGGGCTGGAAGCCTACCGGGCCGTGGTCCTGGCCAACATGCCGTCGCTTTCGCGCAACCTGGAGTTCGCGCTGGAGCAGTTCGTCAAGGAAGGCGGCGGCCTGCTGGTGGCCCTCGGCGAGGACGTCGAACCGGACCTGTACAACAAGTGGCACGACGAGGGCGAAGGGCTGTTCCCGGCCAGGTTGACCGAGACGGTGGAATACGAAAAGGGAGAGGAGCCCTACCATCCCCGCTTTCCCGCCGGCGCGGCCAGTCACATCCTGGACATCTTCGACACCACCCGCACCCGCGTCCTCAAGGAAGTCCGGGCCACCAAGTACTGGCGCTGCAAGCCGCCCGAGGACGCCAGGAGCATCGCCTTCTTCGACAAAGACCCCTTCATCGTCTATCGCCCCTTTGGCGAAGGCATGGTCGTGCTCTGGACCTCCACGCTCAACAGCAAATGGACCAACTTTCCCATGACACAGGACTACCTGCCCCTGGTGCAGAACTTCATGATCTACCTGTCCGCCGTTGTGCAGCCGCCGATCAACCTGGCCCAGCTGGACACGCTCGTCTATTCCGTGCCCATGGAGCTGCTGGCCGACCGCTGGGAAACCAACGAGCTGAAGGTGTGCACGGTCACTACGCCCGACGGTGGAACGAACGACGTGGAGGGCGAAGTGCTCGGCAGCGAGTGGGTCGCGGAGTGGCAGAACACCGCCACTTCCGGCCTCTACACCGTCAGCGCGGAGGGCCTCGACCCGAAGTACTACGCGGTTGCCTTTCAGCCGGGAGAGGAAGATTTGAAGGAACTGGACGAGGAGACCCGCGCCCCGTTCAACGAGCAGATCGTACACAAGTTTCTCAAGACCACGGCCGAGCTCGATTTGGCGGTACAGGAGGAAACCGGCGTATCCGAATGGTGGCGCTGGTTCGTGCTCATTGCCTCGGCCCTGCTGTGTGTCGAGCTGTTCCTGGGATGGAGGTTCAGTGCATGATGTGTGTGTTCCGCGAAGCGACTATGCGAAGCAAGAAGTTGAACGGGTGCGTTTTCAGTGGGCCGGATTTGAAATCCGGCCTAGAGAGAGACGAGCATGTTGTCGAAAATGAACAGTCCACGGTCAGACCATTCTCTCGATATGCCCTTTGCTCTCTCGGCCGGATTCCAAATCCGGCCCACTGTTGACGTCGTCTGCTCCGTTTGAAACGACATGGAAGAGAACGTACAATCGTCAAAACTGCTCTTCACGGGACTGGTGTCGCCGGTCGTGGTGGTCCTGCTGTTCGCCGGCGCCGTCGCGATCACGATCTGGTTGTACAGGAAGCACAACCTGCCCAAACCCTGGGACAAGATCCTGCCCGCGCTGCGCATCCTGGTGCTGGCGATGCTGATGCTGATGCTCCTGCAGCCGGTATGGGCCAAGTTCAGCCGGATCCGCATTCGCGGGCAGATTCCCGTGATCGTCGACTCCTCCGGCTCCATGACCACCGTCGACGAGTACGAAGAACACCGCCAGATCGACATCTGCTGGCACCTGGAGTTCTTCGACAAGCCGATCCGCAATACGGTCTTCAACGAGAAGGAGGAAGACTGGCAGGCGCTGGGCAAGGCGTTGCTGACCGCCGAGGAACACGCCGCCGCGCTGAGAGATCTCAGGCTGGATTCGTCCGAAGGAAAAGAGAGCGCCTTCCGCAAGGACAAGAAGCGCGTCGACTGGTTCCGCAAAGAGGTTCGCGCTCTGTCCAGGCGGCTCGCGAAGATGCACGCGACGTTGGACGAATCCGTGGCCGGATTCGAGTACCTCAAGACCGAATTCAATCCCAACGGCAGCCCCGATTTCCAGGCCGCCTTCGCGCCCTTCATGGCCGCTCTCAACGAACAGGCCGAGACTCTGGAAAAGATCGACGAGGAACTGGACGATCTCAAGCAGGACGGCGCCAAGCGCCTCAAGGACCAGCTCACGCGGTTCCGCAACAGCATGGAGCAGTACCGCGGTTTTGAGAACCGGCTTCCCGAACTGCAGAAGCGCGCGGACGAAACGCTGCACGGCGCGGGGATAGAGGAGGTCGACGACGCGGTCGCACGCCTCTCCGAAATGAAACGGGCCGACCTGGTCAGGTTCGTGCTGAACGAAAAGCCGTATCGCCTGCTCGACAAGCTGCGAGGTCGCGGCGAAGTGCAGGTCTACAACTTCGACGAAAAGGCCGAACCCCTGAAGGTGGAGGAACACGACCGCCTTGAGGGCGAGCTGGCCGCCACGCGCGTGGGCTCAATCCTTAACCGCGTCATGAACCGCTACGAGAAGAAGCCCGTGGCGGGCGTGGCGATATTCTCCGACGGAAACAACAACGCCGGTCTGCCGGTCGCGGACGTTCGCAAGTCGGTCGACGAACGCGACATCCCGATCTACGCCCTTGGAGTCGGCGCGGAGAAGCCGCCGCCCGACGTGGCCGTCGCCCGCGCGGTCGCCCCGCGCACCTCGTTCAAGGACGACAACCTGAACGTCAGCGTCGCCCTGCACCGCCACGGACACACCAACAAGACGATCAACCTGAAGCTGCTGTCCGGCGATGAAGTCCTGGTGGAAAAAGAGGTCGAACCGGGCGACGAGGCGGAGGTGGTGGTCGACCTGTCCTTTGCGGAGACGAACGCCGGCGTGCGCGTCTACCGCGTCACAGCGGAAGAATTTGAGGAAGACGAGGCTTTCGATCACAACAACGAGAAGTCCTTTGCCGTCAACATCCTCAAGGACCGCATCCTTACCCTCTGCCTGGACGAGTTCCCGCGCTGGGAGACGCGCTACGCCAACATGATGCTCAAGCGCGACAAGCGCGTGGACCTCGATACGATCTTCGTGGCGTCGACCCGCGACGGCAAGCTGCCGGCGGAACGCTATCCCGACTCCAGGGAGGCCCTGTTCAAGTACCACATTCTCGTCCTCGGCGACGTCGACCCGAACCACTTCACGATCGAGCAGATGGAACAGATTCGCGATTTCGTCGTCGAGCGCGGCGGGACCCTGATCGCGATGGCCGGTCCGCACCACATGCCGTCCGGCTACAAGGGCACGCCGCTGGCGGACGTATTGCCGCTGGACCGGATGGGCCGGGCGAGCGACACCAACGGCGCGGCCCTGGTGTTTTCGGGCGACGCCCTGAGCTTCAGGGAGGGGCTCTACCAGCCGAACCTGCCGGAGGAGACCTCGTACGAGGACGTGCTGCAGATCGGCCGCAATCCCGAGGACACGCGCGAGTTATGGAACCGCCTCCCGCGCCTGATCTGGCTCAAGGAAGACGTCACCATTGCCCGTTCCGCGGACAAGCTGGTCGACGCCGAAGCCCGGCGGGGCGAATCCGTGACCGGAACCGCGCCGGTCATGATCAAGGCCTACTCGGGGCTCGGCAAAGTACTGTACCTCGGGTCGGACTCGTTCTGGCGTTGGCGCTACAAGGCGCGCTGGAAATACCATCACCGGTTCTGGGGACAGATCCTGCTCTGGTCGACGATGGGGCGCACCACGGGATCCGACGAGCACGTCAAGCTGATGGCCGACCGCCCGATGTATGCGCCGGAGGAACCGATCGTGATCAAGGCCCGCTTGCTCGACGAAAACGAGCTGCCGCTGACCCGGGCCGACGCGTCGGTTGAGATCTACGACGAAGAAGAGAAGCTCGTCAAACGCGTGCCCTTGTTCTATCTTTCAAACTCGGGTGGCGAGTATCGCGCCGAGGTGCGTGACCTGGAACGCGGCGCTTACCGGGTGGTTCCCAGGGTGCAGGAGCTGGAACACCTCGACCTGGAGGCCGAGGTGAAACTCGAGGTCCGCGACCTGCCCACCAGCGAGTACGTCGACCTGGAGCTGAACACGACCGCTCTGAACGAACTGTCGAAAGACGTCCTGACCTTCGAGAAGGCGCTGGACGTGGTCAAAAAGATCGACATCATCGACGAGCAGGAAGAACGTCGTTCCGACAACGAGATCTGGGATTCGTGGCCCTACCTGCTGATCCTGGTCGCCCTGCTGGCGCTTGAGTGGATGTTGCGGAAGAGATGCAGGTTGGCGTGATGGGGGAGTGGAGATCGGTTGACGATTACGGCGACGATTACGGATTACGAGGGAAGTCTTCCCAATCGTCCACCCTAATCGTCGCCGTAATCGTCAACCGAAACGACAAGCGTCAACCGAGATCGCAGGAATACGGGGGATAACATGACTGAAGACATGCACACCTCGGAGTTGTCCGCCCGGCTGGGCGCGATGGAGCAGCGCTGGAAGCAAACGCGGTTTTGGCGCGCCGCGGGCAACACCCTGATTCTCCTTCTGGCGGGTCTGGCGATCGGGGCCCTGATCGACTACTTCATCCCGCTCACCCTCGGCCGGCGATTTGTTCTGACCACGATGATTTATGGCAGCGTCGCGCTCTACGCCTGGTTCGGGTGGTGGCGCCCCCACCGGCGGCCGATGCCGCCGGAGAAGATCGCGTGGGTGCTGGAAGACCTGGTGCCGGATTTCGAGGAGAAGCTGATCTCCGCGGTCGAGCTGTCCGGGAAGCACGACGAGAAGATCTCGGTGGACATGATCAACCGCATCCTCAAGGATGCCGAGGTCGACCTCTCCAGGGTGAATCCGGTTGCCGTGTTTCCGCTGAACTGGAAGTCCTTCGTCGCCCCGATTATCGCCGCCGTGGTCTTTCTCGTTGCACTCTGCACGCCGGCCCTCCAGTTCGGACGCCTGGTGACACGAGTCGCGTTCCCCTCCGACCGCCAGGCCACCGTGGGTGCCTTCCGGTTGATCGTCAGGGAGCCGCAGCCGGGCACGCGCGCCGAAGAGGACACGATCGACTTCGTCGTCGTCTGCACGGACGCGCAGATCGGGGACGTCGAGCTGTATATGGAAGACGACAAGGTCAGCCGCTACGGAATGGACCACGACGAAGCAAGAAAGCGGTTCACCTTCAGCCACGCCGACACGCGCCGCTCGTTCCGGTTCTGGGCCCGGTCGGGCCGCGTGCTGTCGACGAAGTACGACATCACCGTGCTGCAGCGCCCTCGCATCGGCGAGTTCTCGATTGTCTACGCCTTCCCCGAATACACGGACATTCCGGCGTCCTCCAACACGCTTGCCAGCGGGTCGCTGCGCGGCTATCCGGGCACGCGGGCGCGCGTGCACATGACGTTCAACAAGCCGCTCGAAAAGGCGGACCTGACCTGGCTGGGGGAAGAACGCGCGCTGACGCTTAACGAAGACGGGCGCTCCGCCGGGCTGGATGTCTCTATCGAAGAGAGCGGGATGTACTCGCTCGCATTGCTCGACAGGGACGGCCTGGGCAACCTGCACGACATCGAGTATCCCGTCGTCGCCCTGGAAGACAAGTCACCGACAGTGAAGCTCGAACGCCCCAGCGGCGACGTGCACCTCGGCCTCAACGACGTGCTCCCGGTGGCATGGGACGCGGAAGACGATTTCGGCGTAGCCACGCAGGAACTGGTCTACACCGTGCACGGCCGGACGCCGGAAACGATCACGCTGGACGCCGCGGCGGGCACGTTCGACTGGGACCTGTCGGGCTACACCCTGCAGACCGGCGACGAGGTCTCATACCGCGTCCGCGTCTACGACGCCCGCGGCGCCAGGGCCGAGTCCCAGGCCCGCTATCTTTCGCTTCTCAAGGACTCGGACCTCTCGGCCGCGGCTGAGTACGGTCGACTCGCCGACGCGATTCTGGGCGATTGTCGCGCCATTGAACGGCGGCTGGACAGCGTTCGCGCGATAGGTCGTCAGTTGAAGGCCGGCGACAACGGCGGCGGCGCGGCTTCCGAAGATGCCCCGCACAATCGCACAATGATGAAACGGCACGCGCAGTGGATCTCGCATCGGCTGTCCGGGGGCGAACGCCGTTCGCGCGAGCTCGAGGGGCGCGGGTTCTTCCCGCGCAGCCGGCTCTGCGCTGACCTGATGGCCCGCTACTTCCGCCAGGAACGGCTGTTTTCCGCCGCCGCCCTGTCCGTATCCGGCGCGCCGGACGCGATCGCTTCCCTGGCCGATATGAGCGGTTTGAGCGCCGGTATGACAACCGCGCTCAAGAAGAAGGCCAACGAACACGTTCCCGCGATCCAGATGCGCCGCATGGTGCGCACCGGCCGGTCCCTGAAGGGCGCGCCGAGCGTACCCGCCCTCGAACGCCTGGTTGCGCGCGCGCGGAGTATCGCAAAAAAACACGCGCCGAACATGGCCGGAATCTTCGCCGAACCGGCGGGATGGACCAACGGCCTGGTCAAGCTGCAGGCGGAGCTGGACAAGAAGGCCAACCAATACCGCGAGCTGGACCGGCTCGCGGAGGAAATTCGCAAACGGCTGAAGTCCCGGGACGAGCAGATGGAGGAACTCGCGCGCCAGTTGGCGCTCTTCAACCGTGAACAGGATTGGCAATCCGTCGAGGCGTTGAAGTCCGCCCTGGAAGAATCGGCGCGCGAAACCGAACACATGCAGGAGCAGGAGGATCTGGAGCTCGCCGCCGATGTGCTCGACAAGGCCCTCGAAGACCGCGATGCATCGCGGGTGGAGGCAGTCACCGACCGCCTGCCCGACCTCGACCGGGAACACGAACTGGCCGTGTTGCGGGACGAAGTGCGCGCCGCGCGGGCGGAAACCGAGGAGATCCTCAGCGACCTTCGGGCCGAGCTGGGCGACGCCGAACCGTTGAGCGCGGAAGACCGGGAAGCGCTGGAGGAGTTGGACGGGACACTGGACCATTTGAAGGAAACCCCGGTCGCGGGTGAAGCGCTCGGCGACGATCGGGATACGCGCAAAGTCTATGACGAACTCAACGCGTCCCAACGCCACCTCGACGAATTGACCAGGGCACTGGAGCAGAGCGATCCCCGGCGCGCCGAAGAACAGATGCGTAACCTGGAAACCCGCATGGACTACGCCGAAGCCCGCGCGGAGGAACTGGCCCGCGAAGCCGAGCAGCAGGCCGACGTGAGCCGGAACGTACTGGACAACCTCGCCGAGAGTCTCTCCGAACAACTCGCGGAGATTCAGGATATGCTGGCCCCGTCCACTCCTTCGACGCAGTCCCCTCCCGCCACTCCGGCGCAGGAACAGCCCGAGGAAATGGCCGATCGCCTGGACGCCGCCTCGGAACAGGTCGCCGCGATGGCCGATGAGCTGCAACGCGAGGCGAGCCGTGAAATCCGGAATCCCGAGGGCGACATAGCCCAGGCCAGGGACAAAATGGCCATGGCCGAAGCCTTGCAAGCGTTGAACGAAGAACAACTCACCCCGGCCGCGAACGCCCTCGACCAGGCGATGGATTCCCCCGATCCCATGAGCCGGATTCAGGACGAGCTGGCGGCGGCCATGCAGGAATTGGCCGACTCGAAGGACCTGATGGCACGCTATGAACAGGCCGAAGAGCGGGAAATCCCGTTGGCTGAACGCCGGGAGGTCCAGGCAGAGCTCCAGGACATCGCCGAACAGACCCTTCCCGCCGAGATGCTGGAAACACTGGAACAGTTGGAGCGGCTCCGCACTTCGAGCGAAGAGGCAGAGATGCTCGCCGAGCAGGCCGAAGACCTGACGAGCCGCTCGAACAAGGAGCGCGCGGAGGAGTTGTCCGACTCCGTTGAGGAGCTCCGTCAGGACCTGGGTCATGCGCTGATGATGGAAGGCCGGGAAGCCTTCATGGATGAGGCCGAGCAGGAGATCGCCGAAGCGCGTCAGCAGGCCGAGGACCTCTTGACTGACGCCCGCAACCTGCGCGCCCAGCTCCGGGAGGGGGCCGACATCGCGCCGGAAGAGCGTATGGCCCTGGAGGAACAGGCGGAAGCACTGCAGGCCAAGGCCGAAGAAGTCGGCGAAGAGCTTGCCCAGGCCGGCGCGGTCATGGAACTGCTCGACCCGGCGACCGACCCCGGCCTCGACGAATTCGAAGACGAGACCCTCCCGCAGCTGACCCACGCGGAAAGCAGGCTGGAACAGGCGCGTAAGACGGAAGAGGCCCAGTTGGCCCGGCAGGGACAACCCAATGCCCCAAAACCGAACCCGGAACAGATCGCCCGCATCCAGGACGAGTCGGCAGATGCGCTCGAAAAGGCGATCGACGGCATGAAGGAAGCCTCCGCCACCCTGGACGAGTTTGCGGAAGAGATGGAAACCATGCAGACGCCGGCGCCGCGGCTCGCGCAACGCCTGCAGACTCCGCGGGGCGCGGAAGAGGCGCAGGAGGCCCTCGCGGCGCTGGACGGTATTGACAACATGATGGCCGAGGCGCAGGCGGCCGAGGTCGTCGCCCGGCGACAGGAATCGGAGTTGATGCCGCAGCTCCGGGAAGCCGCGGAACTGCTGGAGCGGGCGCCCGAAGAAGGTATGGACGAGAGAACCCGGCAGAAGTTCGACGAATTGGCGCAGAAGGCATTGCAGGAAGACAATCCCTGGGAAGTCGCCAGAGCGATGGAGCAGGCCGCGAACCTGCTGCCCGGCCACGAGGAGCAACTACGGAACGAGCTCCGCGAGCAGGCCCGGGAGATGAAGAAGGCGGCCCAGCCACATCGGAGTCATGGTCCCGGGGAATTGGAACGCCGCATTGATGACCGCATAGAGGACATGGAGAAGGCGGCCGACCGGATGGAGGACGACCTGGCCAAGATCGACTCGCCGCTGGCGGAATCCGCCAGGGAGACCATGGAGCGTTTCGAGGCGAACCTGGAAGCCGGCGATCTTGAAGGCGCCGAGAACAATCTGGAAGCGGCGCGGGCGGACCTGGCCGAGCTCGCCAGGGGAGAGGATGAACCCCGGCCCGCGCCAACCGAATTGATGCAGCCCGTATCTCCGCCACCCGCGGAACCGATGGACGTCGAAGCGCTGGCACAACAGAACCCGGCCCTGCGCGAGGCGGCCGACCCGGAACAGGACTGGCATACGCGCAAGGGGCTCATGGAGACCGCGGCGGCGGCCATGAGGCAACCGCAAACGCCCGAAGCCCAGCCCGTGGCGCAACTGGCCGCGGAAGGGAACCCGAAAGCCGCGGCGGAAGAGGCGCCGATGACCGCCGTGGACGATTTCGCCAAGGCCGCCGAGCTAAAGGAAGCCCTGGAGCCTCCCGCACCGGTAACCGACTTCGCTGAGCCGGAAGAGGCGGACGACCTGAAGACGCGGATGAACAAGGACCCGGCAGCGTTCATGGAGGCCGCCGCGGAGAAGGTCGACGAGGCGCAGGAGGCGGCGGAGACCGTCGCGCAACAGGTGCAATCGGGTCAGGTTCCGCGGCAAGAGGATATGCAGGAATTGGAGCGGGCTCTGAACGACGCGGAGGCCATGCGCGCCCAGATGGGCGCCCCGAAGCACCCGGCCCAACAGGCTTTCGAGGAGGGTGTCGAGCCGCCGTTGCAGGAGGCGCGGACTCCGAATCTGCTCGAGGCGGAAGAAGGTCTGGACGAGGTCCGGAATGCGTTGGCCGGCTACGAGGACGAGCTGGAGGAAGCGGCCGAAGACCTGGCCGCGTTCGAGGAGATGCGGGATCTCGCCGGGCAACTGGAGGACGCCGCGGCTGAAGCCGGGCAGAACCCGCAGGCCGCAAAGCAACTGGCTCAAGAGATGGGCGAGAGGTTGGAGGCTACGGAGAGCCCGGCGGCGGCCGGGGCCGCTGAAGCGTTGCAGGATCTGGCCCAGGAATTGGAGAAGCCGGAAGATGCTCAGGCCATTGCGGCCGCGGCCGAAGAGATGGCGGAACAGGTCGAGACAATGAACCCGCTGGCCGCCGACCCCGCCAACGCCGAAACCCCCGCGGAATTTCAACAGCCGCGCGAAATGCTGTCGGATGCGGAGGAACGGGCCCTGGCCCAACAGGCGGCCGAAGACCGGGCGGGATTCCTGGAAGACGCGGCGGAGGAACTGCAGGAGGCCCGGCAGGCGGCACAGGCTATGGAAGAAGCCCTGCGGCAGGAGCAGATGCCGTCGGAGGCTCAGCAGGCCGCGGTCGAAGAGGCGGTGAACAAGGTCGAGGCAATGCGGGACCAGTTGGGCGAACGCGACTTTGACGCGCATCGCGCGCTGGAAGACATGGTGTTGGCTGAGCTGAAAGCGAAAGGCGACGTCAAGGATGCGGCCGAGGGCGCGAAGACGTTGCAGGACGAGCTGGCCAGGTACCAGGGGGAGCTGAAATCTGAAGCGGAACGTCAGAAGGCCTTCGACGGGGTAAAGGAGCTGGCGGAACAGCTCGAGGCCAGTGCCGGCGCGGAAGCCACGGACCCCGAGAAAGCCGGGCAAGCCGCCCGGGACCTGGGCGACAAGCTTGAGGGGCGCAAGGGGCTGGCTTCGCAGGAAGCCGCGGAAGCGGTTGCCGACCTTGCCGAGGCGTTGCAGGAAGAGGAAGGACCGCAGCCGGCACAGGTAGCCGAGGCGCTGGCGGAGGTTGCCGAGAAAGTCGAAGCTTTGAATCCGGCCAGAGAAGCGCAGGTCGCGCCGAACGAGGAAGCGTTCGACGCGGCGGCCAGGGCCGCTGCCTTGGAGAACAAGGACGCCTTGGAGGATGCCCTTGCCGGCGACTACGAGGCGGCCTCGGAGAGCATGGAAGAGCTGGCGGAGCAGTTGCCGGAAGGCCCAAAGAAGGAGCAGGCGGAGCAGGCGGCCAGGGAGTTCACGGCCGCTCGCGAGGCACAGATGGAAGAGCTGCCGGAAGACCTTGCGGAGGCGATCGAAGGGGCGGAACCGCTGGAGGAGGAACTGCCGGCGGCGGCGGCAAAGGCGCTGGAGGAGGCGACCGATGCCGCGCGCGCCGGCGACCTGCCTGAGGCGTCGGAACGGCTGCAGGATAGTATCGCCCAGGCCAAACCGGAGCAGAAGGAAGCTCTTGAGAAACTGGACGAAGAGATCAAGGAAGCAGCCGGGGAGGCAGAGGAACGCATCGCCTCGTTGTCCGACGAAGCCAGGGACGCGTTGGAGAAGGTGGAGGGACTGGCCGCGGAAACGGGAGACCCCGTCGCGCAGGCCGCACTGCAAGAAGCCGCCGCGGAAGTAAAGGAACAGGAGTTCGGCAGGGCCGCGGAAAAGGTGGCGGAGGCGGCGATGGCCTTGCCCGGGGAAAAGATCGCGAAGGCGTCCGACCTGGCGAAGGAACTGCAGGCCCGGGAGCAGGAGCAGTACGGCCGGATGTCCGAACCCGCGCGCGAGGGCATGAAGGCGTTGCAGACGCCGAACGAGCAGATTGCCGAAGCGGCCAGGGCGGCGGACTACGAAGCCGCGGCCGAGCTGGCCAAGAAGGCGGGCGAACGCGAGGCGGCTGAAGCATTTGAAGACGCGTTGGAAGAACAGGAGAACGCCTTGCCTGACATGGTCAGAGAAGGTTTGGAGAACCTGGCGCGCGCCAGGAAGCGGGCTGACTCTGAAGCTGAGGGTGTTCTTGAAGCGGCGGAAAAGGCGGCCCGCAAAGGCGAGCTTGCCAAAGCGGCCGAGCTGGCGCAGCGGGCGGCCGACATGAAGCCCGAGGAAGCCGCGTTGGCCGATGCACTCGAAAAGGCGGACGCCTTCCGGAAGGACAGCGTCGATCCGCTGCAGGCCGCAATGGAAGACGCCATGCGGAACCGATTCGGCCAGGCCGCGGCCAAGGCAGCGCAGAGTGAATTGGGTCAGCAGCCGGCAGAGGAACTCGCCAAGGCGGAAGAGGCGATGCAGGAAGGCATCAGGGAAACGTTCGAAGACGCCTTCGCCGCGAAGAACAGAAACCAGGCCCAGCAGTTGGAACAGGCGGCCCGCGCCGCGCAGAACGACGACCTGAACCAAGCCATGCAGAGTGCGTCCCGGGCCGGGCGTGAAGGCAAAGAGGCCAGGCAGGGATTCGAGCGGGCACAGCAGGCCGGCGAACAGGCGAAAAAGGCCCTGGAAGAAGCCCTCAAGAACGCGCCACGGAATAGTCCGCCGACGCAACAGGCCGCCGAGCTGCTGGCCGGTCAGAAACAGGATGCGGCCGACCAGGCAAAGAGCGCGGCGGACCAGATGCGACAGGCGCAACAGGACCAGCAACATCTCAGACAAGCCGCGCAGGCCCTGAGCCATAATCGGCCTGACCAGGCCGCGAAAAGCGCGGCCAAAGCATCCGACCGCCAACCGCTGGCCCAACAGCTTAGTCAGTTGCCGAAGGACGCCCCGAAGAACGATATGCAAAGGGCGCAAAAGGCAGTGCAACAAGCCGCCAGGGACGCGGCGCGGGAATACCAGCAGGCGAATAAGGCACAGCGTGATGCGCAAAGAGAAGAAGCCATGTGGAACCAGGCCCAGCAGGACCTGGCGCAGAATCGCTTCGATGAAGCCGCCGAAGTCGCGAAACAAGCCGCTCAAGGCTCTTTCGAGGCCATGAAAGCCGCGGATGCGTTCGCCCAGGCCGCCCAAATGCAGCAGGCCCTTGCGCAGCAGCAGAGCAGGCCTGCGCCTTCGCCTGCCGGGCAACCAATGCCGGGACAGCCACCGCAACCCGGTCAACTGGGTCAATCTGGTCAACAGCAAATGGCAAGCCGGCAGTCCGACAGTCCGGCCCAGCCGGGTCAGCCTCCGCAAGCGGGACAGCCACAGACGGCAAGCCAGCAGTCGGGACAGCCGCCCCAACCCGGTCAGCCCGCACAAACGGGGCAGCCGCAGATGGCTGGCCAGCAACCCGGCCAGCCGGATCAACCGGGCCAACAGCCTCAGCCCGGCCAGCCCCCGCAACCGGGGCAGTCTGCCCAGGCAGGTCAATCCCAAACGGCGAACCAACCCGGTCAGCAGTCCTCGCCGGGACAACCACCGCAGCCGGGGCAAGCCCCTCAACCAGGACAACCCCAGATGGCCGGCCAACAGCCGGGCCAGCAACCGGGACAGCCCTCAGCCCAACCGGGCCAACCCTCACAGCAGGCGGCCCAGCCCGGTCAGCCGTCTCAGTCAGGCCAGCCCGCACAGTCCGGCCAACCGCAAATGGCGGGGCAGCAGCCCGGTCAGCCGGCACAGCCGGGACAACAACCCGGTCAGAATCGACCGGGGATGAACCAGGCGGGTGAAGGTCCGGTCCAGGAAGTGGCCGGCCGATTGGGCACGCAGGGAGTTGACTTGCCGTTGGAGCCTGGGGAAGAACACCAGGCGGACGAGGCCCGGTCGCTGCTGCCCGCCCAGGAGGTATCGAAGGCGGTCATCGACTTGCAGACGGCGAAGGCAAAGCTGGCCGCCAGCCGGGACCAGGCACGGGCTTCGGAGGATTTGCACGATGCGGCCAGAGCGCTGGACCAGGCCTCGGCAGCCGTCACGCAATCCGCATTGGACCAGGTCTACAACAACGTCATGCCGCCCATGAACGACCAGGGCGCCCGGCAAGATTCTCCGAGCGGATTCTCCGCGGGTGGCCCCCAGGGCAATCGCGCCCCGCAAAACGCCGCTGCCGCGGTCCCGTTTCTGCAGAAGGGCAAGCTGGGCGACGAGTGGGACGGGGTCCGCGACCGCCTCCGTTCGGGCGACAGGTCGCGCCGCAAAATGCAATACAACGAGTACTACCGGAAGGCGAACAGGCAGTACCTGGAAAAGCTGATGAAGGAATCGAAACGGTGATAGCGCGTCTCGTAGAAACGGGCATTGCGTGTCGCGGCTGTTGACCGTACCATGAGTTCTGGAGCAGGCATGAAGAAACTCCGCATATACTTGGACACTTCCGTCATCAACTTCCTCTTCGCGGATGATGCGCCGGAGAAGCGGGACATCACGAGGGAGTTCTTCGCTACGCACTTCGGGGCCTATGATGTCACGATCTCTGATCTCGTTCTCGTGGAGATTGGCCGTACACGAGACGAGAAGCGACGGGATCTTCTGCGTGGTGCGGTTAGCGCGTATGGGCTTGCCCCAGTGGCGTTCAGCGAGGATGATGAGGACGAGATTGAAGGTCTGGCTGAATTGTACGTGCGCGAAGGCGTGATTCCCGCACGAAAGCGTGACGACGCCATGCATGTGGCAATCTGCACGGTGCTGGAGTATGACGTGTTGCTGAGTTGGAATTTCAAGGACTTGGCCAACGTGAGGAAACAGACTAGGATCAATGCGGTGAATCAGCAACAAGGCTACCTCAAGCCCCTGCTCCTGCTGACACCGTTGGAGGTGATGGGCGATGACGATGAAGGCGAGTAAGTCCTTGGAAGAGGTATGGGAGATGAAGCAGGACGTCTATGAGGAGACCAAGGATCTGAACGGGGCGGCGTACTTTCGGCACCTCAGGAATGAAGCGAACCGCTTGTTTCCCGGCATTCGCCACCGTGTTGTGAGATCCCGTACGGCGACTCGTGAAGTCCGGGTGGATTGTGTCGCGGAGGAGAGGGCGACCTACGGAGAGGATGTCGGGTCATAGTGAACTGGGGAGCGATTGCCGGATGCCGACAGAATAGCCGAACGATGAAAAAGCCAGTCAGCAGACTCCGATTCACACCCCCCGCGTCCAGCCTCACATCTCACATCTCACATCCCACATCAAGATGTCCGAGCCTCCTGCATCTTGCGGTCTGCCTGCTGCTCGTCGTTCCCCCCGTCTCTCTGACCAGCTCTGCCGACGACAAGACGGACCAGGAACACCTGGAGGATATCCACACTCAGGGCGAGGTCGACAAGGCCATTGCCAAGGGACTGGAATACCTGGTGAAGCAACAGCAGGCCGAAGGGCAGTTCAAGGGCAGCATGCCGAACACCTTCACGGCCCTGGCCAGCATGGCCCTGATGGCAGCGGGACAGATCCCGGGACAGTCACGCTACGGCGACAATCTGCATCGCGGGATCATGTACCTGGTGCGCAACAGCAAACAGCACAAGGGCTACTTCGGCAATGAAGGCAATGCGCGCATGTACGGCCACGGTATTTGCACTCTCGCCCTGTGCGAAGCCTACGGCATGATGGAGAAGGAAGAAGACAACCACAAGGTCAAGGAAGCGATCGAACGCGCCCTGAAGATCATCCTCTATGCACAAGCCCAGAAGGACAGGAACAAGGGCGGATGGCGGTACGAGCCCAAACCCAGGGACGCGGACCTCTCCGTGACGGTCTGGCAGATCCTGGCCCTGCGCTCGGCCAAGAATTGCCAGTTGGAAGTCCCGGACAAGACCATCCAGACGGCGAAGGAGTACGTGATCCGGACCTTCAACCACGGTCAGAAGGGTTTTTCCTACCACACGGGCGGCGGCAATGCCTCGCCGGCGATGCGCGCGGCGGGTACGGTCGCGCTGCTCGCGCTCGGCGCCCAGCGCGACGAGAAGGAAGACGAGAAGGACATGAAGCTGATCCGCGAGTCGGCTTCGTTCCTGAAGACTTTCGATCCGAAAAGCGCTTCCCACTACTACTACACCTGCTACTACCTCGCGACCGCCGCCAACATGGTTGGCCCGGAACTGCGCAAGACCTTCCTGCCCCGCCTGGAGAAGACTCTAATGAAACTGCAGAACGACAGAGGCGAGTTTTCAAAGCACAGCGGACACCAGGGCGGGGTGTACTCGACCGCCTTCGCCGTGCTCTGTCTCTGCGCGCACTATCAGTATTTGCCGATTTACCAGGAGTAGCGAGTAGTGGTGGGTCAGGCCCTGACCCACCCCGGGGGCGCCCCTACTGACAGCAGAACCGGGTACTGTCAAAGATTGAATGAGAACGGATGAAAGCGGGGAGTCGGTCAACGCGAACGGCGACGCGAACGGTTAACGAGTAAAGATTCTCTCAATCGTCAACCATTCTCGTCGCCGCTATCGTCGACCGAAAGGACTAGAAAACGGGGGAGAGAGCCGAGGCATGGCCAACTCCCTACAAGGGAGAGAATTAGATAGAGGGCGTCCGAAAAGCCCCTGGAGACGGCGGTCCTCCGCCGTTACGAGCAAATGTGAGTG
>CAZKRK010000112.1:0-19345 GCA_964555035.1 uncultured Victivallales bacterium | reverse complement strand
AGCGCCGGTTTTTCTTGTTTTTTTCGACAGCTTTGGGAGGGTGAGTCACTAATCTCTCAACGCCAAGGATTGGGGCCAGATTAGGGGAGGAGATTAGGGGTGAGACTAGGGGAGTTCTTCAGGAGGCCACCAAGGGCCGGCCCTCGGGATGACATGGGCAGCGGAAAGCGCGGGTGACGCGTTTGCTGAGTCGGCGCGCCCCGATTGGTTGATTAGCGATTGACGATTTCAAGAATCACATATCATCAATCGCCAATCATCAATCCTCACCTCACCTGAAACTCCTGAAAGGCCGTGTTTTCCTGCCTGGCCGTTACCGGCGTTACGACCCATAGGAGCCATCGGAATGTGCCCAGCGGTTTGCCGTCGCTGCCGCGGATGCTGGTGGCCTGGTAGGTCTTTGCACGGGTCCGGGTCGTGTCGATCTCGGCAATGGGAATGAAACGCTCGCCGTTCGCGACATTCCAGCCGGGGTCGGACGCGTGCGCGCTGCCGAGCAGCGTGAACCGTTGAGCGCCGCGGTTGCTGTTCTGGTTGTAGGACCACGTATTGACCTCACGCACGGAAACAGCCTTCCCCAGGTCCGTCTTGTAGATGCCGCAAACGACCTCGTTGCGAAAGACGGGACCGTAGTCCTGCGCCAGCTTGCCGTCGCTCAGAACTTTCACCGGCTCGTTATCCGTGGCGGGACGGGTGCTGACCTGACGGATCGGAACGCTATCGTCGGCCAGCGGAATCGCCTTGAAGTCCCCGCTGTCCGAATTCTCCCCGACGGCATACACGTAGCCGCTCAGCTCCAACGTCATCTTGCGCTGGCCGCGCACGTAGCCGACCTCCACGGGTCTGCCCGCCGCAGTATTGACGGCAATCCAGAGCTCGCCGATCTGGCGGGTCGCCCTGCCGTCGATTGCCTGGACCAGGTCCCCCGCTTTCAACCCCGCTTTCGCCGCCGGCGTGCCGTCGGGAACACCCACGAGCTGGATGCCGCCCTCTTCCTTGCTCACCCCGAAGGCCGAGAATTCGTCACCCTTCAACCCCTTCACTTCCGCGCCCTGCCAGTAGTGGACCGCGGCGGTCCGGACCGCCGCGGGGCGCGCGGGACGAGGCAACGGCCGCTTCGAAGTCACCCTCGCAGCCGGCACAGGGAATTCGGGCGTGCGGGCAATGGACTTCAATGACGCCTTGCGCACGCCGAACTCGTCCATGGGGAAGTTCTCGAAGCCGAGCTTCAACGCGGGGGAGCCGTCCTTGACGCGGTAGTCGCCGTTTGTCGGATCCACGAACATGGGGTCGCCGGCAAGCGAGTTGACGTCGCAGCCGTTGACGGCGAACTTCGTGCGATCGGCCTCGGAGGTGAAGAGATTGCGGTCGATCGTCTTGCCCCACTTGTCCTTCTTGCTCATGCGCGCGGGGCGATAGGCGCCCATCCAGATGTTGTTGGTTACGATGTCGCCGCAGTTCGCGTACCAGACGTGCGGATGCAGGGTGTTGTTGACGGCGATGTTGTTCCACACGCGGCGGTGGAAGCCCTCGCGCAGCTTGAGCCCGCCCCGCAGGAAGAGGTTGTTGTAGATCTCGTAGTTGGTCGAGCCGTCGTCCAGGTCAACGTCCCAACCGTGGTCGCAGCGCCAGCGGCTGTTACGGATCGTCGACTTTGCGGTGTCCAGCAGGGCGAGCTTGGGCAGCTCATCCTCCGGCGCCCCTGTCAGGCCCCAGAAGCGGTCACGTCCCCACGAATTGAAGCTGCCGTGGTCGCCCGTTTCACGCACGGTGTCGAAAACGTCACAGAATTCGATCAGGTGCCCGCCGAACGTGCCCTCGCTGACATTGATGCCCGCCCGGCCAACGTCGTAGATCGAACAGTGCCGAATCGTGATTCCTTTCGACATCGACACCTGCACGCCCGTGGCCTGTTTTTCGACCATGCTCACGGTGTGGATCAGGCAGTCCTCGACCAGGCACTCGGCCGGATAGTTGTCGGTCCGCGGTCCGGGGGTCTTGTCGATGTCGTCATAGCCCTGCCGCTGTTTGTACTCGAAAAGGGGATTGCGAACGGCCTTGGGGTCGCCCACGAAGCAGACGCCGCTGGCGCCCGCGCCGTGGATGTGCGTGCCGCGCACGGTGATGCGGCGGTTGTAGTTGTTGACGAAGACGCCGTTCCCGCCCACCTGGTCGAATTCGCAGTCGGCGATTGTACAGTCTTCCGCGCCGTCGATCCGCACGGCCCCGCCGCGGTAGATGGTCCAGTCGCTACGCAGGAGCGGTTCCCTGGTCTCCATGAACGTGCGCGCGGCGTGGCGAAACGTCAGCCCCTGCAGGGTCACGTGTTTGACGGGATTGGCCCGGCTGCCGTTCAGCTCAACCAGGTGTCGCAGGCGGGCGATTTCGAACACGGCGCTTTTGAGGTCGGCGTCCTTCGGTGGATAGTAGTAGAGGGTCTGCGTCTTGGCGTTGTGGAACCACTCGCCCGGCGCGTCGAGCTCCTCGAAGATGTTCTCGACGAAACGGTGGGACTTGTGCATGCCCATCTGGCGGTTGTTCTGCCAGCCGCCTTCGTAGGTAACCTCGTTGTTCGGCTTCTTGCCGGTGATGCGGTAGTGGTAGCCGCCCCAGTGAGCGCGATGCATGGCGTGGATGTAGCCGCCGGTCGGGTCGGTCCAGCCGGCAGCCCGCTTGGGGCCGAACGCATCGGCCGCGGCGCCGTTGTAGGGGCGGGCGTCGGGATCGTAGTTAGGGTAGCGTGCCATGTGCCGGCGGACGCCGTCGACGAAGAGCTGGTCGATTTCGACCCCTGCCGGCGTGGCGGCCTGGAGGATGCCGCCACGATGCGGCTTCCACTCCAGCGTCAGTTTCATCCCTCCGCTGATGACGGGTTTGGCCCCGTCGGCGGCGCGGTATACCACGGGGGCATCGGCTGTCCCGGAGTCTTTCGCTGTCAGGGCAAATGTCTCGGCCAGGTAGTACACCCCGTCGTGTACGACTACGGTCACCGCCTCCTTCCCGGCTGCCTTTCGCGCCGCGTCGCGAGCGGCGGCAAGCGTTCGCAGGGGAGCCCCCGCCGTCCCCTTTGCCGAATCGTCTCCCGATGGCGCCACGTGGATCTCTGCTGCGTGAGTTGCCATGGCCAGAAGCGTTGCCGTCGTTAACATGGTCAGTATTCTCATTGCGGACCTCCTGCGGTTGAGATCAGTGTTGAGAGTTGAGCGCGGTTCGTCAACCCTGGGATTGCGGATGCGCAGGTTGCCCGGGGCGTGTTGCCGGTTGACTGGTCGCGCGACAGTGGGCCGGATTTGTAATCCGGCCGAGAAAGGTGGGAGCATCAAATAGAGAATATGCGGCCCTTGGGCGTCACATTCTCTGCGACATGCTCCGCGACTTTCGCGGCCGGATTGCAAATCCGGCCCACTCGTTGGCTCGTCAGAGCGGCGTCTACCTTGTACAGTCGTGCCACGACATCATCAGAACCCGGGAGGTCACCCGATGCGTTTCATCCTCACACCACTCTCACTTATCGCCGCCCTCGTCTCCTCCGCATCCGCGCAGAATCTGACTCTCGTGCGCGACGGCAAGTCCGACTACGTCATCGTGCGGCCGGCGCAAAGCTCGCCGGCGCAGGTCTACGCGGCGCAGGAATTGCGGGCGTTTGCGAAACAGATGACGGGCGCCACGCTTCCGATCGTCACGGACGATGTTGAGCTGCCGGCGAAGGCGCTTCTCCTGGGCATCACCCGACATACGGCCAGGCTGGTGGGGGCGACTGACCTGAAGGCCCTTGGCGATGACGGGTTCCGGCTGGTCACGAAGGGTCCGCACGTGCTCATTGTCGGCTCGGGCGTTCGTGGCACCCTCTACGGCGTGTATGAGCTGCTGGAGCGGTACGGGGGGTGCCGCTGGTATGCGAGCTTCTTCAGCCGCATTCCGAAAAAGACCACGTGGACGGTCCCGGCGATCGACCGCGGGGAGACGCCGGCCTTTGTCATGCGCGAGCCGTACTGGTTCGACATGTTCGACGGCGATTTTGCCGCGCGCAGCAGAAGCAACGGCAACGCGCCGCGTCTGGAGGAGAAGCATGGCGGCAGGATTCGTTTCGGCAGCGGCCTGTTCGTGCACACCTTCTATCGTCTCATGCCGCCCGCCGAGTTCTTTGCGGAACACCCGGAGTACTTCAGCGAGATCGAGGGCAAGCGACAGGCCGACCGCGGACAGCTCTGCCTGAGCAACCCCGACGTCTTGCGGATCATGACCGCACGCGTGCTGGAACGCATTCGCAAGGACCCTACGGCCAAACTCTTCAGCGTGAGCCAGAACGACTGGCACGGCTACTGCACCTGCGCAGCGTGCCGCGAGCTCGACGAGCGCGAGGGATCGCCGTCGGGCACGATGATTGCGTTCGTGAACAGGGTCGCCGAGGCAGTTGAGAAGGAGTTCCCGGACGTTTGGATCGAGACCCTTGCCTACCAGTACACGCGGCACCCTCCCAAGACCGTTCGACCGCGCCATAACGTCGTGCCCCGGCTGTGCAGCATCGAGTGCGACTTTTCAGCCCCACTGCATGTCAGCCCCTACAGCCAGAACGTCTCCTTTGTGAAGGACATGCAAGGGTGGTCGGCGATCGGCGACAAGCTGTACGTGTGGGACTACGTCACGAACTTCCGCCAGTACATCGGACCGCATCCCAACTTCGCCGCGCTGCAGGGCAACGTGAAGTTCTTCCGCGACAACCGGGTGGTGGGCCTGTTCGAGCAGGGCGCCTACCAGTCGCGCCACGCGGAGTTCGCCGAGCTGCGCGCGTGGGTGCTGGCAAAGCTGCTGTGGAACCCGGACCGGGACCTGGAGGCGCTGTATGACGACTTTTTCAACGGCTACTACGGTCCGGCCGCGAAAGCGGTTCGCACCTACTTCAACGAGCTGCAGGCGCTGGTCGCGCCGCCTGAGTATGCGTTGCGGATTTTTCTGAACATGAATCAGAAGTGGTACACGGATGAGTTCTTCGAACGTGCGGCAGGACTCTGGGCCGAGGCCGAGAAGCTCGTCGCGGGAACCGAGTACGAGAAGAACGTGCGCATGAGCGCCATTCCGGTGTGGTACGCGCGGCTGGAGCGCCGGCCGGTTCCGCCGGCGAGTTGGACCTGGACTGACGGCTCCCTGCGGAACGCGGTGGACGATTCGACTTACGTCTCGCTTGCCCGCGAGTTGCTCACGCGCATCCGCGAAGGCGGCATCACGCATGCCGCGGAGAACCGGCACAACAACACGACGTTCATGAACAAGATCCGCGGCTGCACGCAGGGGTTTCCGCCCACCGAGGTCGCGGGAGCCGGGCTGACGGTCGGGATCGTGCCGGAGCTCGGCGGTCGTGTCGTGTCCTTGCGCCGTGGGGATGGCCCCAACATGCTCCATGCAGCGTCGGGCGGTATCGGCTTTGCCGCCGAGTCGCAGAGCCTCTTCGGCCTGGATACGACGGCGTACCGCCTGGGCCGTCACGGCCGCGGCAAGGCGTCCATGCACTGGCACAACCACTGGCGTCCGTACAAGGTCGACCGCACGGTGGACCTGGCGGAAGATGGGGCGACGGTCACGACGGAGATTGTCAGTACACGCACTCGGTCCAAGGCTTTCAAACCGGCCATACGTGTGGCACTGGCTCTCGTGGACGCGGGCCGGGTCGGGTTGCGAGTGGATCGGGGCGCCTGGCATAACCTGTCCCTGGCAGACGGGCAGACCGTGGGGTCGTTGAGCCTGCCCGGGGATGCGGTCGCGGGCAAGAAGCTGCTCGTGGTGTCCGCCGTGACGGGGCGGGCCGTGGAGTTGTGCGTGCCGGAGATGGGTGTCGAGCGGCTTTTCTGCCTGGTCGATGCGCGCGGCGGAACGGCCCGTCTTCTCTTTACGGGCGAGCGGCAGGAGCTGGCCGGACGGGCGAAGCGCCGCTGCAGCCTTCGCGTCAATCCTCTGGACCCCGTGACCCACTTTCCCTTCACGGAACTGCCGTCACGTCTTGGAGACGGCTTCATCGCCGAGGATTGCCTGTTCAGGATCTCCAGGCAGGGCACCTGGGGCGACATCGTTCGCGACGCCGGGGCGGGAGACGGATTTGCGGCCCGCTTGACGAATACGCACTACGAATGGTGCATGGCGTGGCGCTTCGATCCAACCTGGTTCGATAAGGGGGCCAGGTACAAGCTGTCGATGCGCGCGCGTATCGACGGTATCGGCAAAGAGGGCGAAGCGTTCTGGGCGGGCGTCTACGACGAGGTGCGCGAGAAAGGCCGCTGTTCCGTGTCGCGCAAGACCTCCGATATGAAAGACGGCTATGCCTGGTACGACGTCGGAACTTGGACGCCGGAACCGGGCCAGTACATCTGGGCAGGCCCCGGCCGTTTCGATCTCAAGGGTGGCGCAACATCAGCTATTGGAGCGCTCTACGTGGATTCCTTCCGTCTAACCAAGTCTCCGTAGCCGGCGGGCGGTATCCGCTTGCTCCCGTCGAGATAGTCTGGTACACGTCCCGGGTTCACCTACAAGGTCTTTACGGACGTCGACGAAGCCAGGGAGTGGCTCCTCGCGTAGGCGCACTCTCCCCGCCCACCCTTCTGCCGTGCCGGGGGACAGATGAGCGGGATGACCTCACGCTTGTTCCGCCTGTAGACGCGGAAGTCGGTTTCGCAGAGGACGATTTTCCGTAGGTCCGACTTGCAGTCGGACCCAAAGCCGGTCGGACGTGGCCTTTCCTCTTGGCGACTTGAACGGACCGGCGTGGATTGGGTCCGATTGCAAATCGGACCTACGTTTCTGCTCCTCTCCGCGCCACGAGGAAACCGTCAAATGGGTGCACCGGTTTCAGCCGAACTGTTTTGTGGGCTTCAACCACGGGACACGCTGGGGCTGTGCCAAGAAGTAAGCCGACGCCGACTCCTCACTCCCAGCAAGACCAGCCCCGCCAGGCCGATCATCGTCAGCACGTGTCCGACGCGGTCGGCAACGGTGTAACCGTAGCGCAGTTCGACGCGCTCCTCGGTCGGATAGACGAGCATGAAGCAGGGTGTGACCATGTATACGCGGTCGGCGCCGCGCACCCGCCAGTTGGGAAAGTAGGTCACCTTGACGATGTGCGGCTTGCCGATGGCCGTCGTCCTGAAGGCGATGCGGTCGGCGGTGACGATCTCGTCCGTGATGGGGTCGGTGGTGCCCAACGGGCCGGGTGAGCCGCTCCCGCCGGCGCGTCTCTTCCGCGCGTGGGTCACAAAGGTCTCGTGGTCTGTTCGCTCCGCGAAATGCTCCTCGGGCAGCGATGCGGCGCCCGGCGCCAGTGCGTAGGGCTGGTCGAGCAGATCGATCGTGTAGATCCACTCCAGGCCGGCCTCTTTCCAACGGTCGGTCACAAGCGCGATCGGTTCGCGCGCGGGCACGAACACGTAGCGTCCGGCGTGGGTTGTGAGTTCGTAGGACTGCCAGTAGTCGTGTTCGCCGAGCTTGCGCCAATGCGGCGAGTTCTCGAGCGCGGTCTTTGTGCCCTCCCATCGGGCAACGAAATGTTTGACGTTGAAGAGCTCCAGGTGGCGTGTGCCGTTGGTGATGTTGAATGTCGTCGGCGTAACCAGTGTGGGGTATCCGAGACAGTGCATCGAGGTCTCGCCCTGGACGTAGTAGGAAAACAGCGAGCCGGCGGCGGAGTTGACGATGCCGCCTTCGAGGATGGGTTTTCCAATGAGGTGCGGCACGCACTCGAAAACGCGGCTTGACCCGAGGTACTTGTTGTTGTCTTCGTGCAGATCGTTGGCCAGGCGCCCCGCTGTCCCCTGGAGGGGCAGCACGAGACGCTCGAACACGCCGTATTGCGGTTTCCGCTCCAATCCGCTGTAGTTCCATGTCGCCCAGTCCCGGACGTGATTGGGCTGCCCGATCCCGAACGCGAAGACGGCCGCCACGACCGTCGCCGTGCCGAGGACCGGCGCCTTGAGCCGGGCGATCAGGGCGCCCGCGCCCGTTGCCGCCATGGCCAGGGCGGCCCATGCCATAAACGGCCACAGCCGCACGTTCACGAACACGGCGGACACGTAGTCGTAGCCCCACACGAAAAGCGCTGTCGCGATGAGCAGCATCCACCCCATGATGGCGATGTAACGCGACCGCAGTTTCCACGCACACGCCAGCGAGACGATTGCCAGCGCCGGAACGGCGTAGCCGAAGGGGGGCAGCCGGTGCAGGAAGTCCAGCCCCCAGTTAACGCCAAAGTCGATGCCGAAGCCGCGCTTGGCCAGCAGGGGCACGATCCACCACGCCATGCAGAGCACGCCGACACCGCCCTGCGCGACCGCCGCCGGCAGGCCGCGCTTCACCCCCTTCGCCGGTTTGAGTGTCAGCATGACCGGAAGAACGATCGCGGCCATGATGGACGTGAAGAAGTGCGACGCCAGCATGGCGATCAGGAGGAGCACGGTCGATACACGGAACCGGGCCTGGTCGAAGTCTCGCCAGAAGGCGCCCAGGAACAGGAGCATCAGCGGAAAGCTGAGGCTGTTCGAGATCATGCCCGCCAGTGTGCTGTAGATGTTCACGCCGAACATGGTGTTGCTGCGGTCGAAAAGGAGCACGAGCGAGGCCAGGGCCAGGAGGCTTGGTGCAGGCCGCGGGACCTTCATCAAGCGCCCGCTCCCGTAAGCGGCCAGCGGGAGCAAAAGGATTCCCAGGACGGACACGAGCTTGAAGGCGACATTGAAGGCGATGATCCTGCTCAGCAGAGCGATCAGGACATACGGCAGCGTGAAGTAGAACTGAAACAGCGGGAATCCGCACCACCATCCGTCCGCCCAGCAGACAACGCGTCCATGACCGAAGAGGCTTTCGGCAAGCCGTGCGGCCATGTAACTGTGGGCCGGGGTGTCGCCTCCAACCGTGGTCGTGTCCGCCAGAAGAAGCCCTATCGGTAGTTGGCAGAGGACGAAAGCGTATACGACCGCAAGCACGCCGCCCGGCAGCCACACCGGGATGCGCGACTTCCGCTCCCGCAGACGACCGATGGGGAGCACTTGGGCGACGATGAAGCAGGCCAGAAGCAGAATGACGCCGACGACTCGAACCCTGCGCGGCACGCCGCACTGGTACCAGGGCTTCGCGATCCGCACGCTGCCGGACGCGAACCGGGTGTCGCGGAGTCCCGGCGTGTCCGCCTCCATCACCGCATACACGAGATAGTCGCTGGCCGGTCGCGCGGAAACGTTGAGCAGCGCAAAGTCGAGCTCGCGGCGTTCCCCGGCGACAAGTGTCACGGTCGTCGTCGGGGCGTTGCACTGCAGCTCTCGGGGCAGCAAGAGCCACACCTTGACCGGCACGGCCGCCGTTGAAGCCGAGCGGAGTTGGACCCGCAGCGAACCGCTACGTCGGAAACTCGCGTCCGACAGGCTCACGTCGACGCGACAGTCCGGCGGGGTTGCTCCCTTGAGCAGCTCGGTTGCGTGGAGGGACGAAAAGGAGTGCCCGGTTCCGTCCTCGTATGCGACGCGCGTGACGACCACATGCCGTCCGTCCGGCAGGCCGGCGGCATCCAGATCGACAACGGTATCCCAGGACTCGGCGACGTCCAGGCCGGCGGGGGGAGCGAGCTCGGCGCTCACAAAGCCCGGCAACTCCACCGACGCTCGCACGCGGTACGTTTGTTCGTCCCCGCGGTTCGCGAGCTCGACACCGACGGCCGCCACGCCGTCAATATACTCCGCCACCGAATCCACCCCGACCGCAATCTGGGAGGCATTCGCCCCACGGCACACGCATAACAGCGCGCCCGCGAGACAGACGAAAAGACGCAGTTTCACCATGGGTCCCGATGATAGCCCCATCCGATTGGGCGCCGCAATACGCATCTTCAGTCACTATCGAGTCGGTCATGGCGAAGGCCGGGAAGCGGAACGCCGGACGGTAGTCCGCGCGCGTCGGAGGGAGGATGCGGAGAGATGTGGTCCCCTTCAGGGAGCCACATCTTCCTGCATATGGTGCAGCTTAGGCGACTGGTGCCCGGGGCGGGACTCGAACCCGCACGGGAGTAAATCCCACTAGATTTTAAGTCTAGTGTGTCTGCCGATTTCACCACCCGGGCGTCGCTGAGGCGACCCTTCCGGGTCGTCAGAGAGCAATACTAGCGGCAGAGGGGGCGCCGGGCAACCTGTTCCTGCGGGGGGGCGGCGTCAGCTCGTGAAGCTCGTCCGACGCATCTCCTCCTGATGGAAGTCGTCGTCGAGATGGGCGTAGACGTTGTTGATCATCGTCAGGGACGAATGCCCGACCCACTTGGCGATGGTCAGCAGGCTGACGTGCTGCTTGACGACAGCGGAGAAGAGGGTGGGCCCGGTCCGGCGCCGGGGCGCCGCCTCCCTGGCCCGCCTCCTGGCGTCGGCCTCGGCGAGCTGGGCCTCCGCCTTGGTCTCGAAGCCCGCCTTCCTGTGCCGGACGCCCCGATGGCAGAAGTCGTACGACCAGGCAGGTCGGCCGGTCGGCGCGTCGTATTCTCTCCTCCTGACGGTCATCTCTGCCTCAGAGCATCGGTTCGTGCCGCATGTTCCTGTCCATCCACTCGTCCAGGTCGTCCCGCTTGTACAGGTTCGGCTTGCCCCTGTAGTAGGGGATGTCCTTCTGTCTCAGGAGCCAGCTCCTCGACCTGTGCATGTACCGGGCGGCCCGTCGGGTCGTCATGTACCCCTCGGGTTCGGATCGGGTCGCCAAGGTCTCCCGCAGCATGGCCATCTGCCCCGCAACCCATTTCGCCATGACCGACTGCCGGTCCATGATCGTCCCCAGCGCCCGCACCAGCAGCGACTTGCCGTCGTCGCCGACGACGCCCGCGTCCGCGGCGAACCGCCTGCTCTCCAGGATCTCGGCGGGCGAGCCGGTCAGGGAGATCCCGCGGGCTACCCGCATGAGGGGCACGGCGTCCATCTCGTCGAGGACCATGCGTGCCGCCAAGTACGCGACCAGGCGGCACGCCCGCGGGTCGAGGTCCCCGCCGCTCCCCGCGGAGACGTACTCCCGCATCGCCGCCTTCGGCCTCTGGGCGAAGAAGGCGTCGACCTCCCGCTGCTTGCGCCCGACTCGCTCCCTGAGGTCGTCCGCGTCCCCGCAGCGGAGACCGCGGCACTGGGCCGACTCCAGGTCGCACAGCAGGGACCCGAGCTCCATCAGGACCGAGGCGCCGCTCTCCAGAAAGATCTCCGTGGCGTCCCGGTCGGATCCGTAGGGCTGGTTCGGCATGGGTGGCCTCCCTTTGCTTCCCAATTCCCGCGGGGTTCAGTACCTGCGGTCGCGCAGCCGCAGCCTGACGTTCCCGCCGTCCGCCTTCTCCACCCAGTACGCGTCCGCGGCGACTGACGCGGACCGATGGGCCTTGCCCGACTCGGCGGGGCTGCACACGACGACGCAGTCGTAGTACGCCCGCCTCTCCTCCTTGCCCGTGACGCGGGCGGTCTCCGCGACCAGGTCCTTGCGGAGGATGCCCTTGTCGCCGGCCGCCGCGAGCACGTCGTAGGCGACCGCGTAGGCGCTGCCCTCGCGGTACGGGTTGGTCTCGTGGCGGGGGTACGACTTGGGCTTACTCGGCTTCTTGCCGCCCTTGCTGTCCTTGAGACGGGCGTCGATGCCGGGGCATGCCGCCCTGATCTTCTTCGTCGTGGCGCTCCCGACGCTCCCCCTGAAGCCGAGGGCTCGGGCGACCTGCGTCAGCGACGTCGCCCCCTGTTCAATAGCCTGTTTGACGGACTCCGATGTGATGGCCTGCTTGCGTGGCATGATGGACCTCCTTCTTTGATGCCACGAGACACGTGTACCGGATTCCCCGCGATAATGGAGCGCCCAAAATCGAAAAAAGTGACGTGCTTTGCAGTGGATCGGAAAGGCGAGGCGGGGCGCGCTCTGGCGACGGGGCCGCGGCGGAGAAAAGCAACGGCAATGGAGATACCGACTGTGACGCCCACGTGGACCGCCACGGCGCGTCACGCGGCGTCGCAAGGGGTCGGCGGGTCGTGGAAGAGGGCCCAGGGGTCGAAGCCGTCGTGCGGGATCGTGGCGGGTCGCTTGAGCAGGGAAAGAGGACGGAAGCGGGTCCGCGCCCGCACCCGACGGGGCCGCCGACGTTATATCCCGTTCAGACTATATCGTTGAGCGTTCAATGGTACTCACTGCTCCGTGCGGAATGTGGGCTGAAATATCCAGTTCGCCTCCATGACGCAGTCCGAGCTTTGTGGGCGCTCTCTACACGGCGGGGTCTCTGACACCATGCGGGGCGTATCTCCCGCACGCTTGACAAGCTGCACTTGGGGGTATCACGCGACTATGCCCGTACGCCAGCCTTGGAAGTTGGGAGATAAATAAATGCGAGTTATTTATTGCATGGGAGCCTTTGTAGGTCGTATGGTACTTTGTATGGCAGAAAAGAACAGGGTTATTCCGGCTGGAAGGGAGGTGGCCGCGCGGCTTGAGCAGGAGCTCAAGCAGGGGCGATACGCAGTGGATAGTCTCTTGCCGACCGAGGAAGAGACGGCTGCTCGGTTTGGGGTCAGCCGATACGCCGTGTCGCAAGCCTACGGCGAGCTGGCGCGCCGCGGTCTGGTCAGGCGGGTGCGACGGCTGGGGACGAAGGTTATCTACGACCCCGCCGCGGTCGTGGTTCACAAGTTCGGCTTGGTGATGGTGGCCAATGTGCCCGCCTACTCGCTCTTTCACCAAGGCGTGGAGGAGGTCGTCGGTGACCACGGCATCGAACTGAGTGTGCGTTACCACTACTGGAAGAATGCGTTGGACGAAGCGGCCGTCGCCGACGCGATCGACCATGGCGCGCAAGGTCTCATTGTTACCTCGTCTCTGGCCGACAGTCGGAGAAGGTACCGCGAGCTTGCGGACAAGGGCTTTCCACTCGTGTTGGCGATGGCCTCGGATCCTGACCTGCACTCCGTGTTCCCGAACGACCACAAGGCCGGGATGCTGGTCGGCGAACACTTCGGCCGGCAAGGGTTCCGTTCACCTGCAGTTGTCTGCGGCGATCAGGACTACGCCAGGATTCGTGTGTACGGCTTTCGGGAGGGAATGGCGTTTCACGGCATCCGCCTCGGCGACGACCGAACGGTCCAGGCGACCTACAGGAACGAGGATGGGGAGCCGCTGCCCAACGTTGGTCGTTCGGAAGCGGAGAAGCTGATGGCGCTGGATCCGCGGCCCGACTGCGTTTTCGTTATCAACGATTCACTGGCCATCTCGGTCTACTACTGGCTGCTCAAGGCCGGCCTGCGTGTGCCCGAGGATATCGCCCTGGCAGGCGTTGACAACCTGGGGCCACGATACCACCCCTTTCAGTTGACCTCCGTTGACATCGGCCTGGCCAGGGCGGGCCGCGAATCCGCCGAACTGCTGATGTCGCTCATCGAACGGCCGCAAACCAAGACCGTTCACCGGCAGATCGAGCCCGAACTCGTCGTTTCAGCGTCCACGCAGCGGTAAGCCCGTCTCTTCTTACCGTTCTCGTACTCCCGGCTGGCTTTCCCTGTCTCCCCTGTGCGGCAGCCGTCATGTCTGGCGCAACGGGCAGCGGACGTGTGATCGCGGAGTCGCCGCGGAGTCCTTGACCCACGGTTGATTTCGAAGTAGGTTTTGAGTCGGCGCTTTGGCGGCACAGGGGTGAAACCGCAGACCGGTGGATACCTCTGAGCCTGTGCCGTCTTTGCGGACACAGAGGATGCCATGGAGTGGAAGGACTATGCCTATCAGCCGGTCGGTCACGTGTTGCGCCGGTCTCCCGTTGACCCGCCCGAAGTGTGGCTTGAATTGGTCCATGACCGCGGTGACTTGAGGATTCTCGACCGAGAGCCCACAAAGCGTGAGCAGCCCCCTAAATCGCTCGAGGCGGCAGTCGGCCAGTATTTTCGTCCCGACGCGACGGTCAGCCTTGACGTTCTGCAGGTTGCCGGGCTTCTCCTGAAACGTAACCGTCTGGACCGCGAGGCGTGCGCCCGGTCCGCTCATCGGCACGGCGGAGGCCTGTATTTCAAGTGGTTTCTGGCTCAGATTGACGAGTCTTTGGCGGACCCGCTACCCACCAGGGAGTTCCCTTTGCATCGGAGTCGCTGGCAGAAGAGGCGGGCCGGCCGGGGGCGGCGCGATGCGGAATAGCGAGCTCATCCTATCCTCTCGAAGTTCACGCGGTTCGACGAGAAGGACCGGCTGGACGTCGAAGATCTCATGCGGGTCAGGGGCATTACGCGTGAGATGATTGATGCCCTCCTCCCCTCGGTCGTCGTGCCTGATGTCTGGACCGAGACATGGGGGGCCGGCCTTCAGAAATGGCGGGCTTGGCGTTCGCACCACTGACGGGTAGTGCATCGTTGGCTACCCTCCCGAGCGCGCCTGGCTACACCGCGGGACTCCCCACGCGCGGTCGTGTGAACTGAGAGTCTCTCAACACGGGGCGCCAACCATTCCTGCGGCAAGTCCTGGTCCTCTGAACCCCGAATCTGCTCAACGAGGCAAAAAGCCACTTGACATAAACGCATAGTTAGTCGATAGTTCGGCCTTATGAAGGAGTGGGGCTCTTTTGGCCCAGCGAATAGCTTGCGGGGGTACGCAACGCGAAAGACGTGAAGTCAGCAAGAAGAGGAACCAGGGAACAGATGGATCGGAAGCGACCTGGTAGCAGCACGGGTCGGTGCGGCATGATGCTCGTGGCGACACTCGCCCTGGGCACACTCGGAGTTTCGACGGTTGTGGCGGATGATCCTCCGAATGTCGTGATGATCATGGCGGACGACATCGGATGGTCGGACATCGCGGCCTGCCGCATACAGCAGGGGCTGGCCGACACGCCGATTCCCACACCGAACATGGACCGCCTGGTCGCGCAGGGCATGATGTTCACGGATGCCCACGCACCTGCCGCGTTGTGTGCGCCGACCCGCTTCAGTATGCTGACCGGCTCCAATCCCTACCGCAACGGCCGGCAATGGGGCACCTGGTCGCTGAAAGAAAGCTCCGCCTTCAACGCGAACCGGCAGCACATCACCGTGGCGGAAGTCATGCAGGCTGCCGGCTACCGCACCGCATTCATCGGCAAGATGCACTTCGGCGGGGACCCGAAGGACGCCGGCGGCAATATCACGCACGAAGAAAGCGAAATCGATTTCAGCCGCAAAATCGGTGATCTCACGACGGCACACGGGTTTGACTATTCGTTCGGCTCACACCAGGGGATCCAGAACTCGCCCTACCTCTACCTCGAAAACGATCGCTTCGCTCCCGTCGACCCCGGTCGCCCGGCCGACAATTCGAGCGTCACGAACTGGTCAACGGGTTCCTACCCCGGCGCCAACGGCACCTCGGAGATACAGAGGCAGGGCCGCGGCGATGTAGACTGGGACTCCAGCCAGACGGGTATCCGCTATTCTGACAAAGCCGTTGCTTTCATCGAGGACCACGTGGCAAACCATCCGGGGCAGCCGTTCCTGCTCTACTACATGTCGCAGGCGATCCATGTGCCGCACACGCCCCCGATTGACTTCGCACCGAATCCGGACGGCACACCCGGGACCCCCCCCAACGAACCCGCACTCGGAGCCGGCGGCGGGGACATGACCGCCGACATGGTGTACGAATTAGACCTGCAGGTCGGCAAGATCATGCAGGCGCTTGAAGACGAAGGCGTCGCCAACAATACCCTGGTCTTCCTGACGTCCGACAACGGCGGTTTGGGCGCCGGCGTGGACTGGGGCATCGCCGGTTACGATTCCACCGGCGTGCTCGCTGGAAACAAGGGGCAGATCTGGGAGGGCGGGCACCGTGTGCCCTTCATTGCCAGGTGGGGCGACGGCACGCCCGGAGGGTCGAAAATCGCTCCCGGCTCGGTCAGCGATCAACTGATCTGCTCTCACGATTGGGTCGCGGCGATGTATGCCCTTACGGAGCAAGACATGGCGGTCGACCAGGCCGTGGACGCCGTCAACATCCTGCCCGTGCTTCTCGGCCGCCAGCCGCCCGGCGAGCCCGTGCGGGAGTTCCTGCTGCACCAGGGCAACAAAGATCACGTCGAGCCCTATGCCCTGCGGCAGGGCGACTATGTCCTCTTCCTCGATCAGGGCAAGAACCCCTCCAAGCTCTTCAACCTGGCCGCCGACCTGTCGCAGACCAGCAACCTGGTCGGCGACCCGAACCAGCAGAGCCGTATTACAACCATGGAGGCCCTGTACAAACAACACGACGAGGCCAACGATCCGCGTTCGACCGACGCCTATCAGGCAACCGGTTGGGTCTACTGGGAGGGGGATGAGTCCGGGCGGTGGGACCTCGTGGGCAACTGGAAGGACGGCAACGTGCCGACGGTCAACGACATCGCCGTCTTCAATGCGGCGAATTTCACCGGGGTCCAACCGACACTCTGGTCCATGGATGGAGCCCAGTTCGCCAAGCGCCTGAGAGTCCCCACGGTGGGCCGGAATGTTACTATCACGATCAATGGACCGGACGGACGGCTCAACGTGGACAGGGATACCGATGTGAATCACGAAGCCATCGACCTGAAAGATGCCGACGGCAATCTGACGATTGACGGGACCGGCACGTTTGCCCAGCGCAACAACGCCGGCAACGCCGTCAGGTGGGACGTGACGGGAGGCGGCGACCTGACGATCGAGCCGGACACCTTTATCGTTCAGAACGGCGTGAATCTCACGGTCGATGTCGCCGGCCCACGTACGGTGTTTATCCGGACCGGCATATCCGCGAGCAGCGCCAAGATCATCAAGGCCGGCGCCGGCCTGTTGAGACTGAACAAAAGCAATGACCACACCGGCGGCACAACCTTGAACGCCGGTACAATCAAACTCGGCGCCGACAATGCCCTGGGGGATCATGCCGCCGGGGCCTTCACGATCACGGGCGGCACGCTGGATATGAACGGCTACAACGCCACGCAGCAAGGAGGCGTCACAATCGACGGCGGGACAGTTTCGGGCTCGGGGAGCACGCTGTTCAGTTCGAGCGAGTTCGATTTTCAGAATGGCGGGGGCACCGTCAGTGTCCGCTTGGGTGGCTCGGGGATGCTGAAGAAGACCTCCGGTGGAACGGGGACCGTAAGTGGAGACAACGCTTTTTCGGGTGGAGTTGAAATGTACAACGGCACGCTCATCCTGGGGCACGACAACGCACTCGGCACCGCCAACCTGCTGACGATGGTCAAAAACGGCAATCCCGACACGCTGCGCCTCAACGGGTATAGCCCGACCGTGGCGGGGCTGGCGAATAGCGGCACGGGCACGGAGAGCTCCGTCATCGAGAACGGCGGTGGCACGTCTACGCTGACGCTCAATGTCTCGGACGGCAACACGTACTACTACAAGAATATCCTCCGGGACGGCGCCTCGGGCACGCTCGCGCTCACGAAGCAGTGGGCCGGCACGCAGGTGATCAACGGGGCCACCGACTACTCAGGCGAAACGAGGGTGAACGGAGGAACCCTCCGTCTCGGCCACTCCAGCGCCTGCAATGACGGCCCCATGGTCGTCAACGGCGGCACCCTCCACGTGAATGCCGGTGACGTGTACATGGGGGCCAACAGCGTCACGCTGTCGAGCGGCGACATCACGGGCGACAACCTCTGGTCGGAAAACGCATTCAACCTGAAGAGCGGGACCGTCAGCGCTAAACTGAAAGGAGCAGGCGCCGTAAACAAGTCGATGGCCGGTACGGTAACCCTCAGCGGCGCCAACACCTACTCCGGGCTGACAACCATCAACAACGGTACGCTGCAGTTGAGCGGCGGCGCCAATCGAATCAAGTCCGGCAATGATGTCGTCGTGAACGCCACCCTGGACCTGAACGGACAGAACCAGACCCTGGGCACGCTGAGCGGAAACGGGACCGTCGACACCGGGGGCGGCGTCTTGGACGCGGCCGTTATCGCGCCGGGCACGAGCATCGGCACGTTGAGCATCGTGGGCGACTTCAGCCCTACGGGAACCTACCGGTGCGAGCTGAACGCGTCCAACGCCGATCGGCTGGACGTGAGCGGGAGTCTCGACATCTCCGCCGCCACGCTCGACGTCGATGCGCTGGCCGCCCCCACGCAGACGATATACATCATCGCGACCTACGGTTCCCGCACGGGTGGCAGTTTCGCTTCGGTGCTGGACTTGCCGTCCGGATACGTGCTGGACCCCGGCTACGAAGGCGACAAGGTTGCCCTGGTCCGGGACAGCGACGGGGACGGTTTGGGCGATCCGCTCGATCCCGACGACGACAACGACGGCATGCCGGATGCGGACGAGGCCGTCGCCCGGACCGATCCGCTCGATCCGAATTCCTACCTGTGGGTCAGCATTCACAGAACAAGCAACGCGGTCGTGCGCGAGCTGAGGTTTCCGAGCCAGAGCGGGGTGACTTACCGGGTCGAGAGCACCACCAACATCGTGGATGTCCCGTGGGAGGTTCTTCGGACAGGCCTTATCACCACGGGTGGGGTTTACCAGGTCATGCGGACGAACGCCGTATCGGAACGGGAGTATTATCGGATCGGGGTAGAGTCTCCGTGAGGTCGGGGCGATGGATTAGAGCTCGATCTGGGCCCGTCCGCTGCGTGCTGAAGAGGTTAGAACTGAATATGAGTGATTTTCCCGCCGAGGCGCAGCGCGCACGGGGAGTTTATATAGCAAAGCCCTGCGGCCTTCGCGTCGCTGCAGGGGATAAGAAACAATGAGGACGGTATGAAAACATGGATGACTTTTCTGATGATCTGCTGTGCCCCGGCCGTTCCGGCCCGCGACGGTAAACCCAACCTGGTTGTAATCATGTGCGATGACCTCGGCTATGCCGATGTAGGGTTCAATGGATGCAAGGATATCCCTACGCCGAATATTGACCGTATTGCGGAAAACGGGGTTCGCTGTACCAGCGGCTATGCACCGTATTCGGTGTGCGGGCCGAGCCGCGCGGGATTTATGACGGGCCGGTACGGTCAGCGCTTCGGGTTTGAACGCAATCCCCAGCACCGGGTGGATGATCCGAATATGGGGGTGTCGCTGGATGAGCGTATGATTGCCGAAGTGCTCAAGCCGGTCGGCTACACATCCGGCATCGTGGGCAAATGGCATCTGGGGGCACATGAAACCCTGCGTCCGCTGGAACGCGGTTTTGACTCTTTCTACGGCCACCTTGGAGGCGGCCACCGCTATCTGCCGGAAGACCTTACGGTGTCGGGGCATGGGAAAAATGAGTTGGAAAGCTATCAGACCAAGATTATGCGCAACAATGAAATGGTCGAGACGCAGAAATATACAAGGCGGGCCGGGGCCCACAACCCAAGTTGCCCGGCCCTTCGCGGTTCCGT
>CAZKRK010000111.1:4193-19359 GCA_964555035.1 uncultured Victivallales bacterium | reverse complement strand
CTAATCTTTCGCCCTAATCTCTCTGTAGTGAGTATCCAAATGCTCTTTCTAGGTTGACGTGGGAGTGGTGGTGCAAAATGCGGGTGACACCACTCGCCCACATCTCACATCCCATATCCCACATCCTGTCGGGGATTTCGCGCAGTCCTGAAGGAACGATGGTGTCAAACTAACTTCCGAGAGGTAAGGTGTTATGAGGCTACCGGCGCGAGCATGGAAACAAGCCCCGGAGGGGCGGCATAGGCGGCACGAAGCCGTATGCCGCCACGCACCGGGCCCTGCTGTCGAGCCGAGCGCATATGTCTCCCCTCCGGGGCTCACCGGGTTTGCCGGCTGACGGATCCTGGGGTTCCGCTACGCTTCACCCCAGGCTCTACTATGGCGGCCCTCCGGGCCTCTGGAAGGCGCTGCACTTCGACCACCGGAATCGCTAGCTTCTTCGCCCGCAGGTTTACACCCGGCCCGGGGTCCTTCGCGGGCGGGCCGTGGGGGTGGCGGTGCGGGAGGCCGTGGGCGTGGTCGACCGTGGCCTCGAGATCCTTCCGGTTTTTGAAGAACCAGATCGGCGAAGACCAGGCCAGTTCTTCGTCGTCGCGGTGGATGCGCACGTAGTACCAGAGAGTGGTATCGGGCGGCGCATCCGTGTCCTGCCAGGCGAGCTCTACCTTTTCGGTGCCCGGCGTCGCGGCAAAGACCTCGCGGTTGTTGCGCAGGAGGACAACACGCGAGATGGGGCGGTCGGCTGAGGCGCGAATCGTAAAAGGAATGCTCCCTTGGGGACGGATGGCCTTGTCGCCCATCATGTGGCCGCCGGACGACACCCACAGCACCATCTTGGCGCCGCTCGTTCCGAACGCGTGGCGCGCGTGAAATGCCTCAAAGAGGCCCTTGCGGCTCAGGTCCCGCGCCCAGATCGCGGCCTTGCCCTTGCCGCCGCCATGGTCCGGACTGGCGATGACGCCGATGACCAGTCCCAGCGCCCAGGCGTCCTGGAGAAAATGCCCTTTGAACGGCGTGGCAGTCTTCGATTGGCGCGGGGCGCCCAGGTATTCGTAGCTCTCGCGCTGTTGAAAAATCTCGGCGAGCGGCTGCAGGTGTTCGTCGTGATAGGTCCAGTCGGTGGGGCAGTTGCCCGTGTCGGCAAGCTGGTGAGGGATGCTGATGAACTCGACACCCTTGAGCTTGTCCCAGACGTCACGCGGGGTGGGGGGCGGTCTGTCGCGAGAGTCGTACCAGGTCGGATAGTAGGGATCCTCGAAAACCAGGTTGTGGTGACCGTAGCGTCTGACGGCGCGTTTGGGTTCGTAGTGGACATGGTCGGATGTCCACTCCTCGGCCAACAGGCTGATGAAGTTGCCGGCGTCGAAGTGGGCGCGAACGCGCTCGGCCGAAAAGAACCACTGCGGATGGTCGAGGTTGTAGCCGTGGTCGGTTATGGCCGTGAAATCGAGCCGCTCGATGTCGCGTTGGTTGGCCCACAAGTCGTCAACGGGCGGGTTCTTGGCGCGCTGGCACACCGAAAGGTCGGAATGCTCGTGCATGTCGCCCCAGTAGAGCGTCAGTTCCCCGTCCGCGTGAGTTGCCCTGGCGCGCGGCAACGCACACGAGAACTTCCCGGTATGCGCCGCGAGCCTGAAGTCCGTCCGCGGCATGCTCAGCGGAACTGTCTTGAGCGGGACCGTGCCTTCCGAGCTGTCGATGGGAACCTTGACGATCAGGACCTCGCTCTTCCAGTCGGGGGCCTGGCCGACATCGATGCCCCAGTTCGTGGGCAGGTTGTCTCTCTGGCAGGCGGCAATGAGTTGGCCGTCGTGCAAGGCCATGGGGATCGGGCGCCAGCGGCCCTGGGCATTCCAGAGTGGGATCGGGCGGCTGAGCGACTTGCCGTCATATGCCCACGCCAGGGCGCGCCATCCCGCGTGTGCCCCCAGGGATTCGCGGACCGATACGACCAACGTTCCGTCAGCGCCGAACGCGAGCCGAGGGCGCATACACAGCTTCCCGGGTGGGCTGATTTTGTCGAAGGCGCCGGGCAGCGTCCCGAGCCCGTCGTCGTCCAACCGGGCCACGACTACGCGCTGCTCACTGAGACCGTTGATGAGATGCTTTGGAAAGGACTGCGCCTGCCACGCGAGCCATATCTCGTTCCGGTACGCAACCAGATCGACGTGGCGTTCGATGCGCGCATCCGACGTGATTGGTTTCGAAGGCTGCCAGCGTCCGTCACGGTGCCGGCATCCGTGGATGTTCACGTCTTGGCCATCGTAGGTGTCCCACGCGGCAAACGCGCGTCCGTCCGGAAAGACAACCACGTCAGGATTGCCGGACGGCATGCCGCCGGGGCTGATAGCCGCGACAGACGACACCTTGAGCGGCGTCACGTGCGCGGCGTAGACCCGCCGCGGGAATTCCGCGTTGCCTTCCCACACAACGCATGCCCGATCGCTTTGCACGTCCACCGCGGGGTCGATGTTGGCCGAAGCGCCGGCATCCAGGTAGTGGAGGGCTTCGGGTTCCTCCGCATCGCGCGCGACAAACAGGCATGCGACCTGCCACTTGTCCGCCCTCTCGACCGGCACGCACACGACACAGCCCTTTGACCACGTGGCGATGCAGGGCATGCCGACACCCGTGATGCCTTCGGGCTGGAACGACAGCGCCTTCAGCCGCTCTGGGCCCAGCACACGGTAAACCACAAGCCGCGGTGTGCCGCGGTCACGCGCCGTGACCGCCAGCCACGCGCCCTGTTTGGAGTCAGGGCAAAGGGCGGGAAAATCCTCCGGATGGCCGAGGTCCATCGCAGAGGGGCTCGTGGCCGTCACGGTGATCTCGTCCAGCAACGCTCTTCCGGGAGGGGCGCCCCAGGACGACGGCGCCACGATCTCGATCTGTGCGGGACCGTCGGTTGCGATCTCCGCCTCCATGGTGAATCGCTTCCACTTCACCGGGAGCTTATCGACGATTCCGAGCGAACGACGCTTCCCGCCCGACTCCCGGAGCCAGACTGCACACCGCGCGCGATTCGGGCTGCGGGCGAAGAAGGAGACCTCGATCCTGCAGCCCGCCAGTCCCGAAAGGGGGATCGCGTAGCTGAGGTGCTTGTTCGGTTCGGTGATCTCGCCGCTCAGAACCGGCCCGCCCTCGCGCGCGGCATCCTTGACAAGCTCGTAGCCGGCCGGGAGTTCGTCCGCGGCTGCCTTGGCGAACGACGACGCGAAGATGGGCTCCGCCCCCGTGCGTTGTTCGAGTATCCCCGATGCCCCGGGGGAAGCGGCGGTGATGTGTCGGCAAACGCACAGCAGCACTGTGACGGTGAGTGTGACCGGTTTCGAGACTCGTCGGTTCATAGCAGGCAACCCCGTGTTCGTTACTTGTGGGGACATGGGTCTTGCATCGCCCCCGCTTGGTGTCTATACGTGACATCGGTGTCCAACGTCAAGTTGTCCACTCAACCAGGGAGAAAGCGGATAATGAAGGCAATCGTCACATTCGGAGAGATCATGGGGCGCCTGGCGTCGCCCGGGAACCTGCGCCTGCGCCAGGCGCGTGAACTGGAAATCACCTATGCCGGGGCGGAAGCCAGTGTGGCTGTCTCGATCTGCAACTACGGGGGCGCGGCCCGTTACGTGACCGCGTTGCCAAAGCATGCGTTGGCCGAGGCGACCATGGACACGCTGCGCGCGGTCGGCATCGATACCCGCTTCATCGTGCGCAGCGATACGGGCAGGCTGGGACTCTACTTCCTGGAGACCGGCGCCAATCAGCGGCCGAGCAACGTGGTCTACGACCGCGCGGACTCCGCCGTCAGCCTGACCCCCGCCGACGCTTACGACTGGGACGCCATTTTCGACGGCGCGCAGTGGCTGCATGTCAGCGGCATCACCCCGGCCCTCACGAAGACATCGGCCGAAGCGACGCTGGTCGCCGTGCAACGGGCCAAGACCGCCGGACTGCAGGTATCCTGTGATCTCAACTTTCGCAAGAAGCTGTGGCGGTGGGACTCGTCGAAGCGGCCGCGCGAGCTCGCCGAGGAAACGATGCGCGGCGTCCTGCCGTATGTCGACGTGGCGATCGCGAACGAAGAGGATTGCGCCGACGTGCTCGGAATCCACGCCGCCGACACGGACGTCTACGCCGGCACGCTGAATACCGCCCGCTATCCCGACGTGGCCCGCCAGGTGGCGTCGCAGTTTACGAACGTTCGTTACGTCGCCATCACATTGCGTGAGAGCCTTTCGGCCACGCACAACAACTGGGGCGCCATGCTCTACGACGTGCAGAACGAGACGCCGTTCTTCGCGCCGCTCGACGGGGAAGGGGAGTACCGTCCCTACGAGATCAAGAGCATCGTCGACCGCGTCGGCGGCGGCGACGCGTTTGCCGGCGGCCTGATCTTCTCCCTGACTACGCCCGAGCTCAGCGATCCGCAAACGGCCCTGCGCTACGCCGTGGCCGCGTCGTGTCTCAAACATTCCATCAAGGGCGATTTCAACTACTCGACACGCCCGGAAGTGGAATCCCTGATGGGCGGCTCCGCGTCGGGGAGGGTCGTGCGGTAGCTCAGGCCGCGGAGTAGGGGTGGGTCAGACCCCCTGTCCCGCCGTAGCTTTGCGAAGGTGGATGACCCACCCCTACTTGACTGCAAAATACGCCTCAAGGACGTGCTCGGGGATTTGAACCTCCTCAATGAGACCTTCTCCCGGGTACGAGATCAGGCGCGCTACCTCCCCCAGTAGTTGTTCGCGGAACGACTGGCCGCGCTTCTCGAAGAGGGTTGCGTTATCCGCGAAAGCGGTTTCGGGCGGGCAGTTGGTGAACTCCGTGTTGGGAAACATGAGCCTGCAGGTGTGGAACACCCGCCGTTGCCGCGCAGGCGTGCACACAATCAGGGCTTTCTCTATGCCCGTCCGGAATGTGAATGCGGGGTCGGTTGCCCGCAGAAGCTCTTCGGTGAAGTGAAGGTTCTCACCGGTATTGGTGGAGCGATCCTCCAGCAGCAGGTCAGACTCTACCCCGGGTGCGATCTCCCGCAGATGCATTGCGAACTCGCGCGCCTCCGGCTGGGTAAAACCGGCACTGCCGGCGCCGACACCGCCCGTGAACACTATCCTGTCGGCGTAGCCGTCCTTGTAGAGCTCCAGGCAGCGTTCGGGGATGTTTAAATCAAAATGCCCGAACCCGACTATCACGTCAGCCGCACATGGCTCGTCGCGCAGGCTCAGGTAGTCGAAAATCTGTCGGAACTCGGGTTGCATGGCTCTTGACCAGACTGCCCCCCGGTGCGCTTCGCTGCCAAGACAATTCGAGGTGGAAACGTAGAACCGTTCTCCAGGACGGTTCAGCGGAGCCCAAGCGGGGCGGTGGATCCCGTGGGGTTCGGAACCGTCCTGGAGAACGGTTCTACGGAAGGCCGCGACGAGTCAAGTTCCTGGTCAGTTCTTCGATTTGCGGCCGGTGGTCTTGGACGGTGGTTTCCTTGGCGCTCTGCCCAGTGCGAAGGTGCGGTCTCGAGTTGCGTCGACCGTGGCGTCGGGGAGCTTGCCGCCCGGGCGAACCGCGGTATGTTCTCGTTTGGCGATGGCATCGATCCGCGCGACAATCTCCGGATGCTTGTCGGCGAGATCGGTCGTCTCGCCGACGTCCTTGGAGAGGTCATAGAGCTGCCAGGGGGAAACGCCCTTCTTCTTGCCGCCCGTGGCCATTTTTCTCCACCCCTTCCATTTGCCCATCCGAACGGCGCGTTGGTTGCCGTATTCCCAGTAGAGGAACTCGTGCTGTTTCTGTTGGCCCTTGCCGAGCAGGGTCGGCACGATCGACATGCCGTCGCACGCCTCGGGTACTCCGGCCCCGGTCAGCTCGGCCAGGGTCGGCATGACATCCGGGTAGTACCACACCAGGTCGCTCTGCGAACCCGGCTCTATCTTGCCGGGCCAGCGGACCATCATCGGGACGCGCAGCCCGCCGTCATACAGCGAGCCCTTGCCGGCCCTGAACTCCTCTCCCGTTTTCGGATCGACATTGGGCGCGAAGATGCCGCGCGGGTTCTCCTTTGACGGGAAATAGGCCTGCCCGCCGTTGTCGCCGCAGAGAAAGACGATCGTGTTGTCGTCGATCCCATACTCCTTCAGCTTGTCCATGATCTGTTTCAACTGGTCATTCATCATCAGCAGCATGGCGGCGTAGATGCGGGAGTCCTTGTCCGTCCTCTGGCCGACTCGCCACGGCTTGTCCTTGAAGACTTGCCAAAAGGGATCGTCCTCGGGCAATCCCCACAGGCCGTGGGGCGGCGTGTAGGGAAGATAGAGGAAGAAGGGCTTGTCGTGGTTCTTCTCGAGCCATTTCATTGTCTCGTCGAAGATCACGTATTGGGCGTGCGTTTCGCCTTTGCTGGGATTCCCGGTGTTTCCCTTGAGCTGCACTTCTTCGCTGTTTCGAATGAGGTACTTGGGATAGAACGAGTGGGCGTGAACCTGGTCGTAGTACCCGAAGAAGAGATCGAAGCCGTGGATTTCGGGTACGCCGGTCGTACCGCGGGCGCCGATGCCCCATTTCCCGAAGCCGGCAGTGGCGTAGCCCTGCCCCTTGAGGAGCTCGGCGATAGTGACTTCGTCCGCGCGAATCGGCGTCGCTCCGCCGTTCGTGCGCATCGAGACGTGTCCCAGGTGTTGTCCCGTAAGGAGCGTGGAGCGTGTCGGGCCGCACGTCGGGCCGCCGGCGTAGCAGTGAGTGAAGCGCATGCTCTCTTTCATGAACCGGTCGAACACCGGGGTTTTCAGTTTCTGGTGCCCCAGGGCCGACATTTCGTAGTAGCCCCATTCGTCGAGCATCATGTAGATGATGTTCGGTTTTTTTGCCTGTCCCTGGGCCTCCTGGGCCTTGAGTGTCACGGGAAATCCGAGAGCCATTGCGCTCCCTCCTGCGGCTTTCAAGAAATCGCGTCGTGTCATCGCCATTCACCTTTCTCGTGTCTTCATGCGACGAGAGTATCTTCTCAGGCTGGGGGAAATGCAATTGCGGATGTTGCGCATCGCGTGGTGGATGTTACAGTGCGGGTATTCCCAGTGGGCCGGATTTGCAATCCGGCCGTGAGATGGGAGCGCATGTTGTCGAGAATGAAGAGGAGGTTCAGTCGTTGTGGAACAAGTCTCTCGTGTCTTGATGTTGTTGGCCGTTGTGACAGGAGTTGTCGTCACCAGTAGTGCTCCCGCACAAGGCGCCGCATCGCGGGATGTCACAATCGTCAGGAACCAGGAGAGTCCCAGAACGCGCCTCGCAAGCGTGGGGTTGAACTCTGTGCTGTGGACGAGCGGGTTCTGGGCCGAGCGCTACGACCAGTGCCGAAAGGTCACCCTTCGCAAACTGTGGGAACTGGCAGCGGATCCGGACGCAGGGCACGTACTCGACAATATGCGGATTGCCGGCGGCCTGGCCGAAGGCGAATTTGCCGGCACGGATTGGCAGGACGCGTGGCTCTACAAGTGGATCGAATCGGCAGCGGCTTTCAACGCGGTCGAACGCGACACCTGGATCGAACAGCGGATGGACGAGGCGATCGCCCTGATCGCGGCAGCCCAGGAAAACGATGGCTATGTCGCCACGCAGAATACCGCGCGGGGCAGGCCGCGTTTCCAGGATCCACGCCACCACGAAGTCTACAGCATGGGGCACCTGCTCACGGCTGCGTGCGTCCACCATCGCGCGACCGGCAAGGACTCCCTGCTGAAGGTGGCGATCCGGTGCGGCGACTTCCTCTGCAAGACGCTGGGCGTGTCGGTTGCGCCGTGCTACGCACACAATCCCTCGGCCGTGATGGGACTGGTCGAGTTGTATCGCGAAACGGGCGAGAAGAAGTACTTGGACTGCGCCGGGATGATTGTCGACCGGCGTGGCGAGGCCCCGAAGCGCGGCGGCCTTTTCTACAAGGGACCGGGCATCGCCGGAAGCGACCTGATCCAGGACCGCACGCCGCTGCGAAGATCGAAGGAGGTGGTCGGCCACAACGTCTTCTTCACGTACCTGTTCGCCGGGGCCGCGGACATCTACCTGGAAAACGGCGACTCGACGCTCTGGGCGCCGCTCAATCGGCTGTGGGAGGACCTGACCGAACGGAAGATGTGCATCAACGGCGGCGTCAGCCCGATGGGGCATGGCCTGTCGCTCGGCAAGGATCCCGTCTGTGAGTCCGTCGGGCCCGCCTACTACCTGCCGTGCGCCGACTGCTACAACGAGACCTGCGGACAAATCGGTAACCTGATGTGGAACTACCGCATGCTGTGCGCCGATCCGGACGCCAAGTACGCGGATCTCATGGAGCTCGAGCTCTATAACGGCTTCCTGGCCGGCATAGGACTGGACGGCGAGAGCTGGTTCTACCGCAACTCGCTGCGGTTCCATTCTGATTCAGCCCACCTGGCGGGCGGGCATAACTTCCTGGCCCACCGTGTGCTGCCGGGCCGCAAGCGGATCTGTTGCCCGACCAACCTCCTGCGGACGTTCGCGGAGCTGCAGGCCTATCTCTACAGTATCGATGACAAGGGCATCTGGATTCACCACTACGCGGGCAACGCATTCGACGGGCCGGGGGTGAAACTCACGCAGAAGACCGACTACCCCTGGGATGGGAAAATTGTCATCACGCTCGACGAGGTGAAGTCGTCCGAACCGGTTGCGATTCGCATGCGCATTCCTGCCTGGGCGAGCGGGGCTACGGCCACGATCAACGGCGCCGCGGCGGCCAACAAGCCCGAGGCCGGTCGGTATCTGTGGACGGAACGCGAGTGGAAGGCCGGAGACGTGATCGAACTCAATCTGCCCATGCCGGTGCGGTTGATGCAGGCCCATCCCAAAGCCGAGCAGCTTCGCAACCAGGTCGCCGTCATGCGCGGCCCCATGCTCTACTGCGTGGAGTTGAGGGATTTGTCGGAAGATATCGACCTGGACAACGTCTACATCCCGGAGGAGATGCAGCTCGGCCCGCAGGCGGCCGACGATCTGCCGTTTGGAATCGTGGTTCTCAAGGGCAAGGCCCTGTACCGCGCGGAAGCGCCGTGGGACACGGATCTCTACCGCAAAGTCACACGGCTGCCGATGAAACCGCTCCCGATCCGCATGATTCCCTACTTCGCGTGGGCAAACCGCGGCCCGACGGCGATGAGTGCCTGGCTGCCGGTGGTTTGGGGCATGTGAGTGATGAGGAGGAGCTTCATGAAGAGAACCACTTGCTGTCTATTGGTTGCCCTGTTGACGCTTGGCGCGTCAGCGTCTGGCCGGGAACGTCAGACCCCGCCCTGTCATCCCGCCTCCCGGCTACGGCCTGGCAGGCGGGATGACGGGGCGGGTTTGCAGTTCCCCTACCGAGTTGTCCAAGGCCCCAGCGCACTGGGGCAGGGCTGACAAGAAACCGAACATCCTTTTCATCGCGGTAGACGATCTGCGGCCGGAGCTGGGTTGCTATGGTTCGGGTGTCGTGAAGAGTCCGACGTTGGACAAGCTGGCAGCCGAGGGTATGCGCTTTGACCGGGCCTACTGCCAGCAGGCGATCTGCAGTCCCTCGCGAGCCAGCCTGATGACCGGTTGCCGGCCGGAGACGATCGACGTTGTGGAGAATACAGCCTATTTTCGCGAGTTGAACCCGGACATCGTCACCTTGCCTCAGTATTTCGTGGCCAACGGCTACGAAAGCGTCTATTGCGGCAAGATCTACCACGGACGGATGACTGACAACGACCATTCATGGAGTCGCAAGCCGGCTTGGAATCGCATGAAGATGAGGCCCCTCGGGTGGAAGAACGGCGGCTATGCGCTTCCGGAAAATCAGGCGATCTGGAGGAAGAACCGCGAGGCCATGCTGGCGAAGTACGGCGAAGAGGGTTCGTCCGGCCTGATCCATGGTCCGGCCTACGAATGCGCCGATGTTCCGGACCACACGTATGTTGACGGCTTTAGCGCCAGGCTGGCCATTGCGACCATGAAGGACCACCTGGCGAAGAAGCCCGACAAACCGCTGTTCCTCGGACTCGGCTTTCACAAACCGCACCTTCATTTCATCGCGCCGAAGCGCTACTGGGATCTCTACGACCCCGAAGACATCAAGCTGGCGACCCGGACGCAACCGCCCAGAGACGGCGCGGCGGTCGGCCTTCACGAGTCGTTCGAGCTGCGCGTCCGCCACGGCATCCCCAAGTCAGGACCGATTCCCGACGACCTTTCGCGTACGCTTCTGCACGGCTACTACGCCTGCGTCAGTTATGTCGACGCACAGATCGGGCTGGTGCTTGCCGCGTTGGAGGCGGCAGGCCTTCGCGACAATACGGTCATCGTGGTGTGGGGCGACCATGGCTGGCACCTCGGCGACATGGGCGTGTGGGGCAAGGCCACGAACTACGAAATCGGAACTCATGTTCCGCTCATTGTCTGGACACCCGGCATGAAAGCCCGCGGCAAGGCCACGAGATCCATCGTTGAACTGCTCGACCTCTATCCGACCCTGTGCGATCTCGCGGGACTCCCAATCCCCGTTCACTGCGAAGGCAAGAGCTTCAGGGAGATTCTGGATGATCCCGAACACGAAGGGAAGAACGTTGCGGTCAGCCAGTTTCCGAGTCCGGCGCTGCGCGAGTGGGCGGCCAACCCGCTTTCGGTCGGCATGCGCCAGACCTTCTTCGGTCCGCTGATCGAGCAGGTCGAAGGGCGCATCATGGCGCAGGTGGGTGACGCGTGGGACCGCGAGTTCTTTGAGAACGACCTGATGGGCTACGCCCTGCGGACGGATCGCTACCGGCTCGTCGTTTGGCGTGACCGCCGCGATAGAGACGCTGCGCCGGTTTGCGTGGAGCTGTATGACCACGACAGGGATCCCAATGAGACGGTAAACGTCGCGTCGCAGCATCCTGAACTGGTGAAGCAACTGACGGCTCGTTTAAGAATGGCAATGAGGTAACAACGGCGGGAAGCGTCCTCTTCTGCGACTACCAGGGACCGAGGAGCCCCGGAGGGGCGGTATGATAGAGCCTGGGGTGGAGCGTAGCCGAACCCCAGGACACGGGATCCGGGATAGCCAAGCCCCGGGGAGGGGCGGCACAGGCATTCCCGCCCGACTGCGCGGCTACGGCGAATATGCGGCGCAGGCGAACGCGGTGCCTATGCCGCCCTCCGGGCCTGATGCAGAGAACTTCAGATGCGCTCCTGCGTCGGCAGCTACGGTGTGGGGCGCAGTATCTTCAGTTCGACCTTGCGAAAGTCGATCGGTTGTCCCTCGGCCTGGAGTCCGATGAAGCCTTCGCCGAGCGGTTTCCCTTCTACGAACATCTTGGGGTCGTATCCGGCCACAACGCCCCCACCGATCTGCGGGCGCGAGTATTCGAGCACTTTTTCACCGTTGATGATGTGAACGATGCTTTTGTTGCCGCGGACGATCGCCTCGGCGCGCACCCATTCGTCCGGCTTGTAGGTCTCTGCGCTCGACTTGATGATGTGGGCCTGTGTCAGCTTTCCCTTGTGATGCACGTGCGTGCCGGGCGTACACACGTTGCCGGTTGCGCGTGGTTTGCCGTTGGGGAGACCGGCCAGAAACTGAAGCTCGATTGAGATCGGCCAGTTCTGGTCGCGCAGCATGGTCCTCGGGTCCTGGGAGTGTAGCATGACGCCGCTGTTGAGCACGGCATAGCCGGGCGCGCCGCGGTGCAGCTTGCCGACGAAACGGTACTCAACCGCCAGGTGATAGTGCGAGAACGGCTGCTTGTAGTAGAGGTGTCCGAAGCGTTTGCCGAAGTCCTCGTAGCGATCGTACCTGACCTTGAGCAGCCCGCCCTCAACACGAAAGGTGTCACGGTAGTTGTCACCCAGCTCGTGGCGGTTGAGCTTCACGATCCAATCGTCGATGTTCTTGCCGTTGAAGAGTTGAATCCACTCGCCCTCGGCGGCGGAACTCACGGCGTTCGTCTTTGACGGTTTCTTGGCTTCGGGATTGTCGCCACAACTCAGCGTGGCGTTCAGCACGAGCAAGCCGGCTAGCAACGCGATCGGCAGTCGACGGTAGACGGAAGCGAAACGATGTACATGTGCGAGGGGCATCGGCATGCTCTTCTCCTTTGTGCGAAGGGATGGATCTGTCTCTATTGGGCGGTCGGCGGGTACGGCTGGTCGGGAAAGCCTGCCGGCACGGGCAGCGTGACCTTGCCGGTGGCGGCCCATTCGGTTCCGCGGAGAAACGTGGTGACAAAACTGCCGCGCTGGATCTGTTTGACGTGATGGCCGAGGACCGTATGGAAGATGCGGCCCTTGCCCCACGTGACGGCCATGAGCATCGGTTCTTCGTGGCCTGAGCCGCGGTTCTTCCTGTCGGAGTGCGCCGTGGCCAGGATGGTCACATTCTGCGCCGGTCCGCGCAGGAAGGCGTACATCTCGTCCGGGCCGTGCAAGAACGTCTTGGGGAGCCCCTTGGTGATCGGGTGTTCCGTGTCGCGTACGGTGATTTCGAATTCCGTCTGGCGTCCATGACTGCCCCCCTTGCCGGGCTTGGTGTCACGGATGACCTCGCCGTCCTTGTTCATGTAGAGGTACGGGCCGCTCTTCTCGTTGCGCCCGGCCCAGCCGCCGATGGCCGTCATTTCATTGTACGCCTTCCATTTCGGCCAGGCATTGTCCGCGGCATGATAGCTGACCATCCCGCCGCCGTCCTGCATGTACGCCTCGAATGCCTCCTCCGTGGCCTTGGGCCAGGGATTCGCGCCGAATCCCTCATTGATCACGACGACGTTGTAGTTCGCAAAGGCGGGTTTGTAGTCGGGTGACGGCTTGTTGGGCGCACTGGAGACGTCCACGACGAACCGCCCGCTCTTCTCGAGCATCTCTTTCAGCACCGGTGTCGTGTCCTTTGGTTTGTGATACTTCTGCGGCCCGTCGACGATCAGGACTTTGACCGGGGGTACGTCTTCATCTGCGGCCCAGAGGGGGCAGCTGACCAGGCAGAGGGTGAGCATGGCAAATGCGAGAAGGCAGCGTGACTCAGTTCTCATTAGCGGGTCCTTTCCCAGTTGTGATTTCAGACGGCGAATCGTAGCCGAGGCCGGCGAAGAATTCAATCCATACTCTCGCGGTGCGGGGACGACCGCGGTGCGGGGACGCGGTGCGGGGCGCGGTGCCGCGGTGCGGGGACGCGGTGCGGGCGGGGACGCGGTGCGGGGACAGACCTCTCCGAGATGGACCGTAATATGTTCAGTCCTTTCACGGGAATCAGCACGCGATGCAGGGACCGCGATGCAGGGACAGACCATGACCGACGGACACGATGCGGGACGGCGATGCGGGGACAGACCTGCCTGCGGGAGCGGCGATGCGGGGACAGACCTGCCTGCGGGAGGGTCCATCGATATTGCCCCTGTTTTCTGTCGAACGACTCGTTGGGGACAGATCGTGACTGGCGGACCGCGACTGGCGCTCAACGGGTGGTGAGCGGAACCAAGCCAGCGTGGCTAGACGTCTTGGGAGGGGTGGAACTCCGTAAACAGAGGCCGGGGGTGGCCAAAACGTGGTCTTCTGGGGACCGTAGCGTCTCGGGATGTCTTGGCTGAGTACCGATGGGAGCGCCTGGACCTACTCAAGGGCGCGATAGCCATTCAACGTTGTTGTTGTGCCTCAGCAATGACAAGATGCGCCTTATGATCGATCTGCTGGCGGCGGATCCCCGACCGTTGGCGGCAGACTGTCCACAAGCAGACTTGCGAAGGTGAGTGGCTATCCGGTGTCAGGAACTGCGATGACAGGTCCGAGTTTTGGGCTGCGGGCGGAGTGCAACCCACACCAGTTGGCGCCCATCATGGCGTGCGCCTCGCGGTCCGGCCTGGGACCGAAGTAGTCTCGGTGGCGATTGAATGAGTCGTTGACGTACTTGCGCGTACCCAGCACTATTCCCTGGGTGAAATAGCGTACCCGGCAACGCAACGCCTGGCCGAAACTGAGCTTACCTCCGGCCTTGAGCACGGCCTCGATCTCTTCCCGCGAGAACCCGCGCTTCAATGGCCGGCCGTTCTCATCGACACCGCGCTCTTCGCCGTTGAGATACAGAAACTGACGGTATTGCTCCGCGATGTCGTCCCAGTCGCCATCTATGTTGAGCGACTGCATGATCCTGCCGATTCCCTCGCGAACGCGTCGCTCGCCGCCAACCGCCTCACCGTATCCGCACCAGCGGTAGTCCTTGGGATCGTCGACGATGCCGGCACGAACGGGATTCAGATCAATGTAGGCGGCTATGGTGGCCATTGCGCTGACTTCGCCCCCAGACGTCCGAGACCAGTTTGAGGCGTCGGGCTCGATCAGAATGCTGTTGTAGCGGCCCTCCCACAGCGTTCCGGTGCGGCCGTGTCGCGCGTTGTACCCCTGGGAGTAGCACTGCTGTACCGTCTTCATGAATTCGGAGAGATCGTGCATGCGATACGTATACTTGGACTTGAACGCCTCGGCATCCTCGTCACGTCCCTGTTCTCTGAGTTTGGCAAGGTCCTTCTTGGCCTTGTCGACCACACGCTCTTTGTAGAGAAAGCCCAGCCGTAGCACGAACTCGGCGTCATCGATTTCCCGCGCCTCGGGCACGTAGAGCAGCATGTGCCAATGGTTGTCAAGCAGGGCAAATGTGAGGACATCCACACCGCTAAACCCCTCCATGCTGCGCATCTGTCTGCGGAAGATCGCTCTTTCCTGGTCGTTCATGAGCATCTGCCGGTCCACTATGCGTGAGAAGCAATGATAGTAGCCTGGGCCTTCCTCTTTGATGCGTGCTTTTCGCATTTGGTGACCTCCTGTTGTTTCACCCGGGAAAGGCTCTCAATCCGCCTTTCACTAACCAAGAAGCAAACCGGACAGCCGAATTCCGGAAAAAAGTTGAGAAAAGTGAAAGCGGGTGGCGGGAGGGCCGTTCTGAGCTGGCCTAGCTGGTCTGGTCTGTCCCCAGATCTCACAGGTCTGTCCCCGCAGTCCGGTCTCCGCAGTCCGCCCGGTGGTTCTACGTCTGTCCCCGCACCCTTTGCACCCTCGGCACCCTCGGTTCGTCCAGGTCTGTCCCCGCACCCTTTCTCGGCACCCTCGGTGCGTCCAGGTCTGTCCCCGCATCCCGCCGCTGCTATTGCAGGTCTGTCCCCGCACCCTCCCGCACCCTCGGTCCCCGCAC
>CAZKRK010000111.1:0-4183 GCA_964555035.1 uncultured Victivallales bacterium | reverse complement strand
GATCAGTCCATCAAACACCGGATTCAAGGGTATGACGTACTACTTCTGCAATTGATCCGGAAGCGGACTGATTGGCGTATCGCGTTCTCGACGTCGCCCGAGACGTTTGTCGTCCATCCGCCCGCTCGCTCGGTCCTGGGCCCCTCCGTCTGTCCCCGCACCCTCCCGCACCCTCCGTCCAATCGCGCAAAACCTTGGCGGAGTTGGACTACTACCGACCGACCGACACAATCAGGGACCTGTCCGGCCCATGGCTCAACGTGACGAACGCATACATGCCGGTCTCTCTCGTCAGCACGGCCGGGATGCATTTCGGGTAGATCAGAATGTCCATCGTGCATACGAACGTGACAGTGCTGGAATACGGTCTCACGAATTGGCCGACGCTCGTGTGGACGCTGCACGACTGTGCGTATGAGACGGTTGCCGGTCGGGGTCTCGTTGCCGGGCAGACGCGGTGAGTAGGAGAGCGTGTTGCCGTAGAACCGGTCTCCAGGCCGGTTCAGCAGAATCCGTGCGGGTGAGTGATGATCGTGCGTGGGTTGGAACCGGCCTGGAGACCGGTTCTACGGAGGACTATGGCGGCGCGTTTGTGGGTTTGCATCCTGGCCGTGAGACGTTACTATTCCCTTCATCATTGGATGCGCGCTGCAGCGGCGGGCATGAAACACCTGACTATCCATACACAACCTGACAAAGGTGGCCTTGATGAGAATTCCCCTGAAGAACTCCCTCCTATTGGTCGCGACATGCGTCCTCGTTTCCGGACTGAATGTGTCGGCGGCGGAGACGCAGCCCCTTCGTGCCAGTCTCGACGCTCCCCTCCTCTTCACCAAGCGCGGGAGCTACAAGGGCATCCACATCTACGATACCTGCTACCAGTGGCATCCGGGTGGTGGTATCTACGTGCTGAAGAATCCGTACGACCCGCCCCAAAAGCACAAGGTGCGCGTCATCATCGACGAGAAGAGCGAGAACTCCCTTGGCCGGGGGATGTACTTCGACCCCGACCTCTCGTACGACGCGAAGACGGTCCTTTTCTGTTTCAAGGGTGAGCCGAAAGGCAGCTCGTCAATCTACGAAATCGGCGTCGACGGCAAGGGCCTGCGGCGGATCACCAACCCGCGGGCCGACTATCTTCCCTGCGAAAAGGACGGCAAGGTGAAGTCTGTTTACTGCGGCAGCCACGGTTCCCTCGGCGCGGCGCAGGACCTGACGCCGGCCTACCTGCCCAACGGCAAGATCGTGTTCACGACCATGCGGCACAACGGCCTGGTCCCGTGCAACAACACGGGCGTGGCCATCATGCACACGATGAAGCCGGACGGCAGCGACATCTTTCCCATCTCGGTCAACAGCGAGACGGAGTTCGATCCGAGCGTGATGATGGACGGCCGTATTCTCTACGGCCGGTGGGAGTACGTCGATAAGACGGCACTGACGATCCAGAGCCTCTGGACGGTCTACCCGGATGGGACGCGGGAGACCGCCATGTACGCGAACAACATGGTTTTCCCGGAAGCCGTTCTCGATTCGCGCCAGGTTTTCACCCATCCGGAGTACGTGGTGAGTACCTTCGCCAAGCACAACAGCACGCCGCGCGGCACGATTGCGTTACTCGACACGCGCATGGGAAAGAACGACCCCAAGGCCGTCTTCAACTTCTCGGACCCGAAGAACCCCACCCGCGACACGGGTGAAGCCTGCGAGCCGTACCCGATCACCAAGGACCTCATCCTGTACAGCGACCGCCACGGCAAGAAACACGCGCTCTTCATGGTCAAGCGCAACGAAGACGACTCCCTGGTCCGTGAGCTTCTCTTTGCCGATTCCGCGATTGACTGCCACTCCCCGATCCTGTTGAAGCCGCGCCCCGTCCCGAAGCTGCGCCCCTCGGAAGTCGACCGCGGCAAAGACTACGGCCTTTTCATGATTCAGAACGTGTACGAAGGGATGCCCGAAGTGCCGCGTGGCTCCATCAAGCAGCTTCGCGTGGTTGAGGAGACGTCGCGCGTGAGCAGGACCCCCGGTCGCGGTCCGTTCAACCAGACCTTCACCGTTTCCGCCGCATTGGGATGGACCGCCAAGAACTACCTGGGCGTGGTGCCGGTTGAAAAGGACGGCAGTGCCTACTTCCGGGCGCCCGCCGGAAAGATGATCTTCCTCCAGGTCCTCGACGCCGAAGGGCGTTGCGTGCGCAGCATGCGCACGTTCATCCAGGCCGCGCCGGGAACGACGCGGAGCTGCATCGGCTGTCACGAGGACAAGAAGAAAACGTTCGCGGCCCAGGACAAACCCGCGATAGCCCATCACAAGGCGCCCGCGAGACTGCAGGACGAATCGTGGGGGTCCGGTGTGCTCGACTACCCGACCATGGTCCAGCCGATTCTGAGCAAGCATTGCGCGAGTTGCCACGGCGGGGAGAAAGGGTTCGCGGCCGGCCTCGACCTGACCGGCGGATGGACGGAGTATTTCAACAACAGCTACCACAACCTTACCTCCCGGCGTGAGGTCCAGTACAAGGCCAGCTTGGTCGCCGGCGTATGCTCGATGAACGGGACCTCGCACTACTCGGCGCAGATCTTCCCACCCTATGCGATCGGCTCCCCCGCGGCGCCGTTGGGCAAGGTTGTCGTGGAGGGCGCGCTGGGGCACAAGGGACGTTTCAAGATGTCGCGACCCGAACGCGACCTCGTGTTGGCCTGGATCGACGCGAACGCGCCCTACCACGGGACGTGGAACTACACGCCCAAGGGTTTCCGACTCACGGAGTGGGCGAATGCGAAGAATCAGCTAGTGGCCGAGATGAAGGCCGCCGGGTGCGTCAATTGCCACACCGCGGCGGGAAGAGGCGCGCGGTTTGAGCAGGACTGGTTCAACTTCGAGAAGCCTGAGCTCAGCCGCATTCTCCGTGCACCACTGGCGAAAGGCGGGGAGGGACATGGAGAGGCGCTCTGCCGCGAAGGGAAGGTGGATGCCTCGTTCAGGCGGCTGCGCATCTTCAGCACGGGGCGCTACGAACACGCGGTCAAACCGCTCGACAGGTTCCCCGTGCAGAAGTGGCGCAAATGGGACAAGGGACCATCCAGTGGCGAGCCCGTCATCACGTTTGCGGATGTGAAGGATCCACACTACCGGAAGATGCTGGAGATTATTCGGGCGGGTAGAAAGGCTGCGTTGGCCGGCCCGCGCCTCGGCATGCCCGGCGGCGAACGGCTTGCCGTTGCCGGCAAACATCGCAACATCTACCCGGTCCGCATCCCGGAGAAGACGCCCAAGCTATCGGCCACGCAGATACCCACCGGCGAAGTCGAGATCCGCTGGGGGCTCACCGCCCACACCTGGGGGCTCGTCGCCGAGATCCATCGCGGCGAAGAAGCCGATTTCGATCCGGGTGAGAAGACAAAGGTGGCCAGGACGGAGCTCGGCACCTTCTTTGACTGCATCGCGCTGCCATCGGGCGAGTATCACTATGCCGTCGTGTTTGACAACGGCGAGAAACGCAGCAAGCCGGCCCGGGCGAGTGTGACGGTCGATGGCGCGTTGAACGAGCATCTTGCGCCGCTGGCACGGCTGTTGAAGCCCGGCGAGGCGGGGGATTGCTTCGGTGCGGGACTGCCGCAGGCGAGGCTGGTGGGCGATGCGCAATTCGCGGGCGACGACGTACTGCAAACCGGCCCGAATGGCTACCTCTCCTACGGGAATGTGCCCGCTTGCAACCTGCGGCTCAACGTGCCGATCACGGTCTCGTTCGAGGTCAGGGCACATGCCGAAGGCAACGGCAGCATGCCGGTTCTGGTTAGCGCGGGGCGGTGGAGAGAGTCCGGCTGGTTCGTGCAGTCCATCAGCGGACGGTGGCGCTGGCACGTAGGCGGCATCGACTGCGATGGCGGCAGAGCTCCGGTTCCCGGGGTCTGGACAAAGATGTGCTACGTTTGGGACGGCAACCAGGCGATGATCTACCAGGACGACAAGCGCGTGGCAGCGATTCCGTGCAAACCGAATACGCTCCCCTGGAACGGCGAGCTCCTCGTCGCCCAGTACAGCGGCGGCATCGGTTCCCAGTACCAGTTCGCAGGCGAGATCAAGAACTTGAGGATCGAGAACGCGGTGACGCCGTAGTTAGACGGTGTCCGAAAAGCCCCTGGAGACGGCGGTCCTCCGCCGTTACGAGCAAATGTGA
>CAZKRK010000110.1:0-19444 GCA_964555035.1 uncultured Victivallales bacterium | reverse complement strand
CGCTCCTGCGACACAAGGTCGCAGGGGGCGTGGCCATAATGAGAATTGCTGCGGTTCCCCATTCCGCGTGACGTTGTGCTCTCATCGCGGTTTCGTCTCGTCCAGTCCGCGGTTTTGGGCGGTTCAAGACCCTTGAAGCCTCTCAATCGCCCGCGCCAGACGCTCCCGATGCGCTTCGAGCGGCGCCGGATCGCGCGTGAAGCTCTTGAGCGAGGTGCTCACGTCACCCGGAATCGTCAGCAACCCTGTCGACTCGGCGCGCTTCGCGCCCGGGAGCGCGCCGTCAACGCCCTCCAGAAGCCGTTGCAGGACAACGAAATACTCATAGTCCTCGATCCCGTCCCGCAGCATCTCCCAGCGGATGGAGTCGACCGGCCCCGCCAACACCGGCTTTGCCGGATTGCCGTCCGCAGCCGCTTCCGGAGGATAGACGAACCGCCCGTCCCCGTTGCCCCAGGGGCGCTTTGTCCCAATCGGCGTGCTGTAGCCCGACGTCCACGACATCGGATCCTCGTACGGATTCTGGAGCCCGTTCGGGTAAGCCGCATCGCTGGTCCAGTAGTTCGATTGCCAGACCAGGATGCCCTTGATCTTCCGTTTCCACGTCTGCCAAAGCCATACCCGCATCTCCGTGCCGGCATGATCGATGAAAAGCCCCGTGTACGGCGCCTTGGGTCCACAGCACACGTACCACCAGAAATCCTCGCCGCGTCCGCGCCGTTCTTCCGCCCGTTCATGATTGTAGGCGTGACTCACCGGACACCAGATGTTCGGTCCGCCCACCAATCCGTCCTCAACCTGCTCGGTCAACATGCGTTTGATGCGCGGGCAGTGCTGTTTCAGGCGCTGAAAACCGCGCCGCACGAAAGCATACTGGTGCGGCGCCGGCTCGTCGAACCAGTAGACGAAGCCCTCGTCCAGCCACCCCTTCTCCGCCAGGTGCGCTTCGAGCTGCGAGTAGTACGAATGAAACATGACCCGGTATTCGTGCGTGCTCTCGGCAAAACCCCTCAGAAACGGTTCGCTGTGGGCGTGAAAAGTACCGCCGCCCATTCCCGCGGTCCGCACCTTGAAGGAGTTGAAGTGATAGCGGTCGATCGCCTTCGTCATCTCCCTGTCCCATGCCGCGAAGTCGAAGCGCACCTGCAGGGCATCGTCCGCAGCCACCGGTTCCCGGTCGCCCCGGGGCTCGAAGTCCCCCGCCTCCACCAGCTCCTCTCCCCCGCCGGCAGCCGTCACGGACACATCGTCATACCAGACCAACCCCATACGCTCGCCGACATCGCTCCATTCGGTGGCGTAAAGCCGCAGACTCACCTGCTTCGCTTTCTTCGGAAAGGAGCCGATCACCCGGTCGAACTCCTGCCAATGCCCATTGCCGCGCACTACCATGTCGTTGTTGCAGCCCCATAACCACTTGCCGGATTCGTCGTAGTGACCGAACGACACGAGAAAGGAATGACCGGGGACCGCGGTCCTGTACCGGAAGCGCAGACGCAACCCTCCCTCCGGTATGTCCAGCCGGGGCTTGTAGGTCACCTGAGTGCACTGCTTCGCGTTCGTATCGTAGATCAGCAGCGCCCCCTTGCCGGCATGCACCTCGTTGTCAACCGTGCGTACACCATCCCAGTTCTTCCAACGCGAGGGCGGTGGCTTGACGTTGGGCCAGCTCACGCCAAACCGGTCAAGGGGCGCGGGGTCGTAAGGCGAAATGTGGTGGTCGGACAGGTTGCGCCAGTACTTGGCCAGAAGCGCGCGCTTGTCCTGCTGCGTCTCGGCGCCATGATACCGAAACATGTTGTAGGCCGAAAAACCGAACGCCGTTACGCAGGTCATGCGCTCGGGCAACGTGAATCCATACACGGTAACGCGCAGCGGGGCATCCTCCGCATACCCTTCCGCACGGAGTCGAATCCTGCCCTCGTATACACCGGCAACGGCATCGCGCGGCACGCGCACCCGCAGCCAGAACGGCTGGTTCACCCCGGCGGCGAGATCGAGCGCGCCCTCGTGCGGCGGCAACGGATCGGGCCACAAGCCGGTACCCATGCTCTTGTCGGTCGATTGTGCGATATTGACATAACGTACCACCAGTACGTCGACAGACTCGGCAGGAATCGTCGCGCCCTGCCTGCCCGTCAGAGGCGTACACGTGACCCGCAACCCCCGCAGCTCGCGTCTCGGCGTCACGACCAGTTGGACCGACTCGGCCTCGTTGCGCGCCGCGCTGACCGCAACCGCGTCACCGGCCCGCCGCGGGACTTCCTTCGTGCGCCCCACTTTCCACCCCGACGACGCCCACCACAACGCCACCTCCGCCGTCGGCTCCGACAGCCTCTCGCCATAGTCAGCATCACGAATAGCCGCACCCGCACCCGCTGCAAAGGCACATGCGACCACCAGGCAAACGCCCTCCTTCACGATCATGGCTCCATCCTCCCTCAGGTTGGATGGAAGTATACGTGAGAGGCTTGCGGATATCAATCAGTCCCGGCTACCGGGGCGGGTAACTGCGAGTCGATGCGCAGGATAGGTTCCCCGCAATGGACCGTCCTCCCGGCAATGCGGTTCACGCACGGAACCTACTCTCGGTGAATGACCAGTGGAGTGAGGAAGCACTAGCCGGAAACTTGACTCGTCGCGGCGTTCCGTAGAACCGTTCGAATTGTCTCTGCAGCGCAACGCACCGGGGGCGCGACTAGCCGGAAACTGCAACCCCCGTGCTGTCATCCCGAGCGCAGCGGAGCGGAGTCGAGGGACCTCGAGAACTGCCAAGCACATCCGGCGTGGTTGCCAATTCCCGAGATCCCTCGACTCCGCTTCGCTGCGCTCGGGATGACAGGGCGGGGTTGCATCTTCCCTGCCGAATTGTCCAAGACGCCACACGCCTTGGGGCGTTGCCGACCAGAAACCTCAGAAATGCTCAATGGGAACACTTCAGGCTGAGCACATGCGTCGAGACTTCGAGAATCAGAAATCATCAATCGCTAATCATCAATCATATCCCACGCGCTACCCACGTTCTTCGTTTTCACCCCAGGGCAAGACTCGACCGAGAATCCGCTACACATCTGTCCCCGCAAGTGTACAATGCTCGGATTGCGTCACATGTAGGGAGCAATCGCAGTGCAGCCTAGATTCACAGCCGTGCTAGTCACAACATCGTTGCTGGTCGGCTCGGCCATGCACCTTGCACCGGCCGCCAACCGCCCCCCCCGCACCATGCGGTGGATATGGTCTCCGGAAGGGAACCCGGCGGTAAGAGCCCCGTCCGGAAAACGCTACTTCCGCAAGTCGATCAAGATTCCGGCCGGCGCGAAGATCAAGCAGGCCCGGTTCATGATGACGGTCGACGACGGCGGCATCCTCTATTGCAACGGCGCCATCGCGGCAAAGACCCGGACCGGGTGGAACAGAGTCGAGACCGTCAACTTGCGCAAACACATCAAGCCGGGCAGGAACGTCGTGGCCCTCGAAGGCCACAACAGCGCTTCCGCGGCCGGTTTCATCGGATGGCTCGATGTGCGCTGCGAAAAGGGCCAACGCACAGTCGTGGCAACCGACCGCAAATGGCGCGTCAGCGCCAGGGCCCCCGCCGGATGGGCCACGGTCGGGTTCGACGACTCCTCATGGCCCCTCGCCAGGGAGCTCGGGCCCGTGAACAGCGGCCCCTGGGCAAACAAAGTCAGTTTCGACGGCACGGGCATAGTCATTGCAGTGCGACGCGGCGAAGGTCCCGTGGACAAAGAAGAGGCCCGCAAGCTGATCGAGTCCGACTGGATTCACCAGGCCGACGGTCTACCGACGCCGGCAAGATCGCTGCGTGAAATCGGATGGGCGCGCGCACTGGCACAACGACTGGCCATTGATGGAGACGGCGGCCTGTCTCGCCGTAGCGGGGCGGAGGCGGATCCTCCGCCGTCGAACGCGAAGCGACGGGCAGCCCGGCGACCGAATCTCACGACCGAGCTCGCCGAGCTGGCTCGCCTGGAAACAGAACTCCGCGCCATGCCGCCCGACGATTGGGTGGACGAAGACAGCAGGGCCTATCAGCTCTACCTGGCCGTCCGCCGCGTCAAACGCAGGATCATGTTCGCCAATCCACTCGTGGACTTCGACAGACTGCTGCTGGTCGACACGCCGGCCTACGCCGGCGTCCACGAGTCGGCCCATCGCAACGGCTACCACTACGGCAACCGCGGCGGCAGCCGCCTGCTCGTGCTCGACGGACTGCGGCCCGACGCCGCGGAGCGCGTACTCGTTCCGCCCGAGACCGGGTATATCATGCGTATGGACCTGTCGTTCGACGCCGAGAAGGTCGTCTTCGGCATGAAACCCGCCAACGAGCGCAGCTTTCACCTGTACGAAGTGGGCATCGACGGCAAAGAGCTGCAACAGCTCACCTCGAGCCCGTACGACGACATGGATCCGATCTACCTGCCCGACGGACGCATCATGTTCTCGACCTCGCGCGGCCACACCTACGTTCGTTGCCTGCCGCAGTCGGCCTCGACCGTGCTTGCCCGTTGCGACGCCGACGGAAAGAACATCTACATCGTCTCGCGCAACAACGAGCCGGACTATACGCCTTCGCTGCTGCCGGACGGGCGGGTGCTCTACACGCGCTGGGAGTACACCGAACGGCCGCTGTGGCGGCTGCAGAAGCTGTGGACGATCAATCCCGACGGCACGGGGCTTTCCGTCTACTGGGGCAACGCCAGCGCGCACCCCGACGTGATCTGGGAAGCCCGCGCGATCCCCGGCACGACCAAGGTCATTTTCGCGGCGGTGGGCCACCACAACGTGATGACCGGTTGCCTGGGCATCGTCGACGTCTCAAAGGGGCTTGAATACCCCCACGGCATCAGCAAGATCACCGCCGATCTCAGATGGCCCGAATCGGGGGACTCCAGGGGTCCCAACCCGGTCACCTCCCCGCACTACCATGCCGGCGGACGGTTCTGGTCCTACCGGTGTCCCTACCCGCTCGGCCCGGAGGATTTTCTGGTGTCGGCCGCCCGTGACAACAACGGCCGGTTCGATCTCTACCTGATGGACATCCACGGCAACCGCGAGTTGATCTACGTCGGTCACAACAACTCCTGGTACGCCCGCCCGTTGCGTCCGCGCCCCAAGCCGGCGCATCGCCCGGACCGCGTTGAATGGCCGGCAGCCGGCGAAACGCCCGCCGGCGGCTCACTGTTCAGTGCGGACGTCTACGAGGGAGTCGAGGGGCTGCCCAGGGGCAAAGCCAGGTACCTGCGCGTCATTCAAATGGATGCCAAGACCTACAGCTCGGGCTTCAAATCATGGCGCCATTCCGGCCCGGCCATTTCCGTTATCCAGGAAGACGGCGTCAAACGCATTCTCGGCACGGTACCGATCGCGGCCGACGGGTCGGTCTCCTTCAAGGTCCCCGCCGGCAAGGCGCTGCACTTTCAGCTCCTGGACGAACACCGGCGCTGTATCCAGATCATGCGCTCGTTCACCGGGGTAATGCCCGGCGAGAGCCGCGGCTGCGTCGGCTGCCATGCCATGCACCACGGCTCGCCGCAGGCGCGTCCCGATCCCGGCCTGGTGCGCCGCGCGCCGGCCGAGCTGACGCCGCCGCCGTGGGGCGCCGACGTCAGCGTCAGCTACGAGCGGTTCTGCCAGCCGATCCTCGACAAGTACTGCGGCAAATGCCACCAGGGCAACGGCAAGGGACGCAAGAAACTCGACCTTACCCTGAGAGGCGGAGTACCCGAGCGGGGCGTCACCGACCCGAAGCAGTTGCCCTTCAAGGAACCCTATCTCACGCTCGTGGGACAGGCCTGGAGCGCCCCCCCGCCCCAGGGCAAGAACGACGTCCGCGGACTCGCCGGTTGCATGAACGTCGAACGCAACCGCCAATACGGACCGCTCGCCCCCATGACGATGCTCTCCTCGACCAGCCCCCTGATAACACGCGTCATGAGCGGCAAACACAACGGGGTCAAAATCGAAGGCTCCGACCTGCTGAAACTGATCGCCTGGGTCGACTGCAACTGCGTCTATCGCGGCGACGAAGAAGTCCGCCAACTCCCGGACCCCAATCCGGGAGTTGCCCGACGTTTCCCGGTCCCGCCCAGGATCCGCACCGCCCCCCGCATCAACCGACTGAGCCCGGTGAGTGATACGGTGGCGGTCCGTCCGATCGATGATTAGCGATGCATTTGCCCTGTCCGCCTGTCACCGCTCGCCTCTCGGTGACCCGCCGGCAGACGACCTGTCATCCCGAGCGCAGCGGAGCGGAGTCGAGGGATCTCGAGAACTGCCGAGCACGTCCGGCGTGGTTGCCAATTCCCGAATCGTATAGAAGGTCTGTCCCTTCCCTCGGTTGCTCCGTCTCTGCGCCAGCCGATTCACCCCGGACTGACGATCAATGGTCAAGGTCTTGCTCTCCGTCTCCACGCGAGAACAAGGATACCGACGGCAAACAGACTCCCAGCGGCGGGTTCGGGAACCGGTTCCAACGTAATGCTGTCGAACACAATGTGGTCGCCGGGCACCATGTACCCCATTGCGAGCTCAAGTCTATCGACATGCACGAACGGGGCCAAAGATCCAACCGTTGAGAAGCTCCCGTCCGAGAGTTCGTATGACCCTTCACCTGCTACTACCTCCCCGTTGTTGAACCCATACCAGAAGAAACGCTCCCCTTCCACGAGTTCCTCAAAGCCCCCCGCCACGACCTCGATGAAGCGGAAGGTTCCGCCATCGGAGGCCGTTATGGTGAGCCAATTGCCACCCGTCCGAGGCCTACCCTCGATGGTCCCCGTACCGGTTCGATTGAGGTTCTGAATGACTCCGCCGGACGCCATGCAATCAAATCCGGCTTCCGAGTAGGTGCCGGACATGATCCCTTCACCCAATTGCTCAAACGTGATGACGCCCGAAAAGGCAGACGAGGCGAACAACAGCAGACAGACCCACACAGAAGAAGACGAAACGACACTCTCGAAGCACTTCATGCGCCCCCCATTTTGGCCACGTTGGCGGCGAGCATAGTGAACGCGTCCCGCGGCGTCAACCCTCTTTGTCATACGCCGGCCGACCGTTGACGGCTGTTGCCGCGTGAGCCATGGAGCCGGGATCTCAGACGTCCCTACTTCCCCGCCCGGTACAACCACGCGCACACTCCGAGGAATGCGGCGATGCCGAGGGCGGTCGCGAAGGGGGCGAAGCCCTGGGGGGCGACGGCAATGACGTCCGTGGTGCGGGCGGCGGCGAAGGGGACGGCCAGGGCAATGCCGCAGAGGGCCTCGCCGGCGATCAGACCCGAGGAGGCCAGCAGCCCGGACTCGCCCCGGTTGCGGGTGGCATGCGCGAGCAAGCCGCCGACGAGGATAGGGACGCTGAGCTCGACCGGGAGATAGATGCCGACGGCAACGGCAAGGACAGGGACGCGCCAGCCCCGGCGGCGCCGCTGCCATTCGTCGACGGCGATGATGACCCCAGCCACCCCGCAGCCGATGGCGATCATCCCCCACTCGAGCCGATGTTCGAACACCCCGCGCGCAACGGCATGGATGAGCGTGGCCTGGGGGGCCGCCAGCGCTTCGGCGGGATCCATGCCCGGACGAGGAAGATGGCCGCTGATGCCGTAGGCCTGGTAGAGAAGGTTGAGCACGGGAGCAATCACAATCGCGCCCGCAAGCACCCCGACAATCTGCATGACCTGCTGCCGCACGGGCGTGGCGCCCACGATATGGCCGGCTTTCAGGTCCTGGAGGTTGTCTCCCGAGATGGCCGCCGCACAGCAGACCGCCGAGGCGACCAGAATCGTGGCTGCGATGCCGGCGCCCGCGGCCGGCGCGATCGTCGCGAAGAGCAGCGCCGTGACCAACACCGTGGCGATGGTCACTCCCGAGACGGGGTTGTTGGAGGAACCGACCAGTCCGGCCATGTAGCCGGCCACGGCAGAAAAGAGAAAACCGGCAACGATGGCGAGGACCAGCGCAATCAGGACCAGTAGCGCCAGGCGGCTGCCGGCAAGTCCGAGGGACGGCTTGGCGAGTACGTGATGAAAGGCGATCGCCAACAGCACGCCGCAGCCGAGGAGCGCGCCCAGGACGATTCGTGGCGAAAGGTCCCTTTCCCGGTTGTCTACCTCTACCGTGCGGCTGCGCAGGCGGCGGTGGGACTCCAGCGAGGATCGGATACCTCTTGTCACGGGACCGGCAAGAGCGACCAGGGAGCGAATACCACCGACGAACATGGCGCCTACGCCGATGTAGCGGACCTTGGTGCTCCAGATCGTAATGGCGGCGGCATAGCCTTCGAGCGTGACGCCATCCTCAACCGGCGCACCGTGAAACAGGGCATAGACAGGTATGGCAATTGCCCAGGCGAATGCACCGCCGAGAAACACGAGCATGGCGATCCGAAGCGTAACGATGTAGCCCACGGCCACAAGGGCAGCGGAGAGGTCGCAGCCCCAACCGAAGACGGCCCGGCCGGCCGTAAAAGCTCCGGTCACGGAACCGGCCAGGAGCTTCAGTCCGGACTGCATGACCTTGACGACAAACCCGATCGTTCCCGCGACGGCCAGAACCCGAATCCCGTGTCCCCCGCGATCTCCCGCTTTGAGCACGGTGGCGGTGGCGACACCCTCCGGGAATGCGAGCGGTGTTTCGACGATGAGGGCGCGCCTCAAGGGAATACTGAACAGGACGCCCAGCACGCCGCCCAACACCGTAACCAACAGAACATCAACGTAGGCGAAGTCCTGCCAGAATCCGCAGAGAACAAGCGCGGGCAAAGTGAATATGGCGCCGGCAGCGAGCGACTCCCCGGCCGAAGCCGCCGTTTGAACCAGGTTGTTCTCCAAAATGCTCGATCGTCGGAAGAGCCTCAGCAGGGCCATCGAAAGCACGGCGGCGGGGATGGAGGCCGAGACGGTCATGCCTACCTTGAGTCCCAGGTAGGCATTGGCGCCGGTGAGAAGCGCCGAAAGAGCAACGCCCAGAACGACGGCTCTCACCGTAAGCTCGCGCACCGACGGCGAAGGATCGGGTTGTGAAGGGGATACGCTTTGCATACTGTCACGCGAACCTAGCAATGGACGGCGCGGGAGGCAACCGGTATCTGGCCGGAAACTGCAACGCCGCCCTGTCATCCCGAGCGGAGCGGAGCGGAGTCGAAGCAATGCAGGTTGCCGGAGTAGTCCATGATGTACAGCAGACCGTCCGCAATCGACACGGTGGACAGGGTCCGCTTGACGTCGGTAGACGCCCAGATCTCCTTGCCCGTGGCCCCGTCGACACAGCACAGGCGCCCCCGCCCTTCCCCATGGACGGGACTCTGTCCGATAGCGACGTAGGCCAACTCGTTCGTGAAGGGACCGTCGTTGCCGTTGAGTTGCCCCTGGCGGTCGAGACAGAGCACTTCGCCGCGCCCGCCGACAACGTAGACCCGTTCGCCGGCGACCACGGGGCCGAAACAGAAACCGCAGCGCCAGTGATTGAAGTGAAAAGGCGGAACTTTCCCCCCGAAATTGCGCGGACTGGGCATCTGCCAGACCAGCTTGCCGGTTGCCTGCTCGACGCACATGAGCACTCCTCCGCCGGTCGGTCTCACCCCGGGGCGGTCGAGGGCAATGTCGTTCACGCCCAGGTAGAGACACCCCCGGTCGATCGTGGGCGTCGTGTACTGGCGAGTCCCCGTACGGATGTCCCACAGCACGGTCGGTTCACCGAACTCGGCAGGCAGTCCCCGGGCGGAAGAAACCATGTTGGGTGACGTGCTGCCACCCCAACGCGTTGTCACGTTTGGGCCGGATTCATCCGCCGCGCGGGTTGCCCCGGCCGCTAAGACAAGTGCCAGACAGACGAGTCGGTACAAGACGGAGTTCGGTTGTGCATACGTGCGCGCAGTGTATGCCGTCCGGGCAACGGCGACAAGCCGCCAGTTGGCCTCCAAAACCGCGGACTGCCAGGTTGTCGATTCGCTCTCGAAGCGGTTTCGCATCGTCCTCGCGAGCCGTCCGGACGGGACGAAACCGCGATGAGAACACAACATCCGAAAGCCAGTCCGCGGAACGGGGTGGCCCTCATCCAAGTGGCACTTCCTCAAGCCAGCGCCACTCCTGCCCCACCCCAACATTCCATCATTCCAACATTCCATCCGTAGCCCCGCTATGCTAATAAGACTGCCTCACAGTCGCAAACACAACGCCAGCGCGAGGAATCGACACTATGAGCACCATTTCGAACGTACTTGCCGAACGATATGCAACTCCCCCGATGCGTGCTATCTGGGACGCGGAAGGACGCATCGTACTCGAACGCGAATTCTGGATCGCGGTAATGAGAGCCCAGCAAGCGCTGGGGCTCGACATTCCCGCCGAAGCCGTCGACGCCTACGAGAGCGTCAAAGACCGCGTCGACCTCGACTCGATCATGAAGCGCGAGGCGGTCACGCGCCACGACGTCAAGGCGCGTATCGAGGAGTTCTGCGACCTCGCCGGGCACGAACACATCCACAAGGGCATGACCAGCCGCGACCTGACCGAGAACGTGGAACAGCTCCAGGTCTTGCGCTCGCTGCGGCTGATTATGGACAAGGCCGTGGCGGTCGTCGCCGCGTTCGCGGCGAAGGCAGAGGAATACCGCGAGCTGGTGATCACCTGCCGCACGCACAACGTGGCGGCCCAACCCAGCACGCTGGGCAAGCGCCTGGCCATGTACGGCGAGGAAATGCTGCGCGCGTGCGAACGGCTGGAAGCCGTGGTCAACTCGTACCCGGTGCGCGGACTCAAGGGTGCCGTCGGCACGCAGTTGGACCAGCTCACCCTGTTTGACGGCGACACCGACAAGGTCCGCGAGCTCGAGAACCGCGTTGTCGAACACCTCGGGTTCAGCTCCGCCCTGCGCACCGTGGGCCAGGTCTACCCGCGCAGCCTCGACTTCGAGGTTGTCAGCGCCCTTTACCAGCTCGGCAGCGCCCCGTCCAGCTTCGCCAAGACCCTGCGCCTGATGGCGGGCCACGAGCTCGCCGGCGAAGGGTTTGCCAAGGGACAGGTCGGTTCCTCCGCCATGCCCCACAAGATGAACAGCAGGAGTTGCGAGCGCATCAACGGTTTCCACGCCATCCTGCGCGGCCACATGACCATGGCCGAGAGCCTTGCGGGCGACCAGTGGAACGAGGGCGACGTCTCCTGTTCCGTCGTGCGCCGCATCGTGCTGCCCGACAGCTTCTTCACGATCGACGGCATGCTCGAAACGACCCTGGTCGTCCTGGGACAGATGGGCGCCTACCCCGCCGTAGTCGCGCGCGAAAACGCCCGCTACCTGCCGTTCCTGGCCACAACGACTTTCCTGATGGAAGCAGTCAAGGCCGGCGCCGGACGCGAGGCCGCTCACGAAGCGATCAAGGAGCACGCCGTGGCAACGGTGCTCGACCTGCGCAACGGCGTGATCGCGACCAACGATCTCATCGACCGCCTGGCCGGCGACAGGCGCCTGGGCCTCTCCCGCGAGGCCCTGAGCGCGATCATAGACAAGGCCGAAGCCCTGACCGGCGCCGCCCAAACCCAGGTCGATGCCTTCGCCGAAGCCACAGTCCCCTGGAAGGAGCGCTACCCCAACGGCGCGGCATACACGCCGGGGAGCATACTCTAGTGAACGATGAAGAGCGAGGGAGGCGGGACACGCGTGATGGTGACGTCCACAACCGGCAGCCCGGCAACTTCCCGGATACCGGCCAGTCCATTCAGCCTATATCCGGCAGTTCAACTGCTCCGCAGTTGACGCCATGACTCGCAACGCATTGAACAACAGTTGTTTATGCGTATTCGCTTTTAGCACGAAGCTCGCACCCGCTGGGTGCGGATTAAGGCGAAAGATTAGGGTGGGCCTCCCTCTTTCCTTAATCTTTTGCCCCAATCTTTCGCCCTAATCTCCCCGTAGAGGTAGCCCAACTGCTCTTTCTAGGCTCAATCAGAGCATGCGAGCCGCTGAAGCTGGCCGCCTGACCCTCGTATCCCGAAGCATTGAGGGCGCCTGTCCCAACACTGGTCGGATCAAGGCCCTGCTCGCTGACATCGTCGAATGCAGCGGGGGAGGCGCCTTCAAACGTGTAGATAGACCCCGTCCGAAAAGGGTCGCGCTGATTTCTCGGCGCGTGGAGCAATGCCCATCGACTCTTAATCTATTTACCTAATCTTTCTACTTAATCTCCCTCCCCAATTTTGCGGCGTCCCCATTTTCCTGGCGTTTCAGAGCAAAATCGACCACCGACCCTTTTCGGACACCCTCTAGTTACGTCCACACTCGGAAGGCCGACGACCTGCCCACTGGCGCTGGCCGCGAGCTCGATCTCGGCCTGCCTGACCCACTGGGTACCGCTGGGCTTCATGACATAGAAATCTCTTCCTCACACAGGCGATTCTTGATTCTGAAGCCGCGGCTCCCGTATGGTTTCCTCCGATGAGTCAACCCGTGGGCACAAACAAGTCAGAGCGGAAAGTTGTCGCCTTTGGTGCCGGTGCGGCCGGTAAGGGACTGGTCGGACTGCTGTTCTCCCAAGCCGGCTACCAAGTCACTTACGTAGACATCAAAGACGACCTGGTGCAACGACTCAAGACGTCCGGGGCTTATCAAGTCCGGGTCCATCGCCTGGAAGGCGGCCACGAGGACCTCGAGGTAAGCGGCTTCCGCATTCTCCATGCCTCCCGGCGAGAGGCCATTGCGCGAGAAATCGCGGATGCGAAGTTCGTGCTGACCGCGGTCTTGGCCCCGAATCTGCCGGACGTCGCGCAAACCGTTGCCCTTGGCGTGCAACAGTGCCTGCGATCCGGCCGGAGCACCCCGTTGAATTGCATCGCCTGTGAGAACATGAAGAACAGTTCGTCCACGCTGGGCCGCCATGTTCGAGAGTTGCTCTCGCCGGAGGCGCGAGAATACTGCGACGCTGTATTCGCCTTCCCGGACTGTATGATCAACCGGGTCGTGCCCAACCCACGGGACCCGCTCCGGTTGGATACCGAAGACTATTGCGAGTGGACCCTTGATGCGGACGCGTTCAAGGGCGTCCCGCCTGATGACATCGGTTTCATCGAGTGCGTGCACGACCAGGCGTCCCGCCTGGACCGCAAGCTCATGGTGTATAACGGCAGCCATGCCGCCTGCGCCTATTTCGGGTTCCATCATGGCCATCGGTGGCTTCATGAAGTCGTAGGCGACCCGGGAGTTGCCGAGCCGCTTGACGCAACGCTTGGTGAACTGAGCACGGTCGTGCAGCGTCACCATGGATTCAGTGACCAAAGCATGGCGGATTACCGGAGAGATTTCTGGTTGCGATGCCGAAACGAGGGTCTCAGGGACGAGGTCGCCCGCATCGGCCGGCAGCCGATGCGCAAGCTGGGCCGCGGGGAGCGGCTGGTTGCCCCCGCGAAACTGGCATACGAATACGGCTTGCCGCGAGGGCACATTCTACACGCCATCGTCGCCGCCCTCACATTCAGGCATCCGGAGGACCCGGAGTCCTTGGAGCTTGCGGCAAGACTGGCGCGTGATGGCTGGCGTAGCACCTTGAGCCGCGTGAGCGATCTTGAGCCGTCGGATCCGTTGTTGGATGAAATCGAAGGAATATGGTGCTGATTCAAGTTCGAGGCCTGCCGCGTCAAGGAGGAGACCCTGTCGGCCAATGGTCGAGACGTTCAGGACTTTCGGCGAAGTTGTTGGCACCGCCACCCGCGAGGAACTCCAGGCTCTAATCCGTCAGATCATCGAGGTTATCGAGTGGCACGAGGATGCCTCGACTCCCGGAACCGGGTACTGTCGTATGTCCCATTTCGAACAACCCCGCCTACTACGCCTACTCGCCGTTCAACCTGTATTCGGCAGTTGAACCGCCGATTCCTACGCAAATGTCTGCAAACATTGACGATGGCGACGTCACACGACGCACCCATTTGGTGAAAGACCGGCTGAGGCAGAAGGTGCCCGCGGATGACGCAGATGAACGCGGATTCGGGACTTCATCTGCGTCAATCTGCGTCATCCGCGGGCAACTGCTCTTTTTCGGTTCAATTCCCATCTTCCCTGGCCCCGCACGAAGCCCGAACTGCTCGATACGGAAGAGGACATCGAGATCAACCTGTAGACCCCGGGTTCTTCCCATGACTTGGGCGTCACCCGCACCACGCCGGAACCTATTGAAAGCAGGGCCTTTGTGACAGAAGCAGTGAAGAGGGGGGGCTCAGACACTAGGCATGAACAGCTTCGGGAAGTAGTCCTCAAGCACATTGTGCGGGAAGCCCAAGTAGACTGGACTCCTGGGGCCATCCGAAATCAGCAGTCCATGATTCAGAGCGGTCTGAAGGAGTTCCCTAGCAGTTGTCTCTTTGTAGCCGGTCAGGCGAGTTGCCTCGCCCCTAGGGTACTGCCCCTCATGAAGGGCCTCAAGAAGGAGATACTTTCCGTTGTCGTTATGCTTGCCGAACACGTTGTTGCGGTAGACGTAGTTCTCGATCCTGTGCTTCAGTCCGCCGTACTCCAAGACGGACGACATGAACGTGATCTGGTCAAGCATCGTTTCAAGGAAGAACTTGCAGAACAGCGACAGCTGCTTCGCCGACAGATTCCCGCGACCGTCACAGTCTCCGTGTCGCTGTTCATCAGCCATGGCCAAGTGCTTGTAGTATTCATCCCTGTGTCTGGCCAGCCCCCTCGCCAGAGTCCATAGCCCATAGCCGTCCAGGCCTGCCTGCATTAGGGCTGCATGGGAAAAGAGACGTACGACTCTGCCGTTCCCATCGCCGAACGGATGAATCCAGAGCAGGCGATGATGGGATGCGGCAATCGCGACCAGTCGCCGAGTTGAGAGGATTCGAGGGCTACCGTAGAAGGAATGGAAACGCTCCATGAAGTCAGGCAGACAAGTATGGTCGGGGGGGACATGCGCACCGACATCGACGTTGTAGTTTCGGAACTCCCCGGGAACGAGGGGGTACTCGCGGCTTTTGGAATCCTTGACCGTCCTGAGTTCATCGGGGACGCGACAGTAGAACTCCCGGTGAATCATCCTCATGAAGTCGGGAGCGTGGACATCGGTTTCTGGGGTGGCAGTGAGAGTCTCTCCGAGGATGTTCTCCGTCTCAATGTGGGCGACCCCCAGTTGTTGTAGGGCTTTCTTCTTCGGGTCTTGCTCGAAGCTCTTGGTCAACGCACGTTCGACCTCAACGGGATTCGTCTTGTGCCCTTCGATGAGATTGGAGTAGTAGCTGTTCATACTCCGGACGACCTTCTCGATGCCGTCCCTGGTCTCGTCCGGAATCACCGCTCTCGATAGGCATCCTGCCTCAAAGATGATGTCCTTCGTCAGCTGGGAAATGTCTTCCTTTGCTCCCTCCGGAAGCAACGGTTCCATCGCAGAGATATGCCTCCAGAATGGATTCTCGGATGGATTCTGAGGTTCTTTCCGAGGTTTTTTTTGAGGTTCTTTCCGAGGTTTCATCTGAGATACAATAGCTTGCTGTTCAGATTGTTGGAAAGGACTATTTCATCAGAAAGGGTATTCTTACGAGGTTTTTTGCGAGGTTTCCCGCAGTACACGCTGGCTCCCTTGGCCGTCGGCCAAGGGAGCCAGCGTGTACTGAATTGATTCCACAGACATTTCCCTCAACAGGTCAACAGGAAAGAAAGGACTGGACTGGTAAGAAGGGCGGCCGTTTTAATGGCCGCCCTTCTTACCATACCCTCTCGGGCAACTAGTCAAGAACAACCACAGGCGGCCGAAGGTCCACGGTACTGTTCGTCAACTGTCAGTTGTAGGCCCAACCCGGATTGACCTTTGTGGTGGCAAGGCAGACTTTGCCCCACCAGTGTTCCCATCGTTGAGAGTCGTACTGGATCTCCTTGAGTTGTGGCAGTCGGCCGGCGCGGATGACACACTGGATCTGGGGCGTCCCAGGGGCGAACCGACCTGGTCACACGAAGCGTTCGCCGCGGCTCATTTCAGGTCAAGTCGTTTGACATGGATCAGGCGATGACCGAGCATATCTACGGCGGCTTGGCTCTGCTCCAGGACGATGTATCCCAGAAGCGGTTCGTACTGCCCGTCTTCCGGCTTCATCTCAACGAAGACCACTTCGCTGAAAACCGGTCGGAACCCTTCGACCTGGATCTGGACCGGACCGCAAACCGTCCCCTCAAGCAGGCTCTGATCTGCCGTCTCCATATCGACCTTGCCCAAGTCCTTCATGTCGCCGAGTCGCTTGCGCCATGCGGCGGGCAGGATCATGTGGGATGCACCGGTGTCAACCAGTGCGTCGCACTCGATCCGCATCTCGGGGGCGGACGGATTCTCTATCGTCACGAATGCAGCTATTCTACCCATCTCAATCACCTCCCCCACACGCTACTCCAGTCGGGGAGCCCTGGCAAGCACGTTGCATTCTCCTCAGGCGAATGCCAGGGATCAGTGGACACCGGAATGCGGACGCGAAGCGGACGCATGTAGGTGTTCCACTGCGATTCGTTGTTGGCGAAATCGTTGCCTTTCCCGGTCCACGTTCCTGAGGAAGGGCGGAACCTGGTGCGAGCTTGCACAATCGTCAACCGCTCTCGTCGCCGTTCTCGTGAACCGGCTCTTCCTCTGTCCTCCGGGTCGACGATAGCGGCGACGAGAGCGGAACACGATTCCCCCCGCTCGTTCCTTTCTCTCTCCTGTCGCCAACGTGAATGTGGACAGGATTAACAGGATCTACAGGATGGAGAGGCACTGGATACTGGACCTCCTCTCCCATCCTGTAGATCCTGTTAATCCTGTCCAACGATTCGCTCGCGGGTGCACCGTTCTTTCATAAGACGTTTGACAGTTCCTCGAACGTTGCGAGTCACCGGACAGTGGAGGACGCGCTCGGCGCGGCCTTCACTGGTACGGTGGACTCGGTTTGTTCGCCAATCAATCAGTCGGAGAACTCAGGCGTCGGATAATCCGCTTGGCCAGAAGTTCGTTGATCTCGCGATGCCGCGGGACCGGTTCTGAGTTGCCGGTGCCGGGATTGTGGTAGATGTCGTGCCGCCCGCCGTGCCGAAGCAAGACACAACCCATCTTCTCCAACCGTCTGACGAGGTCGAGTCGTTTCACGCGTATTCCAACTCCTCAACCTTCCGGATGCCGGGGATTTCCTCGGCACCGAACAGTTCAAGGAGATCGCGCAGGTGGTCCTTCAGATCCGCAAGATCATTGCCTTGCGTCCAGTGGTCGGGGTAGTCGTTCAGGTAGCCGAGGTAGTGGCCGTCGGTCTCTTTCCAGTATGTGAACTGTGCTTTCATCATTGTCAGTATCCCATTTCCAGTGACACTTGGCGAGATATCATTCCCGGGGCGAACGTCACTCCTCAGGCGCGGCCTTTAGGACGTCGCCTGCAGGAGACTTGAGTCACCAGTTTGGCAAGCCGCGCAGCGCGCGGGTTGACAAATATGGTGGACTCAGTTGTTGGCGCATTCGTTTCAATGGGCCAGTTTGACCGTGGCAAGACGGTTGAGGCTCACGCCTGCTTCGGCCGCCTCGACGGTGAGCTCACGGTGAACGTCGGGAGGAACTCGAACCATGAACTTGCCGCTGAACTTGCGGCTTGCCAGTGGTTCAGGGATCTGCTCGTGTGACTTCTTCATGTCGGCAACGACATCGGCAACGACACCGCGAATGCCGCGAAGTGCGGCTTCGGGGGAGGTTGACAGCCAGCTCAGGCTGGGAAATTCTGCGCACAGCCCGACGTATTCCTGATCATCCTCTGACCAGGTCACCCGGTAGGTATAGTGGTCATTTCGCATGGCTTTCATAGTCCAACCTTTCGATCGCTTTCAGGATCTGTTTGACCTGATACGCTTTAGCTTTGCCCTTGGCGTTCTGTATGTTGACCCGCGGATCACCTTGCCACGGGGTCTTGTAGACCCTGTGGCTGGATCCCTTCTGCCTGGGTTGTCCGAAGTAGTGGTCGCAGACGCGGCAAGCGTCTGTGAATCGAACCCCCTTGGGATTGCGCCTCATCAGCGCAACAATGTCTTCAACCCTTGCCACGTTGTTATAGTATCACTATTGGTACTTCCGTCAAGCGCCAACGCTTCGGCTCACAGTCAATCTGAAGGCGCGCCTTCAGATTGTACTTGCATGCGTTCGCACTTCTCGTACAGGGTCTCGGGGGCAACATCGAACCCACAGTCCCAAGCGAGAGTCGGCCATGAATCGAGGTGGAATTGAGAGAATGCCTCGGGTTCACGCAACGGAGCCGCAACGGCGTACTTGTACACGGTCTCTTTGAGATCCACTTCACCCGATCTTCCGTTGTTGAACCTGAGGAACACCCTGAAACCGCCTGCGTACTCCGCTTCTTCCACGTACACACATTCCATGATACGGTCCCTTCCTAGACTAGAGGCGTCAGTTTGTGGAAATCCTGCGATTTCCACATTTCCAGAAGCTCCTGTTGGTGCAGCTCTCCCCACTCCTCAACTAGACCTCGCACTCTGGCCGGAATTGCCCCAGACACTACGTTTAGCGTCTGTATCCCAACGGACGCCCGGTACTCATTGTACCGCACATGGAAGTGTGGTGGGTTGTGCTCATCGAAATACACATCGTTATCACAATGCCCAGGAATCTGCATATCTCCGGCACGCTCTATCTCCTTCCCGAAAACAAGAGTACCAAACGCAGGTCCAGGTTCCAGCACATTGTCATGTGCGAACGTCAGGCGTCACGAGCCCGAGCTTGCGAGGGTATCGTGGACGCCCTTTTGAACGGTCTCATTTCTTGAACAGGTCGCTGTGAGTGCCGGTTCGCTCCAGACGAAGCGTTGCTTCGTCGGCGGTGTAGATCAGTATCCAGTCGGGTTCGATATGGCAATCGCGTGACGGTTGCCACTGCCCGATAAGGGCGTGATCCCGCAGCCGGGGATCAAGCAGCTTGCCGGCGGCAAGCTGTTTGACGACTTCACGGAGCTTCGAGAGGTCCTTCCCTCGCTTCCGCATCCTCTTGAGGTCGCGCGAAAAATGCGTGGTTTGAGAGACCCGCTTCACTTCTCCCAACTCTCGAACATTTCGTCCGGAGAGTCGAACTCGACAATACCTTCGCCCCTGCGGCTCTTTTCAAGTGTCGCAGCGGTGGACGCATTCGGGATCTCCACCGCAAAAGGAAGACCACCCCGGAGCGAAATCTGGCGGTAGAATATCCGGATCGCCTCTGTCGGCGAAACGCCCAGCCTACGGAGAACGCCTTCCGCTTTGCGCTTCGTCTGCGGCTCGATTCGTGCATGTACTACGGCTGTTTTCATGATGTTAGTGTGTCACATACGCAACACATGCGCAAGGAGTTTCTTCTCCCGTTCAACGGTAAGCATAATCTGTTTCCGACGAGTTGTTCCTCCTTATCCTGCCGAACGTCAGCGTGAACCTGCGGAGCGAAGCGACGCTAG
>CAZKRK010000109.1:0-19582 GCA_964555035.1 uncultured Victivallales bacterium | reverse complement strand
ATTTTCCTGGCGTTTCAGAGCAAAATCGACCGCCGACCCTTTTCGGACACCCTCTCTCTAGTGTCCAACAAGCACTGCGTTCACGGGTTTTGCGCTTGCGGCGTGTTACGTATTCTGAAATGGTATGACGGTCTATGGAGATACGCAAGGACGGCAAGGAAAGGACGCCGGCAGGATGTCGAACGTGACAACAGGCGTGAATACCGCGATCGCGGCCATGTTTCTCTCCGCGGCGGCACCGTGCGCTCTCTCGCACGGTGCGCGGCACAACGTGTCGGACGGAGGCACGGTTGTCACGGCCACCTATGACAACGGCAACCCCATGGCGTTCTGCGATGTCACCGTGTTCGCCCCCGGAGACGCGGAAAAGCCCTACCAGAAAGGGACGAGCGACCGCAATGGACGGTTTGCGTTTCTTCCCGACACGAACGGGACCTGGAAAGTCCACGTGGACGACGGTATGGGGCATTCGGTGAAAGTGGAGGTCGACATTGACCGGGACGGGGTGCGGAGCGTCCGCAAGCCCCATCATGAGCACCACAATCACCTGGGCGGTACCGCGGTGGGAATAGCCGCCATTCTCGGCTGCTTCGGTCTGTACGTCGTGTTTGCCCGTCGGGTTCGGCGGCGGAGCGACACCGGGGAAGCGAAAGCGTAGACGCCCATGCACGTTGCCGACGGCATACTCTCTGGTCCTATGATGGCAGGTACGGGCCTGTTCGCGGCGGCCGGCGTTGCCGTCGGCATCCGCGGGATGGACTACGCCGAGATCCCCAAGGTGGCCATGGTGTCGGCGGTGTGCTTCGTGGCATCGCTCGTACATGTTCCGATCGGACCGGCCAGTGCGCACCTGGTGCTGACCGGGCTGACAGGATTGCTGCTCGGATGGCGCGCTTTTCCCGCCATAGGGGTTGCGCTCCTGTTGCAGACCGTACTTTTCGGATTCGGCGGTTTGACGTCGTGGGGCGCAAACGTCCTGAACATGGCTCTCCCCGCGGTCCTGTGCCACTACGTCTTCGGCTACGCCATGAATCGCGCAAAGTCCGGACGTTTTCGCTTCGCTTTGGCGACTCTGGCGGGAGGCGTCGGAATCGCCGCTTCCGGTCTCATGCTGGCGGGCACCCTGTACCTGTGCGGCAGGGAGTTCCTTGGAGCGGCAACGGCGATTCTGGCGGGTCACATTCCCGTCATAGTCGTGGAAAGCATCGTCACCGGATCGGCTGTTGCGTTTCTGTTTCGAGTGCAGCCGGACATCCTGCGGACGGAAAGGCAAGGCGCGTGATTATTCTCTACGACATTGCGGAGCGACGTCTCGTTTCCCGGCTCGACCCAAGGATACGCGTTGCCGGGGTCGCGCTGTTCGCCATTGTCGTCTGTCTTTGCGAACGGCCGCCCGTTCTTGCCGCCGGTCTCACCGCCGCGTCACTTCTCCTCGCGGTCTCGGGTGTACCCCTTCGGCGGGCGTTGCGACGACTCACAGCCTTGAATGTCCTGATGTTGCTGCTGATCGCAACGATGCCTCTGTCCATGCCGGGCGAGACGGTCTTTCGAATGGGAGGGCTTGAATGGAGCCGGACGGGGGTGTTGCGGGCATTGCTCATCGCCACCCGCGCCAATGCCGTGATGCTCATGCTGACCGCACTCCTGGGGACCATGGAGACGGCGCGGCTCGGCGTTGCTCTCAGCGGTCTGGGCGTGCCTGCCAAGTTCGCGCATCTGCTGCTTTTCATGGTGCGCTACATAGAGATCGTCCATCACGAATACCATCACCTGAGAGACGCCATGCTGCTGCGGGCTTTTCGGCCCCGTTTCGACCGCCACACTTTCCGGGCGTTCGGTTTCCTGGTGGGACAGCTTCTCGTTCGCAGTGTGAATCGCTCGGAGCGCATCATGGAGGCCATGAAGTGCCGCGGCTTCCGGGGACAGTTCTACATTCTCACGCCCTGTCGGGTCGGAGGCGCCGACATTGCCTTCGCGGTTGCGACAGTTACGGCTTTGACGGCCTTGAGCATCTGGGAGTGGATGTGAACCAGCCGCTTATTGAACTTCGGAACATCGGTTTCAGCTACGGCGGTCACCCCGTGCTCCACGACGTCGACCTCTCCCTGCACGAGGGTGAACGCGTGGGAGTAATGGGGGCCATCGGGTCCGGCAAGACGACGCTGCTCCATCTCGTCGTGGGACTGCTCAAGCCCACGACCGGAAGCCTGCGGGCGTTTGGGCGTGTGCGCGCAGCGGAAGAGGACTTCCACGAAGTGCGCAGGAGAGCCGGCCTCGTCTTCCAGGATCCCGACGATCAGTTGTTCTGCCCGACGGCAATCGAGGACGTCGCCTTCGGGCCGTTGAACCTCGGCAAAGACGTCGACGAGGCCAAGCGGGCCGCACACTATGCGCTGAAACGCGTAGGCCTTGAGGGCTTTGAACAGCGCATCACCTACAAGCTCTCCGGCGGAGAGAAACGTCTGGTCGCGCTTGCAACCGTCCTGGCCATGGAGCCGGACGTTCTCCTCCTCGACGAACCGACCGCTTCGCTCGACAAATCGTCGGTGGACCGCATCGCGGAAACACTTAACGGTCTGTCGCAATCCATGATCGTTGTCTCTCACGAACCCGACTTCCTCTCCCGTATCACCACTCGACACGTCACAATCCGCGACGGCGCAATCGAGCCGGACTGAGCGCGTATCGTGCCGAACGGTCTCCGAAGGAGACGCACACCATAGTCCAGGGCGCAACCTGGGATACGACGCGGGTTACGGAAGTGGGCGCTCGCCGAAGGCGAGCAACATCATAGCCCGGCGAGGATCGCCGGGGGGCGACACACCGCAAAAAGGGCCCGCTCCCCGAAGGGGAGCCACATCTCAACGTGGCGAGATGGACATCGCTCCCCTTCAGCAAACTCCGGAAGGGTTGTGCCTGGTCCGTCTTCCCCGAGGTTTCAACCTGGGCTGGGATGGGCGTCCCCTGCGGGCACCCGCGACGGTTCTCGTAGACAGCGGGGACAGACCTCGCACGCACCTTTTTTCACTTTTTTCCGGAATTCGGGGCGGACGGTTGCTTCTATGCAGGTAGATAGACTGGAGAAGCGCCGCCGGCATGAATTCGGAACCCGAAAGGGGGTCATGATGAGTAGAGTATTGCTGACAATCGGGCACTCGACCCTGAGCCTCGAGGAGTTGGTCTCCCAGTTGATCGATCATGGAGTCGCTGTCGTCTGCGACGTACGCTCGTCGCCCTACAGTCGACACAATCCCCAGTTCAACCGGGAACCGTTGCAGGATGGGCTCAAGGCAGCCGGCATCGGCTACGTGTATCTGGGCAACCTGTTGGGAGCGCGGAGCGACAACCCGGCACACTGCAAGAACGGCAAAGTCCGCTTCGATCGCGTGGCCCGAAGCGAGGGCTTCCGGGAAGGGCTCCGACGATTGCGAAAAGGCGTCGGCGGCCACAGGATTTGCCTGCTGTGTGCCGAGAAGGACCCCATCGCCTGCCACCGCACGATCCTCGTGTGCCGCCATATGCGGTCGCGGGACCTCGCGATTCGGCACATCCTCGAAGACGGCTCGCTGGAGAACCACCGCGACGCCGAGCTTCGTCTCATGCGCGAGTTGAAAATCCCCGAAGACGACCTGTTCGCAAGCCGCGAGGAACTGATCGAAAACGCCTACGCACGGCAAGGCGAACGGATTGCCTACGCGGAAAAGAAGAACGACGGCGGTCCGCCGCTGAGCGCACTGGGATAAGGAGGCCGGCCATGGAGAACGAGATGACGACTCTATTCACCATAGGATTCACCAGAAGAAGCGCCGAGGAGTTCTTCGGCAAGCTGGTAGAGGCGGGCGTGCGCTGTGTAATCGATGTACGCCTCAACAACACCTCGCAGCTAGCGGGATTCGCCAAGCGCGATGACTTGCGCTACTTTCTCAAGGCCATCGGTCGTATCGGCTACGACCACCGCCCGGAGCTTGCTCCTTCGCAAGAGATCCTGGATGCATACCGAAAGCACAAGAGGGGCTGGCCCGATTTCGAACGCGATTTCATGGCCCTGCTTCGCGAGCGTGCTGCCGAGAACGTCATTTGCCGTTCGGAGCTGGACTGCGCCTGCCTGCTCTGCTCCGAACCGACACCGGCTCACTGCCACCGCCGTCTGATCGGTGAGTACCTCCAGTCGCGCCTGGACGACATCAAGGTGGTGCACCTGTGAGCATCTGCGCAGAAGCACGTGTCCCCCCGTACCGGGCCGAACCGGGACCGGAAAGGCGCCGTACCCTCGTCTGCCTGGCGAACTCGCGCAAACACGGCGCACGCTGCGTCGCCGGCCTCGACCCCTTCAGCGGTCAGTGGATTCGCCCCATTTCACGTTTGCCGGACGGTCGGGTGGAAAAGCACGAACGCCTCGTCCAGGGGCGGGAGCCGCAATTGCTCGATATCCTCGGGATCCCCCTGGCCGATTGGGGCACGGATTTCGGCTTCGAGTGCGAAAACCGTTTTCTGTTGCCTGGGGAGTGGACGATCGAAGGGCGCCTGGAACCGTCCAAGCTGCTGCGGTTTTGCTCCCGGCAGCAACACGTCCTTCACAATGACGGGAACTACGTGACCGTGGAGTATATGCGGACTCTGCCGCCGGAGCAGCGTAGAACGCTGGCACTGGTCGAATCCAGGGACTTTCGTGTCTTCAGTTCCGGCCTCAGTGCGAACGGCGGGCACAAGTGGCGGGCAACGTTCTCGGCCGACGGCGGAACCCCCATTACTGCCATAGTTACCGATCCGGCTCTCGTCGAACGACTCGAGGAAGGACATGAGCCCGACGCGCACTGCCTCGTCACCGTCAGCCTGAGCATGCCGTGGAAGCCGAAAGGCTGGCACGAGGAGAGTGAGCCGTGCTGGAAACTCGTCGCGGGAGTTATCGAGTTGGACGCCCCCCCGCCAGGGGCTGGCGAACGCGTACGTGCCACGGCTGCCCGTCGACCAACGTCCACGCATCGACAGTTCGCCGATGCAGAAGTCAAGGAGGCGCTGGGACGAGTATTTGGTTTTTGCGCCTTTCGGCCCCACCAGGAGGACATCGTCCGGGCCGTCCTGACGCAGCAGGATGTTTTCGCGGTCATGCCCACCGGCGGCGGAAAATCGCTGTGCTACCAGTTACCGGCCAAGCTGCTGTCAGGCACCTGCGTTGTAGTCAGCCCCTTGATCGCCCTGATGAAAGACCAGGTTGATGCCGCCGTGGCCAACGGGCTTCGCGCGGCTTTCGTCAACAGTTCGCAGACGGAACCTGAGCAGGTCGCCGTGCTGCGGTCGCTGTACGACGGCAAGCTCGACCTGCTGTACGTGGCTCCCGAGCGACTGGCACAGGAGACCTTCTTCAGCAATCTCAAGCGCGCACCGCTGTCTTTTGTCGCCATTGACGAGGCCCACTGCATATCCGACTGGGGCCATGATTTCAGGCCTGACTACCTTGTTCTCGCCGAGCTGCGCGACGCGTTCCCGGAACTGCCCATTGCCGCTTTCACGGCTACCGCCACGCTGCCGGTGCAGGACAACATCATCGGGAAACTGCACCTGCGGGAACCCCTTGTCGTCAGGGCCTCGTTCAACCGTCCCAACCTGTTCTACCAGGTAGTGCCCAAGCGGGACGCGGAGCGGCAAATCCTCGAGTTTGTCCGGGGCCGCCCCGGCGAGACGGGCATCGTGTATCGCATGACGCGCAGGAGCGTGGACGAAACAGCCGAGGTGTTGAGAGAGGCCGGGCTCAAGACGCTGCCCTACCATGCCGGCATGGAGATCGACGACCGCACTGCCAATCAGGAGGCCTTCAGCCGTGACGAGGTCGACGTGATCGTGGCCACGATCGCCTTCGGGATGGGCATCGACAAACCCAACATCCGCTACGTTCTGCACGGCGACCTGCCCAAGAACATCGAGAGCTACTACCAGGAGACGGGGCGCGCCGGTCGCGACGGGGATCCAGCGCACTGCCTGTTGCTGTTCGGGAAAGAAGACCTTCGCCTGCTGCGTTTCTTCGTCAACAAGACCGAAGACGATCTCGAACGACAGCGGGCGCTCGCCAACCTGAACGCGATGGTCGCCTACGCCGAAACCCAGGCCTGCCGCCGCGGTCAACTCTTGAACTACTTTGGTGAGGTCTATGCCCCGGCAGCCCCTCACACGCCGCCCCACGCTGGCGTCAATTGTGGCACGTGCGACGTGTGCGCTCGGCAGCGCAAACGGCGCGCTCCCCGGACCGGACGGCATGCCGCGCCGAAGCGGAGCGCAGGCGGACCATCCGCCCTCACGGGGCAGGAGTGCAGCGCCGCCGGAGGCAGGGATACGACCGGCGCCCCCCTGCGGCGGCCGGCCGCACCGATGCGTGCTTCGACAAGTATCCACGCCCGTACGGCCGCGGCAAAGCATGCCACCGGATTCACGGTTGCCCGGATACGGCCTGCAAACAGCTTGTACGATGCGGCTCTCTTCAAGGAGCTTCGCGTCCTGCGGCAACGGCTGGCGATACGGGAAGGCGTGTCGGCCTACGTCGTGTTTCACGATCGGGAGCTTCGTGAGATGGCCTGTCGTTTTCCCACACGCGACGCAGAACTGCTCCGGATCACGGGTGTGGGAGGAGTGAAGCTGGCGCGGTACGGAAAGGCGTTTCTTGACGCCGTGTCCGACTACCTGCGGCGAACCCCCCATGCTGTCACGGTATCCTACGAACGCCTCACCTCTACTGTCGAAACAACACGCCGGCTGCTCGAGCGGGGCCTGAGCTGCGAGGACGTGGCCGTGTCGCGCGGGCTCACGGTCAGCACAATCCACGGCCACGTCGAGCGCCTGATCCTCGCCGGCCGCCGGATCGACATCGACCGCTTCATTGCGCCCGCCGTGCGTGAACGGATCGAAGAAACGCTCTGGCAGCTCAACACGGTCAAGCTTGCCGAGGTTCTCGAGGCACTGGCCGAAACCGTCACATACAACCAGATTCGCCTGACCCGCGCCTGGCTCACCCGGCCGCTGACGGATGCAACGAAGCCCCAAAAACGTGGCAAACACTCGAAATGGGAGTCTGGACCCTCGCTGCCCTGTCTCACAAGTAGACCACACAAGTCGCCGGCGGGAGGCTCGGCACAGCCTCGTCTATCTCCTTGAACAACGGCTACTTACGCGACTGGAGGGCGAAGCTGTGCTGAGCCGCAAAGCCCTCAGCCGATACCAGGAACTTCCGGGACATGACACTAGCCCGCATCCGAAAAGGGTCTACGTTCGCGAAGCACCCGTCAATTGAACCTGGAGACGGCGGTCCTCCGCCGCTACGAGCAAGAGTTGAGCACAATTGAAAACAAAAATGAACGAAGTTCTCTTCTTGTTTCGGCAAGTGCACTCACATTTGCTCGTAACGGCGGAGGACCGCCGTCTCCAGGGGCTTTTCGGACACCCTCCAGCGAGTAGCGGCCTGACACATGCCGTTGGAGTCCTTAGCTGTGGGGGGTAGAACTTGATTCCTGGCCGCCGGGCTTCTCTATGCCTCAACTCAGCAGCAGGTTCACGCCTTTCACGAGTCGCCGCGCGAGGCGGGCTTCGAGGAGGACGAGGAGGTCCAGGGCACCGTTGAGCTTGGCGCGCAGGGTGAAGATAGTGTCGGCGGCGTCCACGCCGATGCGTTTGAGTTGGTAGCGGTCCGAGTGAGGGGCGTTCCAGCCGTGTTGCGCCGTAGCCGCAGCGTGGTAGCCGGCGTCGCGAGCGGCCCGGACCACGGCGTGGCTGTAGTCGCCGTGACGGCCGTAGGGGTAGGTCAGGAGCGTGACCGGCTCGCCCAGGCGCTGCTCGATGAGTTGCCTGCTTTCTATCGACTGTCGACCGATTTCTTCTTCCGGCTGCTGCCCCAATCGCACGTGTGTCATCGCGTGCGAGCCGATCGCGACACCGCCGCGGTGGAGGTCGCGTACCTGTCCCCACGTCAGAAGCCCCGCCTGTTGCGCCGTGCAACCGCCGTCGTGCGGCATCAGCTCCTGCGAATCGACGTTGCCGGCCGTGAGGAAGCAGACCGCCGGAATGCCATGGCGCCTCAGAATCGGCGCCGCCTGCGTCAAGTTGTCGGCATAGCCGTCGTCCAGGGTGACGACAACACAGAGGTCTGTCCCCCTCCCCGGCAACCGTCCCTCGAGGGCGTCGGAAAAGGCGACCGGGGTACAAGTGCGTGCCAGAAACGCCATCTGGCGGTCGAAGACGTCCGGCGCGATGTCGGTCTCATGCGGGCGGGCGCCGTTGACACTGTGGTAGGTCAGCATGCGGTAGGTTTCCCATCCGCGCCGCACGCGAAGCCGACGCCACAGAGGCAGAAGGAGGAGGTAGCCCAGGCAGGCGAGGAGAGTGAGCACGGCGCGCTTGAACCTCGTCCTCGGACTCATTGCGCCCCCCGCGCGTTCAGAAACTGCGCCAGGATGCGCTGGGAGTGGTCGTCCGCCGGTGTGAGCTTGCGCAGGTCAGCGGCGTCTCCGGTTGCGCGGTAGACTCTCTTGAGGATGTCCCGCGGATCGACAACGCCGCCGTCGTGAAACATCAGTAGGGCCTGGCGGTAGCGGCTGACGGCCTCGGCATGGCGACCGCTTCTCAACAGGAAGTCGGCGTAGTGCACGTGGTAGCGACCCAGTGTCGGGTCGCACGCGATGGCAGCCAGGAAACGCGTGTCTGCCCGTTTGTCTTCTCCCAGGTCGGCCAGCGCCCAGGCCCAGCGCAGGTGGGTCATGCCGCGACTGCCTGCCATCAGCGACGACAGCTCCAGGTCGTCACACGCGCGCTCGAGACGGCGCCGTTTTTCCCCCGGCTCGGACCAGAGGGATTTGGCGTACTCAATGCCGCCCACTTCATACCTTGTCTCCGGATCCAACGGCATCCAACGCACGGCACGCTCAAGCAACGGCGCGGCTTCGGCGAGACGCGCGTAGCGAAGGTGCTCATCGGCTCGCGAGCTGTAGATGGCTGACATGGAAGAGGCGCCGGAGAGCAGCGCCACGGCGGCAAGGAGGGCCGCAATGACTCCCGCCGGACGAAACCGCGGGCGTTGGGGTCCGTTCGGTACCGGCATGCACCCCAGCAGGACAGCCATGAACAGGGCGTTGGCGCGGAGCCGGAGCGGAAAGTCGACCATGCTGTGCCAGAGGAAGACGTCGATCGCGGCCCCGGCGCACAGCACGAGAACGGGGAGCCTTTCGAGGGGAAACCAGGTCCGCACGATGTCACGCAGGAACATGACGCCGGATGCGCACAGGATAAGCAACCCGAGCCAGCCTAGCTCAGCGGTCAGCTGAATCAGCTCGTTGTGGGCGCGCAGGGCGATATAGCGGTCCGGGACCGCCTTGTAGCGCAGGAACTCCTCACCGAAGCACCCAAGCCCTACGCCGAACGGGTTGGCCTTTATCATGTCCCATCCAACGCGCCAGACGTCGAGGCGATGGGTGAGGCTCTGTCCGCGTGTGGCGCTCACGCTCGCTATCCGTGCCGCCAAGGCATCCCGGAAGAACCAGCCGGTCCCGAGCGCGACGACCAGCAGCACGAGGCCGCCGACCCACAGCCAGCGACGGTGCCTCGGCGCCATGTCCGTAGCGCCAACGGCCAGGAGCAGGAAAAGAGCGCCGTAGATCACCGCGGCAACAAGCCAGACGGCCCGCGATTGTGCGAGGATGACACCCCCCGCGCCGCCCACGGCACACAGCAGAATCCCGATGCGTCGCAGGGCGCTACGGTCGGACAGCATCAGGCCGAGGGCAAGCGGCACCGAGGCGGCCGCGAGCGCGGCGTAGTGGGCGCTGTTGACGAAGCGCGCGGCGAACAGTCCGTTGTGCCACACGGGACCGCTGCAATGTCCCAACATCCGGCCGATGCCCTGGGCGGTTGACAGGAACGTGACGATGCACATTCCGTACAGGACGAAGCGTTTATGCCTTACGGGCAGACACATCATGACATCGATTGTGGCTGTGAGCAGAAAGAGAAACAGGGCAGCCCGGGCGGCGCCGAACGGGCTCGCGCTCCACACGGTAGCAGCCAGCGCAAGGAGACAGAGCAGGTACAAGAGCAGCACCCAGCCGGGGCGAGGCGCACGCACGCGACGCAGGGCGAACACGTCCGCGGCGAGCCCCGCCGCGAGCAGGGCGGCGGCGAAACCGGCAGCACGCATGTCTTCCCCGCCATGTCCCCAGGCGAACACGGCGAACGCCGCGGGGACGGCAACTGTGCTGGCACAGAATGCGGATGACTTTTCCTGCATGGGCGCTATAGTAACCGGACCCTTTGGAGGGAACAAGTCAGGGAATCAACGGGAGACAACCAAGTGGCAACTAGTCTGGTAACGGGTGGCGCGGGCTTCATCGGGTCGCATCTCGTCGAACATCTGCTCGAGCTCGGCGATGAAGTCATAGTGCTCGACGATCTGAGCACCGGAAGCGTGGACAATCTTGCCACGGTCAGCGCGCACGACCGGTTGCATCTGGATGTAGGCTCTGTGCTGGAGAAAGCCAGGGTCGACCGTCTCGTGAACCGGTCCGACCGCGTTTTTCATCTGGCGGCGGCCGTAGGTGTAGACCTGATCGTCAAGCAGCCGGCGCAGGTGATCGAGACGAACATCATCGGCACGGAATGTGTTTTGAGCGCATGCGCCGAACAGACCTGCCCCGTCTTCGTGGCATCCACGTCGGAGGTATACGGCAAGTCAACTGCCGCGCCGTTTTCCGAGGATGACGACCTCGTGCTGGGATCGACGAGCAAGTCGCGTTGGTCGTATGCCTGCTCAAAGGCGATCGACGAATTCCTGGCCCTGGCCTACGTCAAGTCACGCGGCCTCCCCGCTGTCGTGGGACGCTTCTTCAACACGACCGGGCCGCGGCAGACGGGGCGGTACGGGATGGTCATCCCGCGTTTTGTTGACCAGGCGCTGCATGGCGACCCCATTACCGTCTACGGAACCGGACAACAGGTGCGTTGCTTCGCGCACGTGCGTGACATTGTGCCGGCCGTTGTGCGCCTGCTTGAATGCGAAGACGCGCGGGGCAGTGTGGTCAATCTCGGCACACGTGAGCGCATTACGATTCTCGAGCTGGCCCGCAGAGTCTGCGACGTGACGAACAGTGGATCCGAGATTGTGTACGTGCCATTTGAAGAGGCATACGAAGGCGGCTTCGAGGACATCGAATCGCGCGAGCCCGACATCTCCCGCGCGGAGGCCCTGATCGGTTTCAGACCGCGGCACGGATTGACCTCTATTCTAGAGGACGTTGTGGAGTCCAGGCGGGGACGGTGAAGCACATGAAGCTGAAGCCGAGAGACGAGAGTACGCCTTCGCCGGCGCCTCGGACGCGCCCGGATCGCATTCACCGCAAGTTCGCCGAGCGCGTGCGCGTTTCCGTGGTTGTTCCGTCTGCCGACGGCGACCGCGGGGGTAGCGTGTCGAGTCTGCTGGAGGCACTTGAAAAGCAGACTTTCCGCGAGATGGAAGCTATCGTCGTGATCGGCGTGAGCCCCCAGGGCAAGGCCATCAACCAGGGCGTCGCCGAATCCAGCGGCGACATACTCGTGATCCTGGACGACGACTCGGAACTGACCGCAACGGACACGATTGCCAATCTTGTTGGCGTGCTGGAACACGATCCGGACATCGGCATGGTTGGGGCATCGATCGTCCCACCGGCAAAGGCGAACGGTATCCAGCGTGCTGCCGCGCGCGAGTTTCCACGCTTCGCGATGCCCATCGTCAACGAGGTCACGGACAGCGACATGCCCTGTCACGGTTGTTGCGCGATTTCGCGGACGCTCTTCGAGGCGATCGGCGGCGAACGCGAGGACATAGTGCGCGGCCTTGATCCGGTCCTGCGGCGGCGGATCAGGGAACAGGGGCGCCGTGTCGTGCTCGCGCCCAATACGACCGTGACGCATCCCCTGCCGGACTCGATTGAGGGGTTGGCGCGGATGTTCTATCGCAACGGTCGCGGCTCGGCCTACGCCCAAAGGCACAACCCCGACATCGTGTTCGACACGGACGAGGACCCCGCCTGGAACGGCAACGCGTTGCGCCGCCCGTTCCGGCGAAGGGTTTTGGACTATCCCCTGCGCTGGCTGCGGAGGCTCCTGGGCGGAAGGCCCATCCGGGCGTTGGGCGACATCGTCTACGCCGCGGGCTACATGCACGAGTGGTTGGCCGGGGAACGGACGCCGACCGGAAACCTCAGGATCGTCTTTGCGATTCCCGAGCTGAGCATCGGTGGCTCGGAACGTCAATTGGCGATCCTGGCGCGAGAGCTGCAGGGCCGCGGACACGCCGTCAGAATTCTGGCGTACCGAGTTGCCCAACGTCCCCTGAACGGAGTCGACGACCTGGATGTCCGCGTGCTCGAGCTACCGAGCGCCCATCATCCGAAGGCGCTGGTTTGCTTCTGGAAGGAGATCCGCGAGTTTCGCCCACACGTGCTTCACACGTTCCTTTTCGGCTTCGATTTCTGGCCGAACGTCGCGGCGCGCCTGTGGCGAGTAGGGGCGGTGGTGTCATCGCGCCGCCAACTGGCTACGTGGCGCAGCCGCCGCCATCTCACATGGCAGCGGATGGGAAACCGGTTCGTCGATACGGTCGTGGCCAACTCCCTGGCGGCCGCGGACTATGCATGCCTGACCGAGAGAGGTATTCACCGCGGGATGGTGCACGTGGTGCCTAACGCCGTTGCAGGCCCGTCGGCGTCCGTCGAAAACACCAGGCTTCCCGAAGCCGCCGGAAGCTGCCTGGTCTGCGTGGCCAACTTCTGGCCGGGTAAGGGGCAAGCGCTGCTGCTCGAAGCATTCCGCCGCGTGCGCGGTCGGTTCCCCGACGCGGGCCTATGGTTCGTCGGAGAGGGCCGGGAGCAAGCGGGCGTCGCGCAGCGCGCAAAGGAACTGAGCCTGACGGATGCCGTTCAGTTCCTTGGAACGCGGCGAGACACGGCCGCAATCCTGTCGCGAGCCGACCTCCTCGTGCACCCCTCCCTGGGTGAGTCGTCCCCCAACGCCATCCTCGAAGCCATGGCAGCCCGGGTGCCGGTCGTCGCGTTTGCCGCAGGCGGCGTACCGGAGATGCTGCTCGGCGGCGACGCGGGGTACCTGGTTCCTACGGGTGACGTGGATGCGCTGGCACACACGATCCAGCGTGCACTCGAAAACGGCGAAGCGACGCAATCCAAGGTGGCCCGAGCGTTCCGCGAGACACAGGGTCGCACGCCGGCCGCATTGGCAGACACTCACGAGAGAATCTATCGCCGGACAATGCGGCGGCCCCGACCCGGGGAATCGGTGGCACTGTACACGGCCGGGGATATGCAATCGCCAAGCACACGCTACCGCATCGCGCAGTACATTCCCGCCTTGCAGGCCGACGGGATGCGCGTACACCACTTCTGTTTGCGGAAACCCGGCGCCGGTCGCATCGCCGCTTCGTGGGGACTGCTCCGGCACTGGTGGTGGCGGGAATGCCAGCTGCGCGGCGGCAAGCGGTGCGGCGCCGTCGTGCTGCAGAAGGAGTTGACTCCCGCGCGGTGGTACGGCCCCTATCCCGCCGCGCTTCGCATGCGCCGCCGCATGATCTACGATTTCGACGATCTCGTCATGGGCGAGTTCCCCATCCAGCTACCCGAGCCTCTCCGTGCGCGCCAGGATCCCGACCAGCCCGGTCGTCTGTGCGAGGCCGCGTACCGCGTCATCGCCGGCAACGAATTCCTGAAACGGCGGACTCCCGGAGACCCTCGGCGCGTCACCGTGATGCCCACGGTCATCGACTGCACGCGCTACTGGGACACCGGCGAGACCCATCCGCCGGACGACGACCGCCCGTTCCGCATCGTCTGGACCGGTCAACGCAGTACGCTGCCCTACCTGCTCGAACGCATGCAAGCGCTTCGCCTGTTCGCCGAGAAGGCCGCCGACAGAAGGGTAGAGTTGAGAATCATGTGCGACGCGTTCGACGCTCTGGACGCCGAGGGATGGGCGCCGCTCCGCATCGAGCGGATCAGATGGGAGCTGGCAAGCGAGATTAGCGAGCTTGCCAGGGCCGACGCCGGCATCATGCCCCTCCCCGACAACGAGTGGACGCAGGGCAAGTGCGGTTTCAAGCTACTGCAGTACATGGGCCTCGGCCTGCCCGCCGTCGCCTCACCCGTCGGTGTCAACACCGATATCGTGGACGACGGCGTCAACGGCTTCCTCGCCGACGATGACGACGAGTGGGCGGCCAAGCTTCTGCGCCTGGCCGGCGACCCGGCCCTGCGCCGGGAGCTGGGGACGCGGGCGAGAGAGACGGTCCGCGAGCGCTTTTCTCTGCAGATCCACGCGCCCCATTTCGTCGAGTTGGTGCGCGAGGTGCTGGACATAGGTCGCCCTGTCGTCGCGGATACTTGAAATCCGTTCTGCCGAACGGTATGGTTGTTCCGTAGAGGTCGATTTCCGCTATCCTGGGGATTCCGCAGACAGAGATCAGGCCAAAGAGGCCTTTGCGGCTTGTCGCGCAATCCGTAGGCAAGTCCGATCACGCTTCCGGCTTGAGGAGTGAATGGTGGCCGCGGGGCGGGGCGGTATGTGCTGCCCGCCTCTGCAATCGAGGTTGCAGAATGGTTGGTGTCACATCTATGGCCAGGCGGATCTCCAATCGACTTCGTCGATTGGTTCGCCGGCTCCGCTACCGGCTGAAGCTCCTGTTGCGACGCACCGTTCACGTCCACATTGAGAATCGCTGGCGCCTGGGAGACGAAGTGCTGGCTATTCCGTTCTACGAGCTGGTAGCGAATGCCTGCCCCGATGCGACGTTGACGGTAAGCGTCAATCGCCCCGACCTGCTTCGGGACAACCCGTTCGTCAGCGTGGACAACCGGCGCGGCGAGTTCGACTGTGACCGGTACATCTTCGCCAGGGACGATGCCCGCGCCACGCCCCGTCTCGAGCATCTGTGTGCGCTGCATCGCATCCCCTACCGCCCCCGGGAACCGCAAGTCATTCCCCCGGACGGTGCCGATCTGCCGCGGCCGATGCCGGACTCGGAGGTTGTAGTTGCCTGTTCATGCGGCGCGGGATGGCCGTGCAAGAGCTGGGCGACAAGTCACATGACGGCACTCTGCGAGACGATCCGGCACGAGTGTCCGTCCGTCGGTTTTGTGGAAGTCGGCCGGGACTGCCCGGTCGCCGGCGTTGGGACCAGCTATGTGGACGGGTTGAGCGTTGGCCAGACGGCATACGTCTTGTCGCGCTCGCGGCTCTATGTGGGGCCTGACTCGGGGCTCGCGCATCTGGCGATGGCGGTCGGCACGCCGTCAGCGGTCTTGTACGGTCCGGTGAAACCCGATAGGGCGTTCGGCGCCAGGGAACGTCTGTGCGCAGTGGTCTCGCCCGCGGCGTGCCAGGGCTGCTGGACGGAGGGCCGGATGCGGGAGCCCGGTCAATGTCCGCTGGGCATCCGCGACAGCGATCCGGAAGCATATCCATGCATGCGGCAGCTTACAGCGGAGCTGGTTTCCGATACCATGCGCCGGCATGAAGTGCTGTCGAGTTTGAGACGGGAGACCTGATGGGAAAGACATTCCTCATTGGCATTCTTGCGTCAAACCAGAAGGCGAAGACGCTGCGGTGCCTCGAAAGCCTGGCGAGCAGCACCTGCCGCGAGTTCGACGTGTTCCTGGTGGACAACGACTCCCGGGAGGGAATCGGGGAAGCCGCGAGTCGGTTCACTTTCGTTACGTCGTCAATCCAGAATCGTAACACCGGTTGTGCCGGCGGTAGAAACCTGATTCTCGACCACTTCGAGAGCGAGGGCGACTGGTCGTATCTCTTCTTCCTCGACAACGACGCCGTTGTCGAACCGAACACCCTGGAAACACTCGCCCAGCGCGCCGACGCGTGCCGTCGCGACGGCATTTCGCTGGGAGCACTGGCCCCCCATGTGGTGTTCATGGACAAACCGGATGTCTTCTGGTGTGCCGGCGGCGCCATCATCGACTGGCGGCAAAGCTGGTTCACGAACAACGGCCAGGGCAAAGGGACGAACGATCCCGCGTTCCAGTCGCCGCGACGCCTCGATACGCTGACGGGTGGATTCATGGTTGCATCGAGGGAAGCGATCCGTGCCACGGGACGCTTTGTGGAGGACTACTTCATCTACGTGGAGGATACCGACTGGTGCTGGCGGATGAAGCAGAGCGGCTACGAGCTGCTGTCGGTGCCCGAGGCGCGGGTTCTGCATGATGCGTCTTCTTCGGTCGGGGGCTGTTCTCCGCGTTTCCACTACTACCGCACGCGCAACCGCCTCTGGTTCTTCCAGGCGTTCTCGCCTCTCAGCCGCTCACGGGTTCTGCGTTCCGTCTTCTCGTCCGTATTCGCGAACACGATACGAATGGAGCTCGGGTCGGGGCGAGTGCGCGCCGCCATGGGTGCGATGCGCGGTCTGCTCCACGGCATGCGCGTTCCCTTGCGCGTCCGCGAAAACGCCGGGGTGTTGACGGAGACTGCCGCGGCCGGACAGGAAACCTGACATGCCGAAGTCCGTGCAAACGCTTCCCCTGAGCTTGCTGGCCTGCCCGGCCTGCAAATCACCGCTCGAACAGGAGGGCGAGACGCTGGCCTGTACGGGGACGGGGTGTGGTTGCCGTTTCGCGTATCGCAACGGGATTCCTGACCTGGTGACGAGATCGCCCGCTTCCGCCAAGGGTCAAACAGCAGCGTGCGCGTATCCGGCAACTCGCCCGGGCCGAGTCTCGCCGACGTCCCCGTTCTGCCACTACGCGATAACAAACAGGCTGATTCTCCGCTACTCGAAAACCGCCCTGGCTGCGATCGCCGGAACGGGCGTGAACTTCGGCGCCGGCACCATCACGTACGGCGAGCTCCTGCCGGCCGGAGCGACCATGTGGCACGTCGACATCCGTCCGCAACCGGGAACGGAACTCCACCTTCTCACTGACATCCAGGAATGCGGGATCGCGACCGGTCACCTTGACTGGATTCTGTGTACGTCCGTGCTGGAGCACATCCCCCGGCCGCGGCGGGCAATGCGGGAGATGGCACGCTGTCTCAAGCCGGGCGGGCGACTCATCCTGACCGTTCCCCAGACCTTTCCGCTACACAGTCAGCCTGCCGACTTCTGGCGCTTCACCCCTCACGGCATCCGTATCCTGGCCGAGGAGGCCGGTCTCTGCGTGGAAAGCCTGACCCCGCTCGGGTCCCCGCGTTCCATCGAGTGGCAACAGCGTGCGGCCCGGTTTAATTCCAGATACGGGGGAACGGCCGACCCATCGCTCGCCCGGCCGAAGCGTCTTGTTCTGAACGCGGTTTCGGTAGTATCACTTCTGCATAGCGCGCTATGCTGCATTGCTGCCGGACGCGGCAAAGCGGCGCCGCGTGTCAATTGCGACGCGCTCTGTTGGGGCGCGCAGCTAGTCAAACAGGATCGGGATGCCAGCGGATAAATCTGACAACAGCCCGGAAGAGCCCGTGGCAAGGAACATTGCGCGAAACAGCACAACCGTCTTTGCGTGCCAGGTCTTGTGTCAGGTGTTTGCGTTCGTCACCACGTGCGTTCTGGCGAGATACCTCCAGCCGCAGATGTTCGGTCTGCTGACGTTCGCTTTCGCCTATGTTGCCTTCTTTGAAGTGCCGGCAGTGCTGGGCACGAACGCGATCGTCACGCGTGAAATGTCTTACCTCCGGGGAGCGCAGGCCGGCGAGTTCTGGCGCAGCGCGGTTGCGCTGCGCCTTGTGTTGTTTGCGGGATCTCTGGCGGCGGCCGCCTGCGTTGCCTGCGTCGTGTTTCGCGACAATCCGGCTGGGCGGCCGGTAGTGCTCTGGGCTTGCCTCGGTCTCGTGACCAGTCTGCGGGCAGTCTACATCGCACGCCTCCGCGCCCACCTTCGCGCGGGCTGGAGCGCGTGGGTGACCCTGGGACGCGCGGCTGTCTACTGCGGCCTGGTCGTCTCAGTTGTCGTTCTGGGGGGAGGAGTCATCGACGTTGTTTTGTGCAGTCTAGCCGCCACCCTGGCGGCGCTGCTCGCGGAGCGCCGGCTTGCGAACTCGTTCGCGCTGCCCCGGGCTCGCGCCACCCTCGAACGCGTGATGTCCATCTTGCGCGAGTCCTGGCCCTTGGCTCTCTCGTCCGTGCTCACCATCATCCAGGTGCGAATTGACGTCGTCATGTTGCAGGCGCTCGACGGGAGCCTGTCCGTCGGCATCTACGGCGCCGCTCTCAAACCGGCCGAGGCCGCCTACATCGTGTCCGGGGCCCTCACCGTATCCGCGTTTCCCGTCCTTGCGAAAGCGTATCGCCGGAACCCGGGACGGTACGACGGTTTGTGTCGTGAATTGCTGCTCCTGATGCTGCTCCTGGGAATTCCGTTTGCGACGATTCTCGCGCCGCTGTCCGACCGACTGATCCCGGCGTTGTTCGGTGACCTCTATGCCAGCTCGGGAAGAGTCCTGTCGATCCTTTGCCTGCAGGTACCGCTGGGATATGTCAATGTCCTCCTGGTCAATCTCCTCATTTGTGCGCGCAAGCAGCGCTGGGAGCTGTGGGCTTCCGTCTTGACTACGGCCACAAACGTGGCGGCGAATGCGGTCCTCATCCCGACTCAGGGGGCCGTCGGGGCGGCGATCGCCACCGTGTTGTGCCAGGGCGTCGCGCTTGTCGTACTGGTCGGGATGGTGTACCGTTCGAGCCGGTTTCAGGTGCCCTGGCGTCATATCGGTGCTCTCGTTGCGATCGGCGCGTGTTCGGGTCTCGCGGTTCTATGGTTGCGCGAAAGGGCGCACTGGTTTGCGTCCGGTGCGATCGTCGGCGTCCTGTACCTGGCCTTCTGTTTTCTGTTTGTGTATCGGCGGCGGTGGGGCGCAATCAAGTCCCGGATACTACTGGTGAGTGACGATGAGTAGCAACGAGGAGCAGACCACGCCGGTCGTCGTCCATCTCGGCTGCGGCAAGAACAAGCAACCGGGGACGATCGGCCTGGATATTCTGTCACTGCCCGGCGTAGACGTCGTCTGTGATCTGAGCGCGCCTTCCTGGCCCCTGGAGGACGAGAGCGTGGACCGTCTCCTTGCGTTTCACGTCGTGGAACACATTCCGAGCCTGACGCGTTTCATGTCCAACGCCCATGCGGTGTTGAAACCAGGCGGCATCCTCGAGATCGAGGCCCCGCATGGCGCCACGCTGCGCTACCTCGGCGATCCCACACACTGTACGCCGATCACCTGCGCCACCTTTCGGTACTTCGAACCGGACTATCCGTACAACTACTACAGCGATGCCCGCTTTCGCGTGGACCGCATGGACCTGGTCCTGCCCCCTTCTCCCTGCCGGCGGGTCTGGCAGTTCCTGTGGAGGAAGCGCATGTGGACCACGGAGAGACTGCTCGTATTCCTGCGGATAGACTTCAGCCTGCGGGTCGTGCTGGCCAAGTTGCGCGCGGACCGGGAAGACGGTGTCGCCGCCGGTGAGCGCGTATAACACGCGCACCTCAAGTGCTGTCCTTCATACACAATTCCCCGGGCATCTTGCTCACTCTCCGCCCGCCCTTGCCCTTGCGCTCCGCTCCAGGGCTTG